>JAZRRX010000044.1:0-49912 GCA_045651165.1 Eubacteriales bacterium
TTAGGTGTCATTCTCGAGCGTAATAATCTTTTGCGTCCGTCACTTCGTTCCGAGATCCTTCGCTCCGCTCGAGGATGACGCAAAAGATTATAGCGAAGAATCTCGGCGCAACTTCCCTCGAGGATGACGCGCAATATAACTAACCATTAAATCCCAATTTATTAAATAAAAGTATAATTTAATATATTCTCGGCATACTATATTATGGAAATAACAAAAAAGGAGTAATCTATGAATCCATTTAATGAAAAAGGTATAATGCCAGAGCGCGCCCTACAAAATTGGAACGAAATGTATCCTGTATCCTATGACAAAAGAGTGGTAGATCCATACACTAAAACCCGAATAATTCTTATGAATGGAACCGAGTTTGAGGCAAACTGGTTCTCACATAACTTTGCTCGTCATTGTGGAGATAATGATCTTCGCCGTGAGCTTGCACTGACTCGAGAAATTGAAAAACAACAGCAATTAAAAATCTCGCTCTTAAAACCTATAAATGAGAGTATTCTTGAACATACTATCGGCTATGAGCAGCTTGCAGTTGATCTCACTGCCGAACTTGCCAAAAGAGAAAAGGATTGTAATGTAAAAAAAGCCCTTGATTTCGCACTTTTAGAGGACTTCGACCACCTCTATAGGTACTCTAATCTCCTCGATATGACCGAGGGAACATCCCCCGAAATGCTTGTGGGAAGATATACAGAAATCATGCCTGGCAGACCTACAATCTCGCACCATAGATATCCCAAGGATAATGTTAGAAAGAGCATCAATTCCAAACTCGCGGATGTTCAAACAGTGCTTGATACAATGATCATTACAGCCGCCGAACAGCAGACGATGAACTATTATATGAACGTTACAAATTTTGCTTGTAGCGATATGGCACGAAAACTGTATCAAGAAATTGCTCTTGTTGAAGAAGAGCACGTTACCCATTATGAATCCCTTATGGATCCCAATGCAACTTGGCTTGAAATGCTCTTGTGGCACGAATACTGCGAGTGTTATCTCTATTGGTCATGTTATATGACCGAAACCGATACCTATGTAAAATGCCTTTGGGAGCATAACCTTTATACAGAGATTGGTCATCTTTATAAAGCGCGCGAACTCCTTGAAAAATATGAGGGTAAGCAGTGGCAACAGGTGATACCCTGTGGTGAATTTCCTGCACCCATTTCACTCCATGAAAACATTGATTATGTCAGAAAAATACTTGCTGACACGGTGCAATACACCACGGGTAGAGATAACACTTATACTAAGGTTGAGTGCCTTTCTGAAAATGCGGATTTCTTCAGTTTTCAGAAGATAACTAATCCCACTCCTGAGATTGTACCATCCCACAATGTGATAGAAAATTATATCCGCCGTCATCGACATGACTATCGATTCGAGGTGGCTGAAAATCCCATTCCGGCACTTCGCGACAGAAGATGTGATAACACGGATGTGGGACGTGTGCCTTGTGCCGCAGACTCCACCGACTTTTTCTGCAATTAAAAATAAAAAAAGTAAGTAAAAAATGGGGAAAATCCCCACCTAAAAACCACTGTTTTTAAAACGGTGGTTTTTTTGTTCAAAAAACACAAGTTCATAAAATAAATACAAAATGTTCATAGAAAATTAATAATATTTTTCAACTTTTTTTGAAAAAAACTATTGCATTTTTGTTTTATATTTAGTATAATAGTGATGCACTGTGGTGAAAAATCCCATGAAAGTGATTAAAAGTGGTGAATTTCAAGATTTTCACCCATCTCAATGAAAGGAGTTCATGGATATGTTATCGAACAATTTCAAGCATAACGTTGACGCAAAGAATCGTCTTTTCGTGCCTGCTAAATATCGCGAAGAACTTGGCGAAACATTTGTTGTTTCTCAAAGTATCCGCGGAAATTATCTCAAAATCTATTCCCACGCTGAATGGGAAAAGTACATAGCACCCATCAAGCTCCTTCCTCGTAAGACAAGCGAAGAAGCACTTCGTTTCTTGATTGGTAATTCAATTGAGGTTTCCCCTGACGCTCAGGGAAGAATAATTCTTCCGAATTCTATGCTTCAATTTGCATCCATTACAAAAGGTACAGTTATTATCGGCTGCGGTGATTATGCAGAAATCTGGGCAGAAGAATCTTATGAAAACAATCAGGTAGAGCAGGATATGGAAGCGCTCCGTGCGGCTCTTGAAGATTGCGGACTTTAATTATGAGTGAGTTTTCACATTTTTCTGTACTCTTAAACGAGTGCATTGAAAATCTTGATATAAAACCAAACGGCATTTACGTTGACGGTACTGCAGGTGGCGCGGGACACTCTTCAAAAATAGCACAAAAGCTTGATGACGGATTGCTCATACCTATTGACCAAGACGAAGATGCTATCAAGGTTATTACAGAACGACTTGCTCCTTTTGGAGATAAGGTGAAGATAGTTAGAGATAACTTCTCAAACATTAAGAACGTTCTTGATAATCTTGGAATTGAAAAGATTGATGGTCTTCTTTTGGACCTTGGTGTTTCCTCATATCAGCTTGATACGGCTGAACGTGGATTTTCATATATGGCGGATGCACCACTTGATATGAGAATGGACAACAGAGCCGAGAGAAGTGCATATAACGTTATTAATGATTATTCTGCGGATGAACTCAAAAAAGTCATTTACGATTTTAGCGAAGAAAGATTTGCTCCAAAAATTGTTGCAGGAATAATTAATGCAAGACCTATTCAAACTACGGGTGAACTTGTTGAGATAATCAAAAAATCACTTCCTTCTTTTGCAAGAAAAGAGGAATGGAGTTCGGTTAAAAGAGTATTTCAAGCAGTGAGAATTGAAGTTAACAAGGAGCTTGATGTTATCGCTCCCACGATTGAGGCGGCGGTTAACAGAATGAATAAGGGCGGTAGAATTGTGATAATCACATTCCACTCTCTCGAAGATAGAATAGTTAAGCAAACATTCAATTCACTTGCAACGGGTTGCACATGTCCCAAAGATTTTCCTGTATGTGTTTGTGGAAATACTCCCAAAATAAAAATAATCACTAAGAAGCCTATACTTCCAAGTGATGAAGAGCTCAGTGTGAACAGTCGTTCAAAGAGTGCAAAGCTCAGAGTTGCAGAGAAAATATAAAGGAAAGGAAGCCCCACGATGAAAAAAGTTCAAAATGCCTCGAATCACGAAAAAGCGCTTGATGAACTTTTTAAAAGATATGAAGAACGTGGTGCGACCTACAATAAAAGCCCCGAATATGGTGAGCAACAAACTCGCGAGATTGAGATGCGAGCTAACGCAAGAAAGCTACATAAGACATCTCGTGAATATATGCCCAATACTAGTGCTGAGTTAGATACGGCGGTTATCTTGCAGGGTATAGATCGGGCAAGATATGATAAAAAAGAAAACATGAATACAAATAATAATAAAAATGATGTAAAATCCAAGCTTCAAGCACAGGCGGATAAGACGAATCCTAAATCCCCTAAAAAGCAAGTGTTAAACAAAGAAAAGACCTTGAAAAAAGATAAGCAAGGAAAATCAGTTAATATTAAAGAGGTAGCAAAGGTTGCGGCAAAGACCTGGATACCACTTAACGAAAGAAATGAAGAAAAGATAGAAGAGGGCGGAAAAACTAAAATTCCTGGAACTCTTATATTTGCAATAATAGTAATCACGATATCGCTTTTGATGATAGTTGGTTCTGCGGTTCTGTTAAACTCTGCTAAGAGTGAGCAAAACGATCTTGAAGAAAGAATTGAGTTGCTCGACAAAGAGATTGCTGAACTTCGCACAGATCTTAATAAGAAAAATGCTGATGCTGACATTGAGACATTTGCCAAGGAAGAACTTGGTATGATAAGTCAAGAGCACGTGAACTTTAAATATATAAATAGTAACAAAACAGATGAGTTTGAAAAGGAGCTAACTGAAAAGGTTTCATTTCGCTCATTGATGAATTGGATTTTTCAACAATTTAAGTGAAAAATCATATTGGATGCCTTCTAAGAATAATATTAAGAAGGCAGATTTCTTTCCATTTGCCACACTTGAAAAACGGTGAAGAGCAAACTGGGCGCCTTTCGTGGAGGTTGGCGCACGGTACGGAGCAAGAGCAACGGCCCATTTGCTTGAATCCGGCTCTCACCGTTTATTTTTCATAAATGGTAAATTGTGAAAAGGAGCGTGATCATATGAACGATAAAGCCATAAGTCACGAAAGATTAAAAAGAGCAACCATTGTGCTAGTAGGAATACTTCTTGTGTTTTCAATACTTCTTGGAAGAATATTTTGGATACAAACAGTTGATTTTGACAAATATCTTTCGAATGTTATAGATCAGATAACCACTCAATCAGCGGTATCCGCCGAGAGAGGAACTATTTATGATAAAAACGGCAATATTCTTGCTACAAACATAACAACATATAGAATATTCATTTCGCCATCTTCCATATTGAATAATCAAAAAAAGGCAGAGAACGATGGCAAAACAGTAAGCTATGCCCAAGATATTTCTAAAGGATTATCACAAATATTGGACATTGACTATGAAACTGTATATAAACAAACAACATATACAAAATATCTTGATAGAACCATTGCGAAAAACGTTATGGATGAAAAAGCTGACGAGGTAAGACGCTTTATTGATGATAACAATTATCACGACATGATATACCTTCAAGCAACAAGCACAAGATATTATCCCAATTCCGAACTTGCTTCTTCAGTTTTAGGTTTTACAAATTCAGAAGGTGATGGCATTTACGGACTTGAGTCACAGTATGACAAAATTCTTGCAGGAACTGATGGATATTACGTTACAGCGCGAGATTCCTATGGAAACGAAATGCCATATGAATACGAAAGCTACATTCCTGCGCAAAATGGTGGAAACCTTGTTACAACGATAGATGCTTACATTCAACAATGCCTTGAAAAGCAACTGCTTGCTACTGTTGAAGAATGTGGCGCTAAAAACAGAGCCTGCGGAATAGTAGTAAACGTCAAAACGGGTGCTATTCTTGCGATGGCTACAGTTCCCGGATATGATCTTAACGATCCGTGGACACTTAACGAATATTATTCCCAATTTTTAATAGAGGATTCTCTTGTTGAGGGAACTGAAGAATACGAACAAAAATTTCAAAAATATCTTATGGAGATGTGGAGAAATAAAGCCGTTTCGGATTCTTATATTCCAGGTTCAACATTTAAAGTAGTATCTTCATCAATGGCTCTTACTGAAAATAAAGTTAAACTTGACGATGTAGTGTTCTGTGGTGGTTCGCGTCATTTATTCGGACACACAATACATTGCCACGTTGTCAAAGGACACGGAGATTTAACATTTCCACAAGGTCTTGTTCAATCGTGCAACGTGTGGTTCATGGAAATCGGTGAACGTCTTGGAAAAGAAAATTTCTATGATTACTTTAAGTCATTTGGATATCTTGAAAGAACGGGAATTGATCTTCCTGCGGAAGGTAATAGCTTAATAAAATCAGAAAATGATATGACGGATCTTGACCTTGCAATTTATACATTTGGTCAGAACTTTAATATAACTCCAATTCAACACGTTATGGCGATAGCCGCTGTTGCAAACGGTGGATATTTAATTGAGCCCTATCTTGTTGAGCAGATTACCGATAATCAAGGAAATGTAACCTATCAACACGAAACGAATGTTAAGCGTCAGGTTATAAGCCAAGAGGTTTGTGATAAACTTTCCGTTATCCTTGAAGAAGGTGTTTCGGGTGATGGTGGTGCTAAGAACGTTTACGTTGCAGGCTACAAAATTGCAGCCAAAACGGGAACCAGTGAGAAAAAGGGAACAGAGATACGCGTTGACAACGTAGAACCCTATATTTGTTCTTGCGTAGCATTTGCTCCTGCAGATGACCCCGAAATTGCAATTCTCATTATGGTTGATGAACCAAGCCAAGGTGTGCTTTACGGAAGCGTTATTGCAGCTCCTTATATGGGCGCACTTATGGAAGATATTCTCCCTTACATCGGAGTTGAAAAGGATGTTTCAACCGACAATAGTGTTAAAGTTCCTTATCTTATGGGAATGACTGTTGAAGAAGCAATTCTTCAGGCGCAGGATTATGAATACGAAGTTATCATCAAGGGTGATGGCAATTACGTAACAAATCAAGTGCCTAAAGGAAGCACTGTAATTGATAGAACGAATAAAATAATTACTCTATATACCGGAGATACAGTTGAAGAGCAAACGGTTACAGTCCCCGACCTTGTTGGAAAGGGAGCATTTGCTGCAAATCAAATGCTTATAAATGCCAAACTCAATATTTGCATTGACGGGACGGATAACTATATGAGTGGCGCAGGAGCTATAGTTATTGAACAATCAATTCCTGCGGGAACAAAGGTTTCACCTGGTACTGTTATCACTGTAACCTTTAGATATTTAGATCCTGACGAATAAAAGGAAGTTTAAAAAGTTTTTCTCTTGAAGGAGGAGCTTTATGAAGCTTTCAGAAATTTGTCAAAAGGCAGATATCATATGTCCCGAGCATCTAAAAGACATTGAGGTTTTGGGCATAACATCAAATTCCCAAAAGGTGAGAGAGGGCTACATCTTCGTTTGCCTTGACGGAACCAAAAACGATGGTCACAGATATATAAATGATGCGTTGCTTCACGGCGCTGTGGCTGCAATTATTGAAAAGCAAAACTTTTCATTTGAACGCTCGATATTGGTTGGCGATACCAGAGTGGCACTTGCAAAAATGATGAATGTTTTTTGCGGTGAGCCAACAAAAAAACTAAAGTTTATCGCAGTAACGGGAACTAATGGAAAAACCAGTGTAACCGTTATGATAAAGAATATATTTGATAAAGCAAATATCATAAGTGAAGTCATAGGAACAATAAATAATTCGTCCTTTCTTAAAAATTCCTGTGACTTTGCAACAAATTTCACAACGCCCGATCCTGAGGAGCTGTATCCCATGCTCCGCAGGATCTCGGACGCTGGAGTAAAAGTTGTGATAATGGAAGCAAGTTCACATGCGCTCAAACTAAAAAAACTTGAGCCGATTGAGTTTGAATTTGGAATTTTTACAAATTTGACAGAAGATCATCTTGATTTTCATTTGACTATGGAAGATTATTTCAAGTCTAAACTTACCTTATTTGATAAGTGCAAACGTGGAATAATAAATATCGATGATGATTATGGAAAATTAATTTTGAATACTTCTTCTTGCGAAAAATTGACTTGCTCAACAGAGCAAAATGCCGATTTTCTTGCCACAGATATTAATTATTGTGGTGATGCAGGAGTTAAATATAAATTTAAAAATAAAGAAAAAGAAATTGACGTAATTTGTAATATCCCCGGTGAGTTTTCAGTTTATAACTCAATGCAAGCAATTGCTTGTGCTATTGAATTTGGAATAGATGAGCACATCATAAGGGATGCCCTGAAGAGTTTTGAAGGAGTCCGTGGACGACTTGAAAAAATCGAGCTCTTTAAGGGTTGGGGTTTTGCGGCCTTTATAGATTACGCTCACACCCCCGATGCCTTAAAAAAGCTTTTGGAAACCGTTAACCGATTCAAAAGGGAAGAACAAAGAGTGGTTTTGCTCTTTGGATGTGGTGGCGACAGGGAAAGAGAAAAACGAAAAATTATGGGTGAAATTGCTGTGGAGAATGCGGATTTCGTGATAGTAACGAGTGATAATCCACGGAGTGAGAAGCCCAATATGATAATAAATGATATTCTTGAGGGAATGAAAGAAAAAAGCAATTTTGTGGTTATTCCCAATAGAAGATGTGCTATTGAATACGCGATAGCGACTGCGAGATATGGTGATATTATTCTTCTTGCAGGAAAAGGACATGAAGATTACGAAATAAATGCTTATGGCAAATCTCATTTCGATGAAAGAGAGATTTTGCAGCAATTTTATAAAAAATACTACGAAAGGAAGTGTATGAACAATGAAAATTAAACTTGGACTTGGTCGTCTTACAGCTGATAAGGTTGCTGAAATCTGTGGTGGAACTATATACAATGTAGGATGTGAACATAAGGTTCTTTTTGAAACAGTTTGTACTGACTCACGTGAGGCTGATAACACATCTATGTTCGTTGCTATTCGCGGTGAAAGAGTTGATGGACATTCATATATTTCTAACGTAGTTAAGGCAGGATGCCGTTGTGTTATCGCAGAAAGAGTACCCCTTGATGTTAAGGGTATTGCGGTAATTATCGTTCAGGATTCTGTTCGTGCTATTCGTGATATTGCCCAGTATATTAAGGCACAGGTTGATATCAAAACTGTTGCAGTTACAGGATCTGTTGGTAAGACAACAACAAAGGAATTCCTTTCTGCAGTTCTTGATAGAAAGTTCAACCTTTATAAGACAGAAGGTAATTTCAACTCAACTATCGGTATGCCCATGAGTATGCTTGAACTCAGCCAAAGAAATGATGCAGCTGTGTTCGAGATGGGTATGAGTGGTCTTGGTGAAATTGAATATATGAGTGAAGCAGCACAGCCCGACGTTGCAGTTATTACAAATATCGGTTCTTCACATCTTGAGGCACTTGGATCAAGAGAAAACATCTGCCGTGCAAAAATGGAAATAACCGCAGGTCTTAAAGATGGTGGTACACTCTTCTTAAATGGTGATGAACCCTTGCTTCAGGGACACGAAAGCGATAGATACAACGTTCGTTACTTCGGTATGAAGAACGAAGAATGTGATTATTTCGCAAATAATATAAGAAACACAGAAACAGGTCTTATATTTGATATGAGAACACCTACTTCTGAATATAAAGACATTGAAATCAACCTTGCAGGTTCACACAATGTTTATAATGCTATGGTAGCTTTCTCAGTTGGTCTTAAAATGGATATGGCTGAAGAAGCAATTCGCGAAGGACTTCTTTCTTATCGTGCGGCTAAGATGCGTCAGAATATTTATAATGTTGGTGGAATTACAGTTATTGAGGACTGCTACAATGCAAGCCCTGAATCAATGAATGCAGCTATCAATGTTCTTGGTGACACTGCAAAAGCTAAGG
Source organism: Eubacteriales bacterium (assembly GCA_045651165.1). Lineage (GTDB taxonomy): Bacteria > Bacillota > Clostridia > Oscillospirales > CAG-272 > RGIG4608. The sequence continues at coordinate 9,078 of JAZRRX010000044.1, forward strand.
GAGGCAGAATGATTGCGCTTCTTGGTGATATGAGAGAGCTTGGAACAACTACAGCAACTCTTCACAGAGGTGTTGGTTCATATCTTGCAGAAAAGAAAGCAGATTTCCTTTTCACATACGGTGAACTTTCATCTAAAAATCTTGCTGACGGCGCACTTAACAACGGTATGAACGAAAAGCAGATATTCAGAAGCCCCGTAACTGATGCAGAAGAGGTTGGCAAAAAACTTCTTTCAGTACTTAAAGAGGGTGACGTTCTTCTTGTAAAAGCAAGCCGTGGTCTTGCGGCAGAGAACGTACTCAACTACGTTAAAGCTCAGCTTGCATAATTAAATATGAGGTTATAAAAATGATTATTGAGTTTGTTTTGGTCGCTCTTGCGATATTTCTTTTGACAGTTATTCTTGAAAAGCTCATAATCCCGATACTTCAAAGCCATAAAGTGGGACAGAGAATCCTTGAAATTGGTCCTCGTTGGCACAAGAATAAAGCAGGTACTCCCACTATGGGCGGCATCTGCTTTATTATGGCAATATTGGTGGTTATGGCAGTTATGTCTATAATAATTGCAGTTAATGGGGAAGCTAATGAGCTTATTCCATTGGCGCTTGCATTGGGACTTGCTACCTTGAATGGTATGATAGGTTTCTTTGACGATTACACAAAGCTTGTTAAAAAGCAGAATGAGGGATTTACTGCAAAGCAGAAAATTCTTCTTCAATCCCTTGCAGCTATAATTTATCTTGTAGTAATGGGTCTTACTGACAATATAAACACAGCTCTTCATATTCCTTTTACAAGTGTATATCTTGAGCTTGGGGCTTTATATTATGTATTTGCATTTGTTCTTATCATTGGTTTTGTGAATAGCGTAAATCTTACAGATGGTATTGACGGACTTGCAAGTTCAGTTACATTAGTAGTTGGCATTTTCTTTAGTGTTATGGCGTTCACATTTAATATGAGAATGCTTGGACTTTTGGGTGCAGCTCTTATAGGAGCTACTGCAGGATTTTTGATTTATAATTTCTATCCTGCAAGAGTATTTATGGGTGATACGGGTTCACTTTTCTTAGGTGGTCTTGTTGTGGGCGCAACATTTGTACTTGATGAGCCAATGATTATTTTCCTTGTTGGAATTATATATCTTATTGAGGCGGCATCAGATATCATTCAGGTGGGCGTGTTCAAACTTTCCGGAAGAAAGATAAGAGTATTTAAGATGGCTCCCATACATCATCATTTTGAAAAATGTGGTTGGAGTGAGATTAAAATTGTTATTATTTTCTCACTTGTAACATTTATATCTTGTGCGTTAGCATATTTCGCAATTTAATTTTTGGGAGGTAAGGGTATGAAAAATGAGAAAAAAACAAGCAGCCCTATGACTTCCAATAAAAAGAATATAAAAAAGAGAATAAACGATTATATGGAACGGGTGCGTGAGAAGAATTATGCTCTGGATGAGAATTTTCATAAACACATCACGCCCGACCATATTTCCTCAAACGAGGGGGATAGAGAAAGGGTTATATATAGAAATGGCGTGGACACACGCTTTCTTGTGTATGTAATCCTTTTGCTTTGTTTTGGGGCAGTTATGTCATATAGTGCTACATACGTCTATGCCGAGCAAAGATTTGGAGATAGCACATATTTTATAACCCGTTACTTGATTTTTGCATTGGCAGCAAGTGCAGTTACTGTTCCGTTTGTAATCTATTCACGTCCGTGGTTTTGGAAGTGTTTTGGAACTGTTACTTATGTTGGCTCGGCATTTCTTCTTTTACTTGTCTTGCTTCCTATTCCGGGGGTTAGTGGTGAGTTTAATGGCGCGCAGAGATGGATAGATTTGGGATTTATCACTATTCAGCCATCGGAAATTGCTAAAACAGGCGTTGTAATGATGCTTGCGTTTTATATGTCCAAATATGATAAAAAGCTTATAAATGACAAAAATCTGAAAAGTGAATTAAAATACGGAGTTTTTTATCCTGTATTTATTTTTGGCGCAATTTGCTTACTCGTTATGCTTGAAAAACACATTTCGGGTGTAATGATTATCGGTATGATTGGTATTGCCGTTATGTATATGGGGGGTACTCGTACCAAGTGGATATTCCTAATAATTGGTGCAGTTGCCGTTGCGGGATGTTTATTGATACTTGTATCCGATTATGCCCAAGAGAGAGTTAATACATGGATTAATATTGATGAGGTTGACCCATTAGGTTCTGCTTGGCAGACACTTCAGGGCTTGTATGCTATAGGTTCAGGAGGACTTTTTGGAACAGGACTTGGTAACAGTCGCCAAAAATACGGATACATATCAGAGCCGCAAAACGACTTTATTTTCACAATTATTTGCGAAGAACTTGGCTTCTTTGGTGCAGTATTGCTTATAGGTTTGTTTGTTCTCGTGATTATTAGAGGATTTAAAATTGCTGCGAGAAGTCCTAGCAAATACACCTCTTTGCTTGTGTTTGGATTGACTTTCAAACTTGCACTTCAAGTTGCATTAAATATAGCGGTTGTAACCAATTCTATGCCGAATACGGGTATTTCACTTCCGTTCTTTAGCTCGGGTGGTACATCATTGGCATTACAAATTTTTGAAATGGGAATAATTCTTTCAGTTTCGAGATTTAGTACAGTTAAGAAAAAATAAAAAGGAAATAATACTATGAGAGTTTTAATGACAGGCGGCGGAACGGCGGGACATATTAATCCTGCACTTGCCATAGCTAATACAATAAAAATGAATATTCCTGATGCCGAGATTGAATTCGTTGGTACTGAGCGCGGTCTTGAAAATACGCTCGTTACTAAAGAGGGATATAAGCTTCATCATGTAAACATCATGGGAATCAGCCGTTCACTTTCCCTCAAAAATATAAAGGCAGTTATGCTTACTTTTACATCACAAATTGAGGCAAAGAAAATCATTAAAAATTTCAAGCCCGATATTGTTATAGGTACTGGTGGATACGTTTGTTGGCCTGCGCTTAAAATGGCTGCGAAAATGGGTATTCCTACTATTGCACACGAGTCAAATGCTCGTCCAGGTCTTGCAATTAAGCAGTTGCAGGGAAGTCTTGATAGAATTTTGGTTAACTTCAAGGATACTGAAAAATATATTAAGAACAAAAATAATGTAATGCACGTTGGTAATCCTTTGCGTGGTGGTTTTGGTGGACTTGATTATGCAGAAGCAAGAAAGATGCTTGGCATTAAAGACGATGAAACTTATGTTCTTGCATTCGGTGGTAGCCTTGGTGCTCAAAGAATGAACGAAATTGTTTTTGAATATATGAAAAATCATGCAAGAAATGATAACAAGGTTATTTGTCATCTTGCAACAGGAAGAATATATTACAAAGAATTTTCAAAAATGTATAAGGATGCAGGTCTTGAAGATTGCTCAAATCTTTCAATGATGGAATACATCCACGATATGCACGTGAGAATGAGCGCGGCAGATATTATTATTTGTCGAGCAGGTGCTATGACCATATCCGAACTTGCTATGATGAAAAAGGCATCTCTTATAATTCCTTCACCTAACGTTGTTGATAATCATCAGTATAAGAATGCAAAGGTTCTTGCTGATGCTAATGCTACAATTTTGATTGAAGAGAAAAATCTTGATGATAATACGTTTGTAAATGCTGTAAATTCTCTTGTGGCGGATAAAGGCAAAAGAGAATTACTTAGCAAGAATATAGTTCAATTTGCTAACACTGATGCTAATAAATTGATTTACGATGAGATAATTAAACTAACAAAAAAATAATATGGATAAAAAATTAAACAAAAACACGGAAGTAAAAGGCGAGCATAAGAGAGCAAGCAAGGTAATATTTATTTTGGGTATTATTATTGTCGTATGTGTAGTGTTTGCGTTGATATCTTCGTTAGTTCTGTTGCTTTTTTCTGTTGATGAAATTGATGTAGTTGGTGATAGCCGATATAACTATTCGGACATTATCGATGCCTCTGGAATAACTAAGGGACAAAGATTATATTACTTGAACGAAAATAAGGCAGAAAATGCTATTTTAAATGCTTTGCCATATCTTAAAAACGTTAAGATTAAATCACATTTCCCGAATAGAGTAAAAATTGAAATTGAGGAATATAAAGAGATTTATATTCTTCCTCATACAAACGGATTTTGCTATGTAAACCATAACTTTGAAATTCTTGAAATAGTTATCTCAGTGCCTGATTATGAGAGATTTTCGGGAGTATTTATCAAACTTGAAAAACCTGCTGAGGGAGAGATAGGTTCGCTTTATCAAACCGAGGACACGAAAAGAGCAGGTGAATTAATAGAATTCATAAAGAAATATGGGTTTTATCAAGACTTGAATATAGTGGACGTTGAGGATAAATATAACAACTCTTTTGTGGTTGCTAAAAAGTATAAATTCGTTCTTGGAGCTATGACTGACATATCAGAAAAAATGGATTATTCTTTTAAGGTGTGTATTGAAGATAGCTTTGAAAGAGAAAAAAATGCAATTATTGATGCTACGGACAAGAAAAAAGTAATTTTGCGCTATGTAAATGACGAAAATATACGACAAGAATTTGATTTTTGTCAAAAATAACAAAAAAAATTAAAATTTTTAACAAAAAAACAAAAAAACTCTTGCAAATATTGCAAAAATATATTATTATATATAGTAAGGACGAACTTCTATATATTTTTGTGAAATTTGGAGGATATTATAATGATTTTCGAACATGACGATAGCATGAGCTCAGGCGTAAATATTAAGGTTATTGGTGTCGGCGGTGGCGGTAACAACGCAGTTAACCGTATGATCAACACAAACATTAAAGGCGTAGAATTTGTTGCTATTAATACTGACAGACAGGCACTTAAGAGAAGTGATGCTTCAGTTCAACTCGTTATCGGTGAAAAGGTAACAAAGGGCTTCGGTGCTGGCGCAAACCCCGTAATCGGTACTCGTTCAGCTGAAGAATCAATTGAAGAAATCAAAGCAATTCTTGCAGGTGCAGATATGTGTTTCGTTACCGCTGGTATGGGCGGTGGCACAGGTACAGGTGCAGCTCCCGTTGTAGCTCGTATCGCAAGAGAGCTTGATATTCTTACAGTAGGTATCGTTACAAAGCCTTTCGCTTTTGAAGGTACAAAGAGAATGAATCAGGCAGAAGATGGTATTGCAGCTCTTGCATCCTATGTTGATGCTCTTGTTGTTATTCCTAACGAAAGACTTAAACAGGTTTCTGATACAAGAATCACACTTGCTAATGCTTTCGAAGCAGCTGACGATGTTCTTCGTCGTGGTGTACAGAGCATTTCTGAACTTATTTCAGTTCCCGCATTCATCAACCTTGACTTTGCTGACGTAACAGCTATCATGAAGAACGCAGGTTACGCTCACATGGGTGTTGGTAGTGCAACTGGTAAGGATAAAGCAGAACTTGCAGCTAAGGCAGCTATCTCCAGTCCCCTTCTTGAAACAACAATTAAGGGTGCTACAGGCGTTATCATTAGCATTACAGCATCTCCTGACATCGGACTTCAGGATGTTGATGTTGCTGCAGCTATGATTTCTGCAGAAGCAACTCCTGATGCAAACGTTATCTGGGGTGTTGCATTCGATCCCGATCTTGAGGACGAAATGAAGATTACTATCGTTGCAACTGGCTTTGAAAAGAAATTCGATGAACAGGTAGCTGTTGCAAACAAGGCAGAGCCCGTTAAGGAATCTAAGAAAGAAGAACCTGCAGAAAAGAGCGATGACCTCGATTTTGACGATCTCTTCTCAGTATTTAGAAAATAATTAATTACATAAAAATCGCTCACTTAGGTGAGCGATTTTTTTATTGTTGCATATAATGAAAATAGTGTAAAGGAGATATATTATGGAAAACAATCATATCAATAATCATATATGTAACAACAATTATAAAAGAATGGAAAGAAATTATGGCGGACGCCTTGAAAGAGAGATGACTACTCGTAGAGAAGATGACTTTGATTGCGCAGGTAATAATCTTCATCATCATCTTGAATATTATCAAAGCAACGACAACTCATACTGTGAAAGATGTGATTTCAAATCAAAAAACGAGCACGGTGGGGATGTATACACCTTAAATGTTGTAAAAAGTGCTAATAAAAATCATAATTTTAGAGAGAGCGTATGGACGGGTAGATATCTACAGATGACTTTAATGTCAATTTCTTGCTCAAGAGATATAGGAATTGAAATACACGAGGATACCGACCAATATATAAGAATTGAACATGGATACGCTCTTTTGTTGACAGGCTGCGATGAAAATCATCTTAATAATAGACAAAAGTTGTGTGTGGGGGATGCAGTATTTATTCCTGCAGGAACTTGGCACAATATAGTAAATATCGGAAGATGCGATTTGAAAATTTCATCCGTATATGCGCCACCCCATCATCCAAGATGCACAGTGCAGAAATATCGTAAGGAAAATTATTAATAAACAAACGGCGTTCCAGATGGAACGCCGTTAATTTTAAAATATAGGTAAAATATCAATAATTAATCCCGATATTATAGAAACAATAAGGAGTATAAGAACTATCATCAAGTTGTTCTTTTGTGGTCTATTTGTTCTAAAAAGAACGGCAAGAGCTACACCTGAGTTTGCCAAAAGTCCGGATAGCATTACTCCTGAAGATAGTATTCCGTCAACGTAAAGCTCGGTTATGATGACACTTGAAGCACAGTTGGGAATAAGTCCTACCAAGGCAGAAAGAATATTTGCTAAAACAGGTTTATTAAGAATCAAATGCGCGATATTTTCCTCACCAACACCATGTATTAAAGCATTAAGAGTAATTGTTAGAGCAAATATAAATGCTCCAATTTTAAGTGTGTGTATCAAGGCGGGCTTTACCACGCCACTATGACAGTGGCAATCTTCACGCTCGCAAAATTCTTCAATTTTACTTTCCTGATTGATGGACTTGTTTTTATAAAAAGTTTTAATAAGAAGGTCAATTGTAAAACCAACCAAAAGAGCAATTATAAATTTGATAATTAAAATTTTAAGGATAAGTTCAAATCTAACTTGATGAGAAAGAAATATAGGTATCATTTCATCACTTGTGGATAAAAACACGGCAATCATTGTTCCAAGAGAGATAACTCTCGCGCTGTAGAGCCCTGCCGCAGCAGATGAAAATCCACATTGGGGAAGGAGTCCTAATGAACCGCCTATAAGTGAGCCGAGCTGCCCTGAACGTTTTAACACTCGTTCTGCTATATTGCTCGAGCGATGCTCAAGATATTCCATTAACAGATAAGTTAAAAAAAGAAATGGGAGCAGTTTTATTGAATCAATAAAACTGTGTGTTATTATATGTAAAAAATCAGACATTATTTTCTCCGTATTAATATATTGACGAATTATTGTAACATAAACGATGTTTTTTGTCAATAAGAAAAATTATGGCTTTTAATTTGTTGACATTTGATTTAAAATGGTTTATAATTATTACATAAAATATAATTGTGGAGAAAAAATGTTTTATTACGAATTACATTCACATACAAATGCTGCGAGCTTATGTTCAATAGTTGAGCCCGAAGCATATATAAAATTCTATATTGAAAAGGGCTATTCTGGAATGGTGATTACCGACCATTTCTATCACGGAAACACATCAGTCAATAGACGACTTCCTTGGGATATGTTTATTGATGAATATTGCGAAGGATATTACCGAGCAAAAAAAGAAGGGGACAAGCACGGATTTAGTGTTTTCTTTGGATTTGAACAAAAATTTACTGATGGAAATGATGAATATATTGTGCTTGGAATATCTCCCAAATGGTTAAAGGAACACCCCGAAATAAGAGATATGGATAGAATTCCATTTTTTGATACTATTCACAAGGCAAATGGATTTGTTATCCAAGCGCACCCGTTTAGAGAAAGATATTACATTTCAGATATAAGACTTTCTCTTGACTACGTTGATGCTATTGAGGTGTATAATCAGGGCGACACAGATGAGCAAGTTCGCAGAGCTTATGAATATGCAAAAAATCTTGGTTTGCCGATGACGGCTGGAACTGATGTTCATTCCATTCACGATAGAGAAGTGATTGGCGGTGTAGCTTTTGAAAAGCAGATAAATACCATCACCGAGCTTATTGAAGAAATAAAAAATGGACGAGCTAATATTGTTCCAAAAGAAAATTTTGATAGAATAAAACAGTTACCACTGAACACAAACGTTTCACTTAACGTATATACTTTGAGTGAAGACGGACTTACCTTGAACGACAATTATTTTGTTAAATAGAACAAAAACACTCTTCGCAAGAAGAGTGTTTTTGGTTTTTATAGACAAAAAGAAAATAAATATTAGGTGTTATTAAACAAAAATTTTGAACGAATTAAGAATTTTTTAAAAACGTATTGCTATTTTTCTACGGTTAAGATAAAATATAATGGGTATGTTCATAAAAAATAAGAGATAAAATCTCGAGAAAGGATTTAATATGAAAAAAATACTTGCACTTGTGTTGGTGTTGATGATGGTTATGGGAGTTATGTCTTCTTGCTTGGGCGCTGGAACTAATCCCACTACGCCAACAACCGAAACTCATACCACTACAACTACAACAAATGGTACATCCACCACAACAAATTCTAACAAACCCACATGCAACGTTCATGTTGATAGCAATAATAACTACGTTTGTGATAACTGTGGTGAACCCCTTGAAGATCCGACACCATCTGGATGTGTAGATCATAAGGATGATAACACAGATTTCTGTTGCGATAACTGTGGTGCAATCATTCAGCAACCCAATATTCCTGTAGAAGGAAGCATTAATGTTACTCTTACAGGATTTTCATTTGAAACTATCTACTGTGAGTGGGCTCCACTTACAGGTGCGGATAGCTATAATGTTTATTGCAATGGAATAAAGGTTGATACAGAGCTTATCAGAAATTACGGTACATATTATAGATGTGATATTCTCGGTCTTAAGGCAGGAGAATACACTATTGATATTTATGCCGTTGATAATGGACAAGAAGTAGCATCAACTAAAACATCATTCAAAAAGGGAACTATTGCTCACGTAAGAGAGGGCTTTGGCTTCGTTGGTGGAAGCGCAAGCGGTGCTTATAATGATGACGGTACACTTAAGAGCAACGCACAGGTTATTTACGTTACTGCCGCCAATGCTAAAACCGTAACTGCTACTGTTAACGGTGCTATACAAACAGGCCTTCAGACAATTCTTGATGCGAAAGAGAAAAAGAACACCTCAAATGATGTTTTGTGTATTCGTGTTATCGGTATGATTTCACTTGCAGATCTTGATCATATTTCAAGTTCATCCGAAGGACTTCAAATCAAGGGAAACAGTGCAAATACTGATATGAATATTACTTTTGAGGGCGTTGGCAACGATGCTACAATTAATGGATTCGGTTTCTTGATTAGAAACTGTAAGAATGTTGAAATTCGTAATATTGGTATTATGAATTTCAAGGACGATGGTATTTCCATTGATACTGATAACAGCCATTTGTGGATTCATAATGTTGATTTCTTCTATGGTCAAGCAGGCGGTGATTCTGACCAAGCAAAAGGTGATGGATCACTTGATATAAAGAAATCACAGTATATAACACTTTCATATAATCACTTCTTTGATTCAGGCAAATGCTGTCTTCTTGACGCTTCAACAGGTGAGGGTTCAAACTACATCACCTATCATCATAACTGGTTTGACCATTCTGACTCGCGTCATCCCAGAGTAAGAAACGCTAACGTTCACGTTTACAATAACTACTATGATGGCGTAGCTAAATACGGTATTGGTGCTGCAGGTGGTGGAAGCTCAGTGTTCTCTGAAGCAAATTACTTTAGAAATACAAAATATCCTATGCTTACTGCAATGCAGGGTTCTGATATAGCCGACAACTCCAATCCCAAAGGTACATTCTCTGGCGAAGATGGTGGTGTAATCAAGAGCTTTGGTGACGTTATTGTTGGGGGTACTTTCCGTCCGTATAGTTCAATAAATACAGTTGAATATGATGCTTATGTAGCATCAAGCAGAAATGAGGTTCTTTCATCGAGCATAGTTTCAAAGAAGGGCGGACATACGTATAGCAACTTTGATACAAGTGCAGATATGTATCAGTATTCTCCTCAAACAGCTGAGGTGGCAAAATATGATGTTATGAATTTTGCAGGACGTATTCAAGGTGGCGATATCAAATGGACATTTACGGCTGCAGATGATACTTCCTATGATATAAATTCCGGACTTAAGGCACTTGTTACATCATATAAGAGCAAACTCGTTTCTACTAATGTTGGAAATTCAGAAAATAGTGGTAATAGTGGTAATAGTGGTAATAGTGGTAGCAATAATGGTGGAAGCGGCAGCGACAACGGCGGAACAAATACTCCCGTTGTAACACCCGCAGGTGCAATCGTTCATAACTTTACAGAGAGTGGAACAACATCAAGCTTTTTTGCAATTGGTAATGGAAACACTTCAACTTCTAAGGGAACTGTTGAATATAATGGTCGTACACTTACAAAGTGTTTGAAGATTGAGTCGAAAACAACGCTTACATTTACACTTACAGAAGCAAAAGAGCTTACCTTGATTTTCAGTACAAATAATGCTGGTAAATCTATCAAAATCAACGGAACATCACATACTATACCTGAAAATGGTATTTTAATAATTGAACTTGAGGCAGGAGATTACTCTTTATTGAGAGATGGAGCCGAGCTTCATCTGTTCTATATGATGCTCAAATAAAACAAAATTAAAAGCGGAATTCAAATGAGGGCTATTTCAAATTCATGTGACATTTGAAAATAACAAAACAACTTAACAAAAACAAAGATTAGGTGATATTCCGCATTGGAATATCACCTTCTTTGTAAATAAAATGTAGGAGATGAAAAGTGCTATTTAGTATGGTATAATTAATACAGAAAGATATTGGTATTCTCTTTATACCGGGAGGTATGCATATGAAAAATAGTGCTTATTCAGAAAAACAACGTAAAATAATCAATGGTGAAATTGCGCTCGAAACAATTGGAACTAAAACAGCGCTCGCTCTCTATAACAAGGCAATTGCCAATAACGATACAGAATTAGCCCAAAGGGCCAAAGAGCGATTAAATCAATCCAAACAAGAAAGTATAGAGAAAAACAGAGAACGTGCACGCAATTCGTTTAACAACAGAAAACACGAGAAGTTCGAATGGTCTCAGCCTAAACGCCAAGATTATAGTGAGCATCACAAGCGCGTCATTAGAGGAGAAATTCCTTATAAAAAAATCCATACAAAAGAGTTGATTACAATACATATGATTGCTAAAAGCAAGGGAGACTACGAGCTATCAGAGCGTCTTTTTGATCTTATTAAAGATCGTCGTGATCATAGTATCCAGCGAGCACGTATAAGAAGCGCTGCTCGTTTACCAATATTAAGGCAACAATATGAGGCATCTGCAAAGAAAAAACTTAATATTACCGTTCCTAAAGAACTTTCATATTTGTCACCAATCGAATACGCGTTAATATCCGGAGAGATTGGTTTTGATTCATTAACTAAGGATGATGTCGAAATTTTAATAACCAAGGCAGAGACACATAACAATGAGCAAATACTTAGATTTGCGCGCGCAATACTGTTTTATATGATGAACCCAAGCGAATTATATATTACGCAAGATCATAAAGAAGCTATTGATTTGCTTGAGGAGCAGCTACAATTACCTATTAGAAGGCCAGAAAGCTGGTTTGAAGAATAAAAAATCAGGAGACTGGTGTAATATCCAGTCTCCTTTTGATATTAGTATTTACTATATGTATTAATCTCTTTAAAAACTTCGCACGAGACATCATAAAGACTATCTTCATCAATGACACTATTTAATAGCTCGTCCTCTACCGCAGAAGACTGAATAATATCGAACAGTATCGAATTATCTTTAAATATATTTAGTGAAGGGTAATTGATCGGAAGAGTTGTTTCTTTGAATGTGTATACATCCTCATATACAGTTTCGCCTCTTGATGAACCGAGATTTCCACCGAACGCCATTCCAAATGAAGGTTTCCACTTTTTAACCGTTTTCATATCAAGCGAATATAGTGTTCTTTCATAGAACAGTGAGGTGAATAAGCATTTTGCTCTCAAAGCCCTAAAGGAATATCCATTACCTATAAGGTTTATATCGCCAATCATTTTGTTTAGGCCTTCAGTAGCAGCGTTAGTCTCTCGACATCCGGGTTTAAAGTAGTTTAATATGTAAGGTTTGAAAAACTGGAATCCGCTTCTTGAAAATGAGCGAAAGTCTTCAAACATAGGTGGCTCAAGACTATATAGATCGCACCACTCTTTGTATTCTTTCTCTTTGCTGGGTGGAAGTGTTGCAACCCACTCATCCCATATGGCTTCTGCATCCTCATACGTTTGCTGTTGATACATTATTTCTATCAAATAATAAAGTTTTCTCAACAATCTAAATTCGGGAAACTCGTCTGTAATAGTGGTAAGTTTCCGAGCTTTTACAGACTCTTCGTCTCTAACGATGCTCTCCATACTGTAATTAAATAGGCGTTGACTACTTTTTATCATCTGTAATACACCTATTTGACGAGATTTCTCCTCTGGGTCTTCAATATTGTTAATTAGAGATTTTCGCTTTGCATAAAGCTGCTTTTTTGTTTTAGAAATACGCTGTTGAATATCTTGAATAACATGGAACTTATCTATAACTATGGTAGCGTTAGGAAGGAACTCGGGCAACCAACTTAAATAGGCATTGCTCATATCCGTGGTTACTACTTCTATTCTGGTGTCCCAATCTTTCATATGCATAATAGCTTCTTGCATCGTAGAGCTATTGTTATTCTCTAATAGATCTAATAGCAATCCACCCTCTACATCCACGAGCGTTCCGCGCATAGTGTGGACTATGTGCTTTTCATCTATCCCAAGAACTCTGGGAGCAAAAATAGGATTTGCCTTACGTTCATCCTCGAGCTTAGTGATTTCTTCGGCCATAATATTACGAATTGTTTCTATTGACACTCCGCTTTTATTGGCCAAAGACGTAAGAGACTCGACAAAACAATTTTCTTGAATAAATCTAAGCAATCTCTTTGTCATAGTTCGAGAAACGTCAATACCGGGTATTTCCGCTACATATTTGCTACCACATTTTTTGCACTGTAATCGAACAGGTTGAAAAATAACGTCAACTCTATAATCGCCTCGAGGCACGTCGTGTATTTTACGAGGGTCATTTGTTCCCGTTTTCACATTGGGAGTTTGCTCTTTGCAATAAGGACAATTTCGAGAGAATACTTTTTTATCAACGTTAGCATAAAAAACCAGATATTTTCCATGATTCTTTAACCTGGCGAATCTTTCTACAACCAAACCGTCTACATCTAAGGATGGAGAATCCTCTTTTTCGTAGTAAATAAAATCATCGTAAGTAGGGGCTAATTTTGTTGTTCTCATAGCTCAAATTCCTTTTTGTTTTGTGATTAATCAAACATACGTTCTAATATATATTATAATGTTTTTTGCCCTTTTGTCAATGGGATACAAAAAATATAACAACTTATTTGACAAACAAGAAGCCTGCCACATTAAGTGGCAGGCTGGATTGAGTTGGCGGTAGCTAAAATGGCTATATAACTACAAAAGGTCATTTAATAGGTTCATGCATTTCGCTTTTTGTTGAATATTGGCACTACCGTAGACATTCAGTGTAAAGGATACGTTCTTGTGTCCAAGGATTTCGGAAAGTGACTTGATATCGAATTCCGGAATTTCGATTGCTCGGACGGCAAATGTGTGCCTGATCTCATGAAACTTTACCTTTTGCAGACCGTTCCGTTTGATAAAGCGCGAGAAGAATTGACGGTAGGTTCTCGGCTCGGTCGGCTTGCTCTTTCCTGTCAAGAAGTAATGTGTAGGGTTGTCCGTATAAAACTTCTTGATGATGTTGCAAAGGAGCGACGGTATCGGTATGATTCTCGCAGAGGTTTTCGTTTTCGGGGGGCCGATGTGAAGATATGTAGTGCCTTTCTTCTTGTCGTAAATCCTTTGCACCGTCTTGTTGATGTTGATCGTCTTACCTTCGAGCGAGATGTCTTGCATCTGCAATCCGCACAGCTCGCCGATACGAACACCTGTAAAGAGTGCCACAAGGATGCCTGCGGTTCGTCTGTTCAGATCCATATATATGGCTTGGATCAGCTCTTGCTCTTGTTCCCTTGAGAGTGATACCACTCTCTTGATGCCTAACTCCTTGGGATACTCTATCAGCTCCCAATTGAGCAGAGGGATTGCTCGTTCTTTATAGGCGTGATACAAGGTCAATCGCAAGACGAGTATCACATCTCGGATTGTCTTGACAGTCAGACCGCCTGATGCATCCAATCTGCCTTTTTCGTGCAGATGGAAGATATAGTCTTGAATCATTGTTTCCGATAGATTTCCGATCTTCATTCGACCGAAGTGTGGAATCAGGTGATTCTCGGCTATAAGGGTGAAGTTTGCATGTGTTGACGGCGTAACTGTTGGCTTTTTAGAGATTAACCATTCGTTTATGACCGTCTTAAATTGGGTATTTTGAGTCATATTGACCACCTCCTTCAAAATAATCATAAACGAGATGGACGGGGTTTGTATTATCTTCAAGTAACGGTCTTGAAAAGTACCCGAAGCTTCGCTTTCCGCAATTTTCCAACGCTTATACGCGGGCTGTTTTAGGTGATGTTTTTGAATACGAAAGACCAGATGCTTACATCGTATCTTCAGAACAATATTCTGATATTTATCTGACTCCCGTTCTTACTGCAAATCAAACCTTTATCCTTGGATATACCAACGAAGAATACGGAATCTACAATAAAGGCGAAGTGATATTATTTGATGATTTTACTTGTGATACTAAATTTGCGAACTTTCCATTTAAAGTGAAATCATCTGCAATGAAGCTACTGCGCACAAAAAACGATATTCCGATTTCATATGCTTACGAGTTGTTAAGATATATCAACTATAAACCTGAAGGTCATTCTCGACATTGGATATCAATTATGCAGCCGCTGGAGGTGTGGTTGCCTCAAATCGATGAACAAAAGAAGATTGGCGATTTCCTTGCAAAAATCACCGAAAAAATTGATAAACAAAAAAGTTTAATTGAACTCCTGAAGAAATATAAAAGAGGTGTATCCATTGCTATTTTTGAGAGAAAGATTTCCTTGACAAAAAATAGTCCTCCTTGGATCAAAACAACAGTAGGAGAGATCTGCAAAATAACAATGGGACAATCTCCCGACTCGGAATCTTACAATACCGAACAACTCGGCATACCTTTGGTTCAAGGCAACGCAGATATGAAAAATCGCATAACCTGTCCGCAAAGATATACAAGTAAACCCACAAAAATTTGCGAGAAAGGTTCTATTATTCTTTCTGTACGCGCCCCTGTAGGTTCTGTCGGTAGAGCCGATAGAACGGTTTGTTTAGGTCGTGGTGTTTGTGCAATTAACGCAGATAACAATGATTTCTTGTATTATTTCTTTGAACGCAATGAGCCATATTGGAAACGCATCGAACAAGGAGGCACATTTACCGCTATAAGCGGTGACGATATTGCCGATATGCCAATCGACTATCCAAGCTCTGAAGAAAGGCAAAAAATAGCGGACTTTCTTTTAAAAATAGACACTCACATTGCAGCTGAGGAAAACACGTTAGATCAGTTCGTTGCGCTTAAAAGCGGATTGCTACAGCAATTGTTTATATAAAAAGTTGTTGCAACACCCCTTTCTTACTGTTTTGAAGTAGTGACAAAATGGAGGTCTGTTTTTCAATTATTTCGTCAATATTCGAAAATAGACGAGCAATAGTTTCTTGCGTTTTTAGATTTGGAACACAAACGCAAATTCCTTCGATTGTGCTTGAACTTTGCGAAGGAATGCCCGAAGCTTCGTTATATTTTTTCCAATTAATTGTTTGGAATAAATAGTATTGGAATTTCGGATTGTGGAACGCCTCCGGTTTGGAGTAAAAGAGAGTGTCAACCGTCCAAAAAGGCGTATTCATATACTGTGGTTTGTCAATAGTTCCTTTTCTACCGATTAAAACGCAAGGCCAATCACAAAGATATTTTGTTGCGTGATCTATAATACCTCCTGTTCCCAAAACAGGGTATTCACCATCGGTGGCTTGATAATCTTTATAATCTCGACCGTGTAAGATTTTTAGAATATCGCCTATGCGACACTCATGCCATTCTTCATCATCATTGGTAACATGAATTTTTTGATTAAATACAGCATCCAAGAGTCCTCTTTTATATTTCTTGAGGTTATCCACCAAAGATTGTTGCTTTTCAATTTTTGCGGTTAACAAATCCAAAAACTCGGCAATCCTTCTTTGTTCTGCCGTATCCATCGGCAATGTATGAAGCGTAGCGAAGAAATCTTCCGTCGGAACATTAAGCAATCCGTGATTACGCGCCCCTTCGGCAGATATCATATAGATTTCTCGATACCATTTCAAAGAGTCGAAATAGTGCTTTATAAAATCCGAGTTAAAACGATCCAATGCAAAGCAGATATACAGCGTGGATAATGCACCTTGATCGTACTTTTCAAGGCATTTAATAGAGCCAAAATCAAACCCAACGGAATAACTCTTATTATATGCAAACTCACCCCTCTGCAAGAGGTAATAGCCAGACATATCTTTGCTCGCAACTTGTTTGCTGAAGAATTCGTTTTGATTGATCAAACCATCCTTGGAGGAAATAGTGAGAGGTATATCCGTTTGATTATCTGAATTCTTTCGGGTTACACGGCTAACAAAATCTGATAGCTTAACGTGTTCCCATGTCTCTGAAAAGCCTTTGAAGCGGAGCTTCGGGTACTTTTCAAGACCGTTAATAGAGGACTATTTTTAATTGAATATCAACCTATCAAAGAAGGCTATAGTAGCAGCTTTTAGCTGTCCACTATAGCCTTTTAGTTAATCTAAATGAACATCTTATCGTACAGCCCACTTTTGATTTTTATAAGGGCATTGAGGATGTCTGTTTCGTACTTTAGTTTTGCATCTATAGCATCAAAGAAAGCACCTATTTCTTTTTGTTTTGCATCGTTAGGTAATTTTATTGGAATACCCATAAGAAGATCGTCCGTCATACTTACACGGTCGTGTCTAACGCCTTGTGAGCCATTGTCGTAGATATAACGATACCACGAATCACTTTTGAAATACCAAGACAAGTATATAGAATCAACTTCTGCTTTTTTTACAAGGCAAGTATATAGAGGCGATATTATACCTTCTTCTTCTCCTTGATAACAGTTAAACGGCCCATATGGAGCTGTGTTTGATTTTCTTGGATTGTAGACAAAACACCCTTTTTTGATTATAAAGTAATTGTTTGTATTTCCATCAACCGCAATATCTTTATCAAAGAAATCTCGTTGCGGAATAAGTCCATATTCCGCAGAGTTGGTAATTACATTTTTAACTCTACCATCACTATTTCGTTTGTTTGCTTTTGTAAAAACATCGCCGACCGTAACAATAGAACAATCGGTCATTTTATGAAAAATATGTTGTAACGCACCTCTTTTATATTTCTTGAGGTGTTCGACGAGAGTGCGTTGCTTTTCGATGCGTTGATCTAATGCCATCAAAAATTCAGCAATCTTCTCTTGTTCGTCAAGTGCAGGGATGCAGGTCTTAATTGTTTCAATTTGCGGATATTTGAGATTCCAAGTATCGGAGGTCATTCCTTGCGAATTCTTGCGGAATTCATTAATCAAACGATGAGTCTTAAACAAAGCAGCAAAGAAACCGTTAGATATGAGCATACGAGGTTTCAAAACGGTGTATGCAGGGCTGACAATTCCATCCCAAGGAGAAATGCCATTCGCGCCTTGCCACATACGCATAGAGTTGTAAACCATATCGCCAGCACGAACAATTTTGTAGTTGCTTTTGTCCTCACTTGAATTGTCTTTACCTTCGATATCGCTACGCATTTTTACGCCGTCATTCATGGTGACGGAAAGCAATTCCATATCTTCCGCACCACGCTCGGAACGCTCGGCATAGACGTTACCTATACGCACGCTTTTCCACGACTCTGAAAAGCCCTTGAAGCGGAGCTTCGGGTACTTTTCAAGACCGTTACTTGAGGATACATTTGCCATAATTATACCCCCTCCACGTCAAAAGGAAAATCAAGTCCAAGCTCATCAAAATAAGGCTTGAGTTCGGCATCGATTGTCTTAATTTCAGCCTGAAGTTTACGGATTTCTGCAGCAACCTCACCCAAGTCAATTTCAGGCTCGGGCTCAAAGGTGTCGACATAACGAGGAATGTTAAGGTTGAAGCCGTTTTCTACAATTTCCGCCATAGTAGCCACGTGTGCGTATTTATCAATATTCTCACGGCGCTCATAAGCGTCAACGATTTTATCAATATCGCAATCGCGGAGGATGTTCTGATTCTTGCCTGCTTCGAATTCCTTCGATGCATCAATGAAGAGGATGTTGTCAGAGTTACCGTTTCTCTCCTTCTTCAGTACGAGAATACACACAGGAATACCTGTACCATAGAAGAGATTTGCAGGCAAACCGATAACAGCATCAAGAACATTAAGCTTTTCAATGATATATTTGCGTATGGTTTCTTCTGCACCGCCACGGAACAGTACACCGTGCGGAAGAAGAACAACGGCACGACCGTCCTCATCCATGTGGGAGATCATGTGCTGAACAAATGCGAAGTCAGCCTTACTCTTGGGAGCGAGCTTACCATATTCGTTGAATCGCTCATCTTCCATGAATTTAAGGTCTGCAGACCATTGTGCGGAGTACGGAGGGTTAGCCACCTGAACACGGAACTTGTTGTCGCCAAAGTAGTCATGTTCGAGAGTATCGCCATTGTAAATTTGGAAGTTACGGTAAGGAATACCACGGAGTATCATGTTCATTCGAGCTAAGTTGTAAGTAGTGGAGTTCATCTCTTGACCGTAATGCAAGCGAACATTTGCATACTTTTTCAATCTCAAAAGCAAGGAGCCGGAGCCGCAAGTGGGATCGGCTGCTGACTTAACATCAGTAAGTCCAAGGCAAGCAAGACGGCAAAGAAGCTCTGCAGGTCCAGATGGTGTATAGAATTCGCCGGCTTTCTTACCTGCGGTAGCTGCAAACTGACCAATAAGATATTCATATGCGTTTCCAAGTATGTCTATTTTGGTATCTTCTATGGTGAAGTTAAGCTCGTCCATAGAGGTAATTATTTTCGCCATTACTGCGCTTCTATCCTTAACGGTGTGGCCGAGCTTTGTGGAGTCGAGAATCATATCCGAGAACAAGCCCTCGAAGTCCGCTTGGCTTTCGTTGCCAATGGTGCTTTCCATGAGCGAGTTAATTGCGCTCTGAAGGAACTCGACATCAAAGGTGCGAGTTTCAACCAATGCAACGAGCTTGCGGAAGAGGTATTGAGGTTCGATAACAAAGCCAAGGTCACGAAGGGATTCTTCTACGATGGCTGCTCTGTATTCTTCGTCCTTCCATGCTTCCTCGTAGGTGATGTTATCGTCCTTGAGGAGCTTTGCCATATATTCCTCGGTTCTGTTAGAAAGATAGTAATAGAATATCATTCCGAGGATGTAGTTTTTAAACTCATAAGCTTCCATGTTACCACGGAGAGCGTTTGCCATAGACCAAAGCTTGGTGCAGAGTTCTCTTTGATGCTGTTGGATGTTATTGCTGTCCATTTATCTGTTCTCCTTAATTGCTGAACTTGTCAACGTGACTCTTGATGAAGTCTGCGATTCTGCTGACAAGTGATTTCTTTTTCAATAGGGGCATAGGTGTGGTGATCTTATCTCGGATTTGTCCGGGGTTCAACACGCCTGTGAATTCATATTCCGCAATCTCTGCGTTAAGCATAGCGGAGTCGATTCCTTCTGATTCGGCGAAGGCTTCGATTTCGGCTGACTTCTGCTTGTTCTCGAAGTCGTTATACTCTGCATCGATATCTTCCGTTCCATCGAAGCCGGAAACGACCAAGTCGAGGAACGCGCGGAGGATGTCGATCTTCTTATGCAGACGCATATTGTCGGAACGATTCAACTCGTCCTTGATATGCTCAATATCACGGTCACGAGTCTGCTTGCTCTCGAAGTTGATGTTGCGAATGAGGTTCATGATGTATGCCACGTTGATGCGGTCGCTCTCCATCAGCTCGATGCAGAAGTCGACATCATTGAGAACGGACACAACCTCTTTTCCGTCGTTGTGCTTGCGGTACAGGAGAAGGTATTTGCTCTTGTAGTCCTGATACTCTTGGTCGGTCATATCGAGATTGCTTCTGTCAAAGCGGAACTCTACGAAGGTCTGAAGCGACAAAAGATAGCGTGTTAACTCTCTGAAAAGAACAACGAATTCCTTCTGATCGTCCTCGGAATACATCATGTCTATGGATGCAGGTGTGGGAGCGAGCTGTTTGATTTTCGCCACAAGCTCGTTGAACTTCTGTGCGTAGAACTCAAAGGGCTGTGTAAGCACACCTTCGGGCTGTCCTTGCGAGAATAGCGCGAGAGCATCGTCTGTTTTCTTCTTGAGGTTTCTATAGCATACGATGATGCCCCAAGGCTTTGTTTCCTTCTCAACACGGTTTGTGCGGCTGTATGCCTGAAGCAAATCGTGGTACATCATATCCTTGTCAACATAAAGAACGGACAGAGGCTTGCTGTCAAAGCCTGTCAAGAACATATTTACGACAAGAAGGATATCAAGAGGCTTGCTCTTTTTGCCTTTTACTCGGTCGGAGATATCCTTGTGGTAAGCTGCGAAAGTATCTGTACTGAAGTTGGTGTTGTACATCTCGTTGTAATCAGCAATGATCCTTTCGAGTCTATCTCTCGAATGCTCGTCAGCTCCTTCATAGTCTTCGTTAGCTCCGTAGGAGAATATACCGCTGATATTGAGGTCGTGGTTGATCGACTTAAAGATGTCATAATACTTTACAAGTTGAGGAATAGAGGATACAGCGAAGATCGCTGTGTACTGTCTGTTTCTTGTCTTTGCTTTGTGGTTTTGGATGATGTGGTTGGCTACGAGAGCCATTCTTTCGTCTGCCATGTAAAGCTCGCCAACATCAATTGCCTCGGTCATAGTATCATCGTTCTCATCGTAATCGCCCTGAATCGTTTTTATATATTCTACATGAAAACCGAGAACATTGTTATCGAATATGGCGTCCTTAATGAGATAGGAGTGAAGGCAGTCACCGAACAACTTGCTTGTTGTTTGAACAACTTTTCCTTCAACTTTACCATTAATTTCAAAGCGAGGAGTTCCAGTAAATCCAAAGAATTGTGCTTTTGTGAAATGACGTACAATATCTTTGTGCATTTCTCCAAATTGGCTGCGATGGCATTCGTCGATGATGAACACAACCTTCTGATCTCTGTATTCTTCCATTACCTTGGCATAGCGAGGATTCTTGACAGCGTTCGCCATCTTCTGAATCGTGGTAATGATGAGTTGACGGTTCTTGTCCTTCATCTGCTTGACGAGCACATCCGTGTGGTCGGTGGCATCGACAGAGCCTGCTTCAAACTTGTTGAATTCCTCCATCGTCTGCGTATCCAAGTCCTTTCGGTCTACCAAGAATACCACCTTTTTGACCACAGGATTTGCCGCTAAAACCTGTGCGGTCTTGAATGCGGTCAATGTTTTGCCTGCACCTGTTGTGTGCCAAATATAGGCGTTTCTATTCGTCAGAGTGGCTTGTCTGATCAATGCCTCTGTTGCATACACCTGATAGGGGCGCATGATCATCATAATTTTGTCTGTATCGTTGAGAATGGTGAACTTGGTGAGCATCTTGATGATGCGGTCACGAGCAAGGAAGGTTACCGAGAAATCCTTTAAGTTCGTGATACGGATATTATCCTCATCCGTCCAGAAGAAGGTATGGGAATACAAAATATCTTTGTCGGAGTTGGCAAAGTATTTCGTGTCCATACCGTTGGAAACGATGAAGGTCTGTATGTAGTGGTAGAGTCCGTTATAGGAGTGCTTTCTATAACGCATGATCTGATTTACGGCTTCCTTGATGTCAATTCCACGACGTTTCAACTCAATCTGTATAAGAGGGAGTCCGTTAACAAGCAATGTAACATCATATCTATTTGTGTATTTTCCAACAACGGTCGTTTGATTTGAAACCTGAAATATATTTTTTGTCGGATCCTCATCAATAAGAGCAAGGTAAACCTTGGTCCCGTCCTCTCTTTCAAGAACGAACTTATCTCTGAGGATTTTTGCACTCTCAAAGATGCTTTTTCCATTCAAATGATTAAAAACTCGTTCCCACTCCTTGCTTGTGAGCGGCTTTGCAAGTTTTGTAGCGTTAAATTTTTCAAACTGCACTTTGAAGTTAGAAACAAGAGCATCGTAATTGGGTATGGAAACTTTTTCATATCCTTGATTGTTAAGTTGCTCTATGAGCTGTTGTTCAAGTTGCGCTTCGCTTTGATACATATATACCTCCTATTTTTCGTCTGGAATGAATTCCACGATATCTTCCATAGAGCAATTAAGAGCATTGCATATACTTCTCAAAACCCCAGTAGATACATCTTTTGAGCGTGATAATTGAGTCATAGCATATTGAGAAATTCCAGCTATTTGCTGAAGATCTTTTCGTTTCATATCTTTGTCGATTAATATCTTCCAAAGCTTTTTGTAACTGACAGCCATAATCTTTCTCCTTTTACTTGAATATATCTACAGTTTATCATAAATAACAATGATTTTCAATACAATTTGACTAAAACCATATAATTTTATATGATTTTCGATATGTTATTTGTGATTTTCTGCTCTATATGCAACAATTATGCAAGATGAAAACATAAAAATTTTCTGCGTGTGAGTTTTTTTAAAAAAATATAGATAGGATCATTCTATTTGATACATTTCTGATTATTTCATATCGGTATTATGAGAGAAGGGCGCAAAATTCCGAAATGACTACACCAAAATATTTCAACGCTAACAAAAAGACCTGATGGACATCGAATCCATCAGGTCTATTTTTATTATTAATTGAATTAAGGCAATTAATGTCCTTGAAGGGGAGCGTACCCATAAAGGACATTATTGTGATGCTCTCGATTATGGCAATTTCAAAAATGTGAAAATTTCATGTCATCTAAACTTGAAAGCTTTCTGACTTTTTGTGTCTAAAAACATAGCCACGAATGTCACACAGAATTGAAAGCTTTTTAGGCCTTTGTTCTTATCATAAAACTAAAATGTCACATAAACTTGAAATATCCCAAATGAGTTCCGCTTTCTTTTTATTTATTTAAAAATCCTACTTCGTTTGCAAAATCACCTAACGAATTAATGTATTTTTCAGGGTTTTGAGGAAAAGCAAGACCGTGTCCCGCCCCCTCAATAGTTACCAATTTCTTTGGTGCAGAGCAAGCATTAAAGCATTCCACACTCATTGAATGGGGAACAAAGTCATCATTATCTCCGTGAATGAAAATAATAGGAGTTTTTGTTTTTGCAACTGCTTCGACGGGTGTAGTTTCTTCAAGATCAAATCCACCAAATGTTGTAGCACCGAGTTTAATGAATGGATAGATGATTTTGTGTGGTAACTTCATCTCTTTTACAACTTTGCAAATTATATCCTTTTGAGAGGAATATCCACAATCTGCCATTACACAAACAACGTTTTCGGGTAAATCTTCACCTGCTGCCATCATAACGGTTGCCGCACCCATTGAAATTCCGCCTATGATGATAGGACGCTCTTTCCCGAATTTTTTTGTAGCAAATTCTATCCAAGAGAGACAATCGCGACGCTCATTTACGCCGAATGAACAAACCTTACCATCACTCATTCCCGCACCTCTTTGGTCGATGAGGATGGCGCTTCTGCCAAGAGCAAAGCAACGTTCAACTCCACCTGAAAGGTCACGTTCGGCATTTCCACTATATCCGTGGAAAATAAGCTCAAGAGGGGAGTTGGGCGAATACTCGTAATAGTAACCCTTGAGGGTCAATCCGTCAAAGGATTTTACTTCAAACAACTCTCGATTCATGGAACGAATATCGTCAGTCCATTTTTTCATTTGGGGGTAAAATGGTTCATATATCTCACCTGGAGGGAAGTCATATTCGCCATCCTTTAGCACCTTTCTTTTTGGAGTTTTAAACACCATTGAAAAGCAAATATAAGAAGCAATCGCAATAATTGCTAATATCAGAAATATTATGCCTGAAATTATAACGGGAACTAACATATTATTTTCTCCATTAAAAGATTAACTGTGTTGAAAGATATTTTATCACAAATAAATGCAAATAACAAGGGCATTTTATATCTTTTTCTTCAATAATTTCTTTATTAATTTCTATATATATGAACAAATATTTAATTTTTGTTTTTTTATGTCATTTTTTAACTTTTTTCTTGCATAACCATTTTTATTGTGATATAATAAAATTTAGATTTTTTAATAAAGGAGGAGATTGCCATGGTATTTGGAAAGTACGTCAATAAGTATTATAAAAAACACTTTTTTGCCTTGCTTATTGGTGTTATTGCGCTTATATCCGTTGACTATTTTCAGCTTGAGATACCTGAGTTTTACAATTATATTGTATCAGGTCTGAGCAGCAAAAACGGAATGATCGTGATAAATGGCAAAGAGGTAGCATTTGATCTTAATTTCTTGCTCGACAAGATCTGTGCTCCGATGATATTTACTATTCTTGTTATCGCGGCGGGAAGATTTTTGTGGAGAGTCTGCATGTTCGGAACCGCCATTAAGGTTGAAACCGATCTTAGAGAAAGAATGTTTGATCACTGCAAGGATCTTTCACAGGAGTATTATCAAGTAAATAAGGTCGGCAATATGATGTCGCTTTTTACAAATGATTTGAGCACTATCAACGAATGCTTCGGTGACGGAACATTGATGCTTGTTGATGCGGTGGCAATGACTGCTCTTGCAATATATAAGATGTCGAGGCTTGACCCTCTCCTCACTGTTCTTGCGTTTATTCCTATGATTCTTCTTTTTGCAGTGGGTTCGTTTGTTGGTAAGTATATGACTAAAAAGTGGGAGCAAAGACAGGAGAAATTTTCTCAGCTTTCAGATTTTACGCAAGAGAACTTTTCTGGAATAGCCGTTATCAAAGCTTTTGTTAAGGAATTCAAAGAGCTTTGGGCATTCAAAAAGCTCAATAAAGAAAACGAAGATATAAATATTGAATTTACTAAGATATCAACACTCTTGCATATATCCGTAACGTTTTTCGTGCAGTCAGTTATTTGTATTATTCTCGGATACGGTGGATATCTTGTATATGCGGGTAAGTTTTCAGTTGGTGAGCTTTTGGAATTCAACAGCTATTTCACATCCATCGTATGGCCCGTTATGGCAATGTCGATGCTTATCGATATGACAAGCCGTGGAAAGGCATCTCTTAAGAGAATTTCAGAGCTTCTTGATGCTAAGCCCAATGTAACTGACAGCGCAAATGTTGAAAGCATTGATTATATCAAGGGCGATATAGAATTTAGAAATCTTAACTTTATGTATCCTGACGGTGATTATAATGTTCTTGAAAACATCAATTTTAAAATCAATGCAGGTGAAAACGTAGGCATCATAGGTAAGACAGGCTCGGGTAAGACCACTATCGTTGATCTTATTTTAAGAGTTTATAATGTTCCCGATAACAGCTTATTTATTGACGGAAAGGACGTTAACACAATTCCGATCAAAACTCTTCGTGATTTCTGTGCTTACGTTCCTCAGGATAATTTCCTTTTCAGTGATACAATTGAAAATAATATTGCATTCTCACGCGATGAATCAAGCTCAGGTGAGGTTGAAAAAGCTGCAAAGCTCTCCGACGTTCACGAGAATATCGCGGAATTTCCTGCGCAGTATGCAACGATTTTAGGTGAGCGCGGTGTTACGGTTTCGGGTGGACAGAAGCAGAGAATATCGATCGCGCGTGCTTTAATGAAGGAAGCTTCAATACTTATTCTTGACGACTCCGTCAGCGCTGTTGACACAAAGACCGAAAAGGTAATTATTGATAACCTTCGCGAGAACAGACGCGGAAGAACCACTATTCTTATTGCGCACCGTATCTCTACAGTTGAAAAAATGGACAAGATTATATTTGTAGATGAAGGTAAAATAGTTGCAGTTGGTTCACATAATGAGCTTATAGAGACTTGCCCTGACTATAAGGTTATGGTAGAGCTTCAAAAGCTTGAAGAAGAGAAGGGGGAATGAGATAATGTACGAATATTTTCCTCTCTTGTTCGTCGGTGGTGTAATAGGATTGTTCAGTATAATCTTCACTATCGCCTATATGACGATTAAAAACAATAAAGAAGCTATCGGCTTTGACAGAAATATGAAGGACACTGAAATAATGAAGCGTTTGCTCCGTTATGCAAGACCACATATTGGTCAGTTTATCATTGTTGGACTTCTTATGGTATTCTCGATAGCATACAGTGTAATCTCTCCACGTCTTATGGGATTTATTATAGAATTCCTTCAGACCGATTTTGAGATGAATGAGCTGCTCATGTATATCATAATCTATGCAGTTATTCTTATAACCTCGCTTGTGTTCCAGTATATTCAGGCGATACTTTTGCAGAGAATAGGTCAAAAGATCCTCTCTGCGCTCCGTGAGGATGTTTTCACACATATCGAGAGTCTTTCTCACGCGCAGCTTAACCATATGCCCGTTGGTAAGCTTGTAACAAGAGTTACAAACGATACAAATGCTATTTCGATGATGTTCACACAGATTTTAACAAATCTTATCAAGAACATTTTCTTGGTTATTGCAATAGTTGTTGCAATGTTTATGCTCAACTATGCATTAACTCTTATGGTGCTTTGCTTCGTTCCGTTTATTTTCTATTTTACACTTATATTCAGAAAATTCTCAAGAAGAGCATTCAGACGAGTTAAGGACGGCACAACGGATATCAATACCTTCCTTTCCGAAAACCTTTCAGGTATTAAGATCATTCAGATTTTCAATCAGGAGCAGAGAAAAAAGAAAGAGTTTATTGAAAAGAACAATAAGCTCGGAAAGGCGATGCGCGATCAGATCTTTGTATTTAGCGTATTCCGTCCCATCATATATATGCTCTATGTTTCAAGTCAGCTTTGCCTTTTCTATTTCGCGGCAAAGGGATATATCAAGGACGTGGGCTTTATGGGGCTTATCATCACGTCAGATGTTCTCGTTTCGTTCTATATGTATATCCAGACATTCTTTGATCCTATTCAGAATCTTGCAGATCAGTTTAATAGACTTCAGTCCGCATTTGCTTCTGCAGAGAAGATATTCACAATTATGGATATGAAGCCCGAGGTCGTTGATACTGACGGCGCTATTGAGCTTGAGCACGTTGAGGGTAATATCGAGTTTAAAAACGTTTGGTTTGCCTATGAGGGCGAAGAATGGGTGCTTAAGGATGTTTCCTTTAAGATAAAAGCTAAAGATACTGTTGCATTTGTTGGTTCAACAGGTTCTGGTAAGACAACTATTCTTTCACTTATTTGTCGAAACTACGATATTCAAAAAGGACAAATCCTTATTGATGGAATTGATATAAGAGATATTAAAATTTCTTCTTTGCGCCGTCATTTTGGTCAGATGCTTCAGGACGTTTTCCTTTTCTCAGGTACAATTCGTTCAAACATTGTGCTTCGCGAAGAAAGCTTTACAGATGAAGAAATTATGGCTGCATGTAAGTACGTTAACGCCGACCATTTCATTGATAAATTGAAAGACGGACTTGATGAAGAGGTAAGAGAAAGAGGAAACAACTTCTCTGCAGGTCAGCGTCAGCTTCTTTCGTTTGCAAGAACTATTATTCATAAGCCAAGTGTTATGATTCTTGATGAAGCAACTGCGAATATTGACACTGAAACCGAACTTCTTATTCAAGATTCACTTGAAAAGATGATGAATATTGGCACAATGCTTATCGTTGCGCACCGTTTGTCAACAATTCAGCATGCGGATAATATCATTGTTCTTTCCCATGGTGAGATAATAGAGCAGGGTAATCATTTTGAACTTCTTGCAAAGCGCGGAAGATATTATGATCTTTATATGCTTCAATATCAAAAGGAACAATTAACAAAACAATAATTTAAAGGCGATAATCTTTTGATTATCGCCTTTTTTCGCTTGACATAATAAAAAAATAGGTTTATAATAGATACATAATATCCTTGGAGGTAATTATGAGCTATAAGATTTTTGAATATGACCCTGCGCTAAAGGCATTTGAATCAGACATTAATCTCAGAATGAATAATTATTACAACAAGAAAAGAGAACTTGTTGGTGAAACAGGAAAGCTTATTGATTTCGCCAATGGACACCATTATTTCGGTTTTCACAAGGTTGAAAACGGATGGATTTATCGTGAATGGGCTCCTGCCGCTCACGAGGTGTATCTTATGGGGGATTTCAATGGTTGGGATAGATGGTCTCATCGTTTAAATAATCTTGGCAATGGTATTTTTGAAATCTTTATTTGGGGACAAAACACCCTTTGGGATGATTGTAGAGTAAAAGCAATCATCAAGCATTGGGATAACTATCTTGAAAGAATTCCCTCGTATTGCAAGAGAGTGCTTCAAGACCCTTATAACTATACTTGGTCGGGTGCGATTGTGGACGAGCCCGAGTACATTTGGCAGAAGAATAATTTTAAGCCTCAGAAAAAACTTTTTATATATGAAACTCATATCGGCATGGCTCAGGAAAGACAGGGAGTTGGTACTTACAACGAGTTTACCGACAACATTCTTCCTCGTGTTAAGGCTGCAGGTTATAATACTATTCAGATAATGGCAATTATGGAGCATCCTTACTACGGCTCATTTGGATATCAGGTTTCTAACTTCTTTGCTGTATCCTCAAAGTTTGGTAAATGTAACGATCTTAAGCGTCTTATTGATACTGCTCACCAAATGGGAATTGCAGTTCTCCTTGATGTTGTTCACTCACACGCAGTTAGCAATACTGCAGAGGGTATTGCAGAGTTTGACGGTACTGTTACACAGTACTTTCATGCAGGTGATAAAGGTAATCATCCGGCGTGGGGAACAAAGCTCTTTAACTATGGCAAGCCCGAGGTTATTCATTTCCTTCTTTCAAATCTTAAGTTCTGGATGGAAGAATACCACTTTGACGGCTTCCGTTTTGACGGCGTAACGTCAATGCTTTACCATGACCACGGTCTTGGTACTGCATTTACTGATTATAGCAAATATTTCTCACTCAATACTGATACTGAAGCAGTTACTTATCTTCAGCTTGCAACCGAGCTTATTTATGAGGTTAATCCTAATGCAATTACTATTGCAGAGGATATGTCCGCTATGCCCGGTATGTGTTTGCCAATCGCAGATGGTGGTATCGGCTTTGATTATCGTCTTGCTATGGGCTCACCAGATATGTGGGTAAGACTTGTTAGGGATGTTCGCGATGAGGACTGGAGCATGTGGCACATTTGGTGCGAATTGACAGGTCGTCGCCCTCAAGAAAAATATATTGGCTATGCAGAATCCCACGACCAAGCACTCGTCGGTGATAAAACACTTATGTTCCGTCTTTGCGATGCAAAGATGTATACCGATATGGGTAAATGGTCAAACGATGCAATTATTGAAAGAGGCATGGCACTTCACAAGATGATTCGTCTTGTGACGAATGCTTTGGGTGGTGAAGGTTATCTTAACTTTATGGGTAACGAATTCGGTCATCCCGAATGGATTGACTTCCCAAGAGAGGGCAACGGTTGGTCGCATTTCTATTGCCGTCGTCAGTGGAGCATTGCTGATAATCCCGATTTGAAATATAGTCAGCTTCAGGCATTTGATAGGGAAATGCTCAAACTTGCAAAAGAATATCGCATCTATGAAAAGGAACCTCATTGGTTGCAGATTGATGACGATAACAAGGTAATGATGTTTGAAAGAAATGGACTTATCTATGTAATGAACTTCCATCCCACAAATCATCATTGGGGATATTATCTTAAACCTCGTTTCAATGGTGAATATAAGGTTGTATTCTCAACTGACAGAAACGAATTTGGTGGTTGGGATAGACTTAGTGAAACTCAAGTTTATTCAACAAATGAAAATCGTCAGTTCCAAATTTATCTTCCTGCAAGAACAGCAGTTTGCTTGAGAAGAGTAATTAAAAAATAACCCGACGGAATTTCCGTCGGGTTTTTATTATTCTTTCTTTTCAAATTCTTTTGCAACTTCTTTAAGTAAATCTCTAATTGGAAGATGCTGAGGACATGATTCTTCACACGCGCCACATTCGATGCAAGTTTCGGGTGCGCCACCGTCTTTTGTGAGTGAACGATAGTAGGAATTATAGTTCCAAGCATTCCAAATCTTTTTGCCGTTCATACAGGTAAAGAGGTCGGGGATTTTAATGCTCATAGGACAACCGTCAACACAATAACGACAAGCAGTGCATTGAATTGTTCCTTGTTCTTTAACAATTTCAAGAACTTTAGTGATTGCTTCAAGCTCTTCATTATTAAGTGGCTTAAAGTCTTTCATATATGAGATATTATCGTTCATCATTTCCATATTACCCATACCTGAAAGAACCATAAATATTCCTTCAAAGCTTGCAGCAAAACGGATTGCATAACTTGCAGGAGTCATATCGCCAAGAGCAGAGAATACCTCTTTTGCTTTGTCGGGAAGGTTAACAAGGTGACCACCTTTAACGGGCTCCATAACGATAATTGGCTTGTTGTGCTTTCTGCACACTTCATAGCATTTTCTTGACTCAACCGACGGGTCATCGTAGTCTGCATAGTTGAACTGAATTTGAACAACGTCAACTTCGGGGTGGTCGCAAAGAATTTTGTCAAGGAATTCTGCATCATCGTGGAAAGAGAATCCAACGTATTTTACCTTGCCCTCTGCCTTGAGTTGCTGTGCCACTTCATAAGCATTACAGGACTGATATTTAGTATAAAGTCCCTTGTTTTGAGAGTGCATAAGATAAAAGTCAAAATATTCAACCCCGCACGCTTCGAGCTGACGCTCAAATGCAGGACGAATATCCGCTTCTGTTTGGAAAAGATGGGGAGAGAGCTTGTCTGTGAGTATGTAGCTTTCTCTTGGATATCGACTTGTCAAGCACTCCTTAAGAGCAAGTTCACTTTTGCCTTCAAGGTAGCCCTGTGCTGTGTCGAAATAGTTAAAGCCATTATCTAAAAAGGTATCAATCATTTTTGAAAATTCTACGGTGTCAACTTCATTGTCCTTCATTGGCAATCGCATACAGCCAAATCCAAAATTTTTCTTTACATTAGGAAAGGGATTATTCATATTTTAACCTCCATGAATTGCTACGTTTATTTTAACATAATAAAAATGTTTTGTCAATGATAAATACAGTGTTGACATTTATCGAAAAATGGTATATAATTAATAGGTAAAAAATGATAAACAAATGTGAAATTTACGTTTGTTTTTCATTTGTTTATTGACAATTTTATTTATTAAAGGAGTAAAAAAATGTTTTCATTCATTCCTAACGAGTATTTTCTTTTAGCATTTGGATTTTTATTGCTCATCAAGGGCGGAGACTGGTTTGTTGATGCTGCAAGTAATATCGCAAAGAGATTCCATCTCCCTGAACTTCTTATTGGTGCAACTGTAGTTTCTATTGGTACAACCTTGCCCGAAGTTATGACATCCGCTATGGGTGCTGCAGCAGGAAGCGGTGCTGTTGCTTATGGTAATGCCATAGGCTCAATTATTTGTAATACTGCTCTTATCGCAGCTCTTACAATTGCGATAAAGCCTGGCAAAGTAGATAAAAAGTCTCTTGTTTTCCCCGTAGCTTTCTTCTTTATAACAGCTGTTTTCTATTCATTCAATGCATATGTCTTTGGTAAGTTTGATTTGTGGATGGGTATTGTTCTTCTTCTCGGATTTGTTGCTTATATGATTATCAACGTAATCAATATGAAGAAGAATCCTCAAGAAGCAGAATCACATGATGAAACAGAGCTTGAACCTGCTGAAAATAATTCTAAGTTCGGTCTTATAAAGGATATTGGAATTCTTATCGGTGCTGCACTTATAATTGCAGTTGGTGCATACCTTCTTGTTGAAAGTGCAACAAAGATTGCTCACGACCTCAATGTTCCTGAAACTATCATTTCTCTTACAATTGTTGCTCTTGGCACAAGTCTCCCCGAACTTGTAACAGCTATTACTGCTCTTGCAAAGGGACATGGTGCGCTTTCTCTTGGAAACATCATTGGTGCTAATATCTTCAATCTTGTTCTTGTTTCAGGTGCGGCAATCGCTATCAATCCTTTCAAGGTACCTGCTGAGTCAACATTCCTTGGAAACAATGCATCTCTCATATTTGATATTCCCCTTATGTTCGGAGTAATGGCAATTATGACTTTACCTCCTCTTTTCAAGGGCAGACTTTACAAATGGCAGGGTGTAGCTCTTCTTGGACTTTACGGTGCATATTGTGTGCTTCAGTTCGTAGTGCTCCCTAACTTTGCGTAATTAATAAATTGTGTATTTACTATAAAAAGCACTCAAAAATTTTGGGTGCTTTTTTGTGTTGACAAAAATAACATAATGATTTATAATTAAAATAGATAAGTTTGCAAAAAAAGGAGCAGCACATGAAAAAAATTACTGCAATTCTTTTGATATTAGTTATGGGAATGGGGCTTTTTGCTTGTTATGATTCAACAATTTCTCCAAGTAGTCCATTGTTTACGACTACCGCGGGTTTGGGAACGACAACTCGTCCTACAACAACTCGTCCCACAACAACTCGTCCCACAACAACTCGACCTACAACTACACCTGGTACGAGTGTAACAACTCGCCCCAACACTGGAACAACGTCTACAACAGTAACTACTCGTCCCAGTGGTACAACAACTACAACTGGTAGTGTAACAACTCCAAATATTCCTAAAGAAGATCCCGATCTTAGTGGATTTGATCGAGATGAGCTTGCTCTTTTCGATGAACTTTTCAATCACGAAAATCACGTTTCGCTTTATCTTGATATAAGCCAAAGCGAGCTTAAGAAGATTAATGAAGATTACGGCAAATACAAAAACATATGTCAACATGGCAATCATGATAATGGTAAATCTCCGATTTATAGAATGGCTGACCTTTATGTTACCATTACGAAGCCAAACGGAGAGAAGTTGGAATATTACATTGAGCAGGTCGGTGTTAGAATGAAGGGTAACACTTCCAGAACTTACTTTTGGGATTCAAGTTCAGGAATGTATAATCTCGTTCATTTCAAAATAAGTTTCCAAGAAACCTTTGACGATCCTGCTTATTATGGAAATGATGCTCTTGTTTGGGCGGATGACAATGCAAGAAAGGCGAGAAAGAACAGAACATTTGCAACTCTTGAAAAGATTGATATGAGATGGAATAAAAATGATGATCCTACTTATATCAGAGAGCAGTATTCTTATGATATTTACCGTGAATTCGGTGTTCTTGCCCCTCACACAAATCTTGCTTCCGTTGATATTGCGAATGACCATGCGGGTGTGTGGATGTTCTATGAACCAATAGACAAGATTTTCCTTGAGAAAAACCTTTCTCCTGAAGCTCTTGGAGGCGATCTTTATAAGCTCGGTTGGACGGATACGGGTGCATTCTTTAACACTTTCGCCTCATATGGTGTCGAAAATGAGGATGAAGGCAAATTCTATGTTTACGATCTTAAAACAAATAAAAAGACAAGTGATCATTCATCACTCAAAAATCTTATAAATACCATCAATTCAAACTCTTGTAATAAGAATAGCTTTTCATCCGTTGTTGATGTTGAAAACTTCCTTATGTTTGCTGCGGTTTCTTATATGATGGGTAATCCTGACGATTTGAGAAATAACTACAATAACTGTTATATCTACTTCCGTGCAGATAACGGCAAGATGATGATAATTCCTTATGATGTGGATCGCGGTCTTGGTGTTAATAAGCACTGGAATCCTTCGGGTAACCATATGACAAACGATAGTCCATTCGGAGATACAGCAATAGGTAATGGTAATAGTAAACAAAAAAATCCTCTCTTTACAAAGGGTATTTTAAATGCTAACTTCTTCAAAAATGAATATGTTGAGGCTCTTCGCGTCGTGGCATCAAGTGACATGTTCAAAATTTCAAATTTCGAAGAAAGCTTTAATATCGCCAAGAACCTTTATGGCTCGGATGCAACTCCTTCAAAGCAATATGGCAATGCATGGGATTACTCTTTCTCGTTTGACATAAATAAGTCCGATGGCTCTAATATGTCCTTTGCTAACTACATTACTAAAAAGACACAAACTCTTGCAAAATATATTAGCGATTATACTCCCGACGTTGGCGAAGG
The DNA here is from genome assembly GCA_045651165.1 of Eubacteriales bacterium. Taxonomy (GTDB): domain Bacteria; phylum Bacillota; class Clostridia; order Oscillospirales; family CAG-272; genus RGIG4608. The sequence continues at coordinate 43,673 of JAZRRX010000044.1, forward strand.
CTCGGGAGGTAATACAGGAGATAATTCGGGTGGAAATCAAGGCGGAACAACAGTAGTAAAGGAATGGGAATTGTATATACGTGGCAATTTTGATAATAATAACTGGGAAAATCATTCGCAGTATAAGATGCAGCATATTGGTAACGGAATATATTCTGTTACTTTAACTGCAAATTACTCGAGTGGTGATGCAGGAACATTTAAATTCAAAATATATAATAACAAGCAAAGTGGAGATCCGGCTTGGTATAACACTGTTGACGAAAGTAAAGTAAACACATCTTTTGAATATCAGGGTGGAAATAAAAATGTTCAACTATCATTAGGAACATATACCATTTATTTCGACACTAACACGCAAACAATTTATTTTGAAAAGAAATAAGAAAATGGCGGTCAATGACCGCCATTTTTGTTTTTATATTCTTTTAACAACTTCTTTTGTGGATTTAACTATGCAATCAGCAGGGTAAACTCCACGAAGGGAAGTGAGGGGGTAAACTGAGGTGTTTTTACCAATTACTGTGCCGGGATTGATTACCGATCCACAGCCAACGTCAGTACCATCGGCTAATATGCCACCGATTTTACGAAGCCCTGTTTCATATTCGATTTCACCGTGAACTACTATGTTTTTGCCATCACTTTTGAGGTTTGAACAAATTGTACCTGCACCCGTGTGTGCCTTGTTTCCAAGAATCGAGTCACCCACATAGTTATAATGTGGAATTTGCACTTTGTTTAAAAGAATGCAATTTTTAAGTTCACTTGAATTACCAATTACACAGTTTTGACCCGTAATAACTCCACCACGAATGAATGCACCTGGGCGCACCTCGGTGCCCGATCCAATAACAGTTGGACCTTCGATAGTTGCTGTTGGGTATATTTTAACATTTTCTCCAACAAGTACTCCATCGCTAAGAAGAGTGTATCCTTCGAGTCCCTCTTCAATTATCTTTTTAGCAAGATCTTTTATTTTGGGAAGCATTTCCCATGGATATTCGCTCTCTTCGAAAAGAGAAATGAGATATGGTGTTTGGCAATCAAACAACTCTTTTGTTTTAACTTTTTTATCCAATTTGGTGTCCTCCGTCAACGATAGCTTTAACGATGATATCTGTATATTCGTGGCATTTTTCTTCGGTTTCTGCTTCAACCATTACACGAATAAGAGGTTCAGTTCCACTTTGACGAAGAAGTACTCTACCTTTGCCATCAATGAGCTTTTCAACATCTTTTACACTTGCAAGAACATCCTTGTCATTCATTACAGCATCCTTATCAAGAACACGAACATTTTTCAAATATTGAGGATAAACTGCAACCTCATCAACAAGGGCAGAGAGAGTTGTTTTGCTATCGCACATTTCTTCTGCTACCATAATAGCCGTCAAAAGTCCGTCACCTGTGGTGGCATATTTTTTGATAATGATGTGTCCTGATTGTTCACCACCAATGGAGTAACCCTTTTCCTGCATACATTCATAAACAAAGCGGTCTCCCACTTTGGTTTGAACACATTTAATACCGATTTTGTTGAGGGATGCAACGAATCCACTATTTGACATAACTGTAGCTACAACTGTATTATCTTTGAGCATTCCACGAGATTTAAGGCGCTTTGCAAGAAGATACATAATCTTATCACCGTCAACTACGTTTCCGTTTTCGTCTACTGCAAGACAACGGTCGCAGTCACCATCGAATGAGAAGCCTACATCAAGGTGTTTTTCACGAACAAGCTTTGCAAGATTTTCAATATGTGTTGAGCCACAATCCTTGTTGATGTTAAGTCCGTCAGGCTCGTCACCGATTACATATAATTGAGCGCCGAGCGCACCAAAAACAGCACGCGCAATCGACCAAGAAGCACCATTAGCACAGTCAAGTCCAATACGAAGCTTTTTGTAAGAATTTGATGCGGAGGAGATGAGGTAACCGATATATCTATTACGTCCGCTGACATGGTCATGTATGCAACCGATTTTATCACCAACCACCAAGGGAAGATCATCTCCCGAGATACCAAGAGAAGCGAGGTCGCCATCAAGATATGCTTCAATGAGTGCGGTGGTTTCATCGTCAAGCTTTTCGCCATAACGATTGATAACTTTGATTCCGTTATCACAGAAAGGATTGTGTGATGCAGTTATCATAATACCACAATCAAATCCGTCAAGACGAGTAATATATGAAACGCTTGGTGTTGTTGTAACGTGGAGCATATAAGCATCTGCGCCCGAGGTTGCAATACCTGAAGCTATGGCATATTCAAGCATATAGCTTGAACGTCTTGTGTCCTTACCGATAACGATTTTGGGACGACGATTGCCGTTTTCGTTTTGGAGCTGAAGGGAATAGTACCAACCGAGGAATCTACCCACCTTGTAGGCATGCATTGATGTAAGACCAATATTGGATTCACCACGGAAGCCATCAGTTCCGAAATATTTATTTCTCAATGGTGCTGTGAGAGTGCCACGAAGTTCAATTTTATCTTGAAGAAGGTCATCACATGAAACTGAAAAGATTTCGGATATTTGCAAAATCTTATCTATTTGTGGAACTGCTTGCTCCATCTCCCATTTGGATATGGATTGACGGGAAACACCCATGAGTTCTGCGAGTTTTTCTTGTGAAATTCCTCTGCTATTTCTAAGTTGAATTATTTTTTGTCCAATGGTCATAAAAAACACTCCTTTTTAGATTTGTTTGGGTTTCTATATCTATTATACTAAACCAATAATGAAAATACAACCCTTTTTCGTAAATTTTTAAGATTTTTTGCAACTCATAGTTTACAAATTGAATGAAAAATACAAAAAATACTATTTTTTCTTGAAAAATCAAATTAAACATCAATGTTTTTTGCCAACTTGAGTTGGTTTTGAATATGGAATGTATTAAAAAATAGGGTTTTGTTAATATAAAAACTCAGTATATACACAAAGTGAATTTTTTATGAACAAGTAGTATTTTAATCGTGTTTTTGCTCAAAGAGGTTATTTTGTATTTGTGTATATATGACAAAAATACTATAAAAGAGTAAAAATAACTTGCCATGTTCATAAAAAAATGCTATAATTCAAATTGGGTATTTATATATAATTATAAAAACTTTATAAAAATACAAGAAAGGACTTAATTTTTATGAAAAAGTTAAGCAAAATTTTAGCTCTTGTGCTTATCGCGGTGATAATGCTACCACTAGTACCAGCATTGTCATTGTCAGTTAGTGCGGCTAATAATCAGCCTGAGTATCTTTACTTAAAACCAAACTCTAACTGGACTCAGTCAAATGCTCGTTTTGCGGCATATTTCTACGGAAACGGCGAAATATGGGTTTCTATGACTGACCATGATGGGAATGGTATTTATGAGGTAAAGGTTCCAACTGATAAAACTTACCCTAGCGTTATTTTCTGTCGTATGAATCCTTCTGCGACTGCAAATAACTGGAATAATAAGTGGAATCAGACAGGAGACCTCACTATCCCTACCGATGGAAAAAATTTATTTACAGTACCGAGTGGTGCTTGGGATGGTAGTACAACTACTTGGAGTAAACATACTCCTGCAGTTACAGTAGTTGGTACAGGTGCTCATTTGGGAACTGAATGGGACACAGCTAATACAAACAACGATATGACTATGTCCGATAATGGATTTGTCAAAGTGTACGAAAATGTTGCGGCAGGTTCATACAAGATTAAGTGTGTATTGAATCATGCTTGGACTACATCATATGGTGGTAATACCACCGCTAATAAGGATGCAGATGGCAACTATATATTTACTGTTCCTAAGTCCAACAGTAAAGTTACTGTAACTCTTACTAACAAAACTGTTAGTGTTAAAGTGGAACACGTACATATTGAAGGTGAAGGCACAGTTACTACTAATCCTACTTGTGAGGGAACTGGTACTAAGACATTTAAATGTGCGGTTAGTGATTGTCGTGATGTTTTAAGAACAGAATCAATTGTCGCAACAGGTCACTCTTGGGCGGATGCTACTTGTATAGCGCCCAAGACATGTTCATCGTGTGGTTATACACAGGGTGAAGCTCTTGGACACAATTATGTAGAGGGTACTTGTACACTTTGTGGTGGTGCAGATCCCGATTACTGCGCTCACGAATACACATACGATTGTGACAGAGTTTGTAACAAGTGTCATAATGTAACAAGAGAAGATGCTGACCACAATATTACTCACACAGAGGGAAAAGATGCTACTTGTACTGAAAACGGTAACAAAGAGCATTGGTCTTGTTCCATTTGTGGAAGTGCTTGGACAGACGAGGATTTGACACAGGTAACTAACCTTAATAGTGTTGTTATCCCTGCAGGTCACTCTTGGGTAGATGCTGACTGTGATACTCCTAAGACATGTTCAGTATGTAGCACAACAGAGGGTGAAGCTCTTGGACATACATGGAAAAATGCTGATTGTACAACAGCAAAGACATGTTCATCTTGTGGTGAAACCGAGGGTGAAGCTCTTGGACATAGCTATGTTGATGGTGTTTGTTCATCTTGTGGTGAAATCCAAAAAATGACTATCTACTTCGAAAATAACTGGAGCTGGCCCACAGCGTATATCTACTATTGGGTAGGTAACACAAATAATGGTTGGCCTGGTGAGGCTTTGACCAACAAGGTTGGAAAGAACGATCAGGACTATGATATATATGCTATTGAAGTTCCTGTAAATGTTGACGGGATTATATTTAGTGGTGAAGGTCAGTATGGTAATGAACAGTCAGCCGACCTTAAAGATATTAAAGCTTGCTATTGCTACTATATGACTTGGGATGATGCAACTCAAACCAAACCTTGTGGTTCTTACGAATATCATAAAGAAACTAAAGAAGTAGTTAAAGAAGCTAGCTGTAGCGAAGCAGGTCTTGAAAAATACACATGTACAGTTTGTGGCAATGTTAAAGAAATAGAAATTCCTACTCTCAGTCACACACATTCAGAAGCAGTTGAAGAAAATAGAACTGAATCAACATGTTCTGCAGAAGGCTCTTACGATAGCGTAGTTTACTGTTCAGTATGTGGTGATGAGCTTAGCAGAGATACAAAAACAATTGAAAAGCTTCCTCATACAGAGGAAATTGATAAAGCAGTTGATGCTACTTGTACAACAACAGGTTTGACAGAAGGCAAGCACTGTTCAGTATGTAATGAAGTTATTGTTGCTCAGACAACAGTTGATGCTTTTGGTCACATAGATGAAAATAGTAACCACATTTGTGATCGCGATAATTGTGATTATAAGATTTCCGAATGCATTGACGGAGATAATAATCATGTTTGCGATTATGAAGGTTGTGCAGCTGAAATGAGTGAGCATGCTGATAATGATCACGATCATTACTGTGATTATATTGGTTGTAATATGAAACTGAGCAATTGCGAAGAAGCTGCTCCAGTTGAAGAAAATAGAGTAGAATCTACTTGTTCAAAAGAAGGTTCTTACGATAGCGTGGTTTACTGTACAGTATGTGGCGAAGAAATGAGCCGCACACCTCAAACAATCAAAAAGCTTCCTCATACAGAAGAAATTGATAAAGCGGTTTATGCAACATGTACATCAACAGGTCTTACAGAAGGTAAGCACTGTTCAGTATGTGATGAAATTCTCGTTGCGCAAACAGTAACTGAAAAACTTTCACATACAGCAGGTGAAGCAGTGAGAGAAAATGAAGTGCCTGCAAGTTGTAAAGCAGAGGGCTCCTACGAAAGCGTAGTTAAATGTTCTGTATGTTCTGCTGAAATCAGCCGTACAAACGAAACAATAGAAAAGCTTCCTCACACTGAAAAAGTTGACGCAGCGGTAGCGGCAACATGTACATCAACAGGTCTTACAGAAGGTAAGCATTGTTCGGTATGTGATGAAATTCTCGTTGCTCAGACAGTAACTGAAAAACTTTCACATACAGCAGGCGCAGTTGTTGTAGAAAACGAAGTTGATGCAACATGCACAGTGGATGGTTCTTACGATAACGTAACTTATTGTACAGTATGTGGCACTGAAACAAGCCGTAAAACAGTAGAAGTTACTGCGAAGGGACACACTTACCAATCCACAGTAACAGCTCCCACATGTACAGAAGATGGTTATACAACATATAGATGTGCTTGCGGTGATACATACACAGAAAAAGGTGAAGCAGCTCTTGGTCATACAGATGAAGATCCTCGCGATCACGAATGTGATGTATGTGGT
>JAZRRX010000045.1:0-8323 GCA_045651165.1 Eubacteriales bacterium
CTGTTAAAATGCAGAAAAAATCGTTATGTGTTGTGTAACAACACAATTTGCGCGAAATTTGACTTTAAATAGGTCTTAAGGTTTTTCGGGGGTGCAGGGGGCGGCTTTTCAAAAAAGCCCCCTGCTATCCACATAAACTAACTCCCCTATAAATCCCAATTTATCTCTCACTAATCAACTCCGACACAGTAACAAATCGATATCCCTGCCCTTTTAAGTTTCTTATAACTCTTTCAAGCGCATCAATGGTAGTATTTGGCTTACTGACGTAATCGTGCATCAAAATTATATCTCCATCACTTGCGTTTTTTTCAATATTTCCCACAATCAAATCAGAGCCCACGTGCTCCCAATCTTTCGTGTCTATAGACCAAATTATTATCGAATAATCAAGCTCGCGCGCAATATTTTCAACCTTTGAATCAATATATCCCTCAGGCGGACGAAAAATCTTCATTTCATAATTATATTTTTCTTTAATCAAATTATGACAAGCTCTAACATCACGATAAAAATCCTCTTCACTCATATTCTTGGTATGCTCGTGATTAAAGGTATGATTGCCAAGCTCGTGCCCATCGTTTATTATATCTAAAACTATCCCCTCGTCATAGTAACCTATGTTTTCACCAATGACAAAAAACGTTGCTTTCACTCCCTCACGTTTTAGAATATCAAGTATCTGCCGTGTATATCTTGGATGTGGCCCGTCATCAAAGGTAAGTGCAATCATTCCCTTTGCATCAGGTATTGAACGATAGATATTTTCTTTTGCTAAAACCGATATACCAAACGAATTTATAATAATTATCGCGCAAATTATGAACGCTAAAAACTTCATTTTATTTTATCAAGTGTGGCAAAGGTATATCCTTGATTTTTTAATTCCTGAATTAAAGTGCGCATTATTTTGGCATTTGTTTCGCCTGTGGGATGCAAAAGCATTATTTCTCCGTTGTGAGTGTTGTCAAGTATCTTTTTTAAAGCCGCTTGTTCACTCATCTGCTTGTCATTATCCCAATCGTAATATGCAAAGCTCCAAAACACAGTTTTATATCCCAAATTTTGCGCTCTTTCAAGCATTTGTCGGTCAAATGTTCCCTCCGGTGGACGGAAGAATTTTGCCATTTCTTTGCCCGTCAGTTCCTTGTATTTATTTTCAAGTCCCAAAACTTCGCTTTTGAAAAGCTCCTCACTCTTGCCCACAAGATTTGGATGATTTACCGTGTGGTTGCACACAATATGTCCCTCATTCGTCATTCTTAAAACTAATTCGGGATTGCGATCAATTACGTTCCCCAAAATAAAGAATGAGCCCACTATTCCCTCTTCTTTCATAACGTCTAAAATTTTCGTTACGTTTCCGTTTTCATATCCTACGTCAAAAGTCAGATATATAACCTTTTCTTCGTTGTCATTGCCATGTGATTTATCAAGATAAATTCCGCCACATTCATCTAAAAAAGAGAAAATAGGATCACTTGTCGGTTGCTTGTGATCGGAATTTCGTTTGCAATACCAATAAAGATCCTTAGCATGCACCTCAATAACAGGTGTAAACACCAAAATAGCAAGACAAATTGCCACTATTTTTAAAAAGCACTTTTTCATTTTATCCCCCCTTTATTTTTATTATTTTATTGTTTTAGTAAAACTTGCATTGAAGTTATTTACAACAAAGTAAAAAACATATAATAAGAAAAAATATTCACTTTTATTACTTCTTTCTTGCCAATTTTCTCTTTTTCAACATTTGTTGAATTTTATTTGATAAATAGTTGAAACTAACATTATATACTGAAATCACAAAAACGCGAAGAAAGGAGAAAAATGATGAACATAAAAACTCTTACCTTATTATTAATAATAATTTTTGTTTCGTTTCTCGGTTTTATTACTGAAAATATCTTCATATCGTTCAGAAGCGGATTTATGGATAATAGAAATATGGTTCTTCCTTTTTTGCTAGGATATGGCCTTGCAATATTCATAATATTTAAGCTGTTCGGAACTCCAAACGCTCCCTTGTTTTTTACAAAAGAGCTATACTTCAAAAGCTCATTCATATCCACTCTATATTATTTTGTCATTGCCTTTCTTTGCGTAAGCATCGGTGAATTGATACTAGGTCATCTAATTGAATGGACTTGTGATATAAAATGGTGGGATTATAGCTCTCTCCCTTTTCATATAACGAGGTATACCTCAGTTCCAACAAGCATCTTTTTTTCTTTATTTATCACCTTGTTTATGAAATATCTTTTTACTCCCCTTATAAATTCTTTTTCAAAGATAAATCCAAAAGTGCTATCCATATTTACAATATCGCTAATAGTACTACTCAGCATTGATTTTCTACACAGCGCAATATATATGTTCAAAAATCACCAAATATTTCAGCTGTGGCGTATAGAATTTAATCGTTCACTAAAATAAACACTTAACAATATGAAAGGAATTCATTATCAGTCAAAAACAATGAAGATAAGGGCTGTACCTTTACCGTGATATTAAAAAAATAAAAAACATCATTCGATTTTCGAATGATGTTTTTTTATTTGTTAAGTTAAATATCTCTTCTGCCCTCGATTGCACGATAGAGTGTTACCTCGTCCGCATATTCAAGGTCGCTGCCAACGGGAATTCCGTATGCCAAGCGTGTAATTTTGATTTCAAATGGTTTTAGTAATCTTGAAAGATACATCGCCGTTGCCTCACCCTCAACTGTGGGGTTGGTTGCGATAATTATTTCCTTCACCTGCTCGTCAGCAATTCGAGAAAGGAGTTCCTTAATTTTGAGCTTATCGGGTGTAACTCCGTTCATCGGGGAGATAACTCCGTGAAGCACGTGATAAAGTCCACGGTATTCGCGCACCTTCTCCATTGAAAGTACCGCTTTTGTATCCTCAAGCACCATAATAGTGCTCTTATCCCTGCTCAAATCATTACAAACAGAGCAAACCTCTTTATCCGTAAGGGATTGACACACGGGGCAAAGATGTACCTTCTCTTTTGCTTCAACAATGGTATTTGCAAAGTTCTGCGCTTCCTCATCGCTAAGCTCAAGGATTGAAAAAGCCAATCTCATCGCACTCTTTCTGCCAATGCCTGGCAAACGAGCAAACTGTTCAGAGAGCTTTTGTAATGCTTCAATCTGCTCTGCCATTAGAACATACCGGGCATGCTCATCTGTCCTGTGATGGATGCCATTTCTTTCTCATTTGTATCGTTAACTCTCTTAATTGCCTCATTAATTGCAGCAACAAGAATGTCAGAAAGTGTTTCAATATCATCAGGGTCAACGATTTCGGGTTTGATGTCGATAGAAAGGATTTCTCTCTTACCGTTAATCTTTACTCCAACAACACCGCCACCTGCGGAAATATCATATTCTCTTGCGTCAAGCTCTTCCTGCTTTGCCGCCATATCTTCTTGCATCTTCTGTGCCTGCTTAATCATTGCGTTAAGATTTGATGGGCCGCCACCCATTCCACTTGGAATTCTTGCTTTCATTTTTTATATTTCCTTTCAATTATTCATAAAGTCATCAAACGCGTCAAGGTCAGAGAGGTCATCCTCAAGTTTCACCTTGCCATTATCTTGTTCAAAAATTATATCATTCTCGGTATATCTCTTTTCAAGATATTTAGAAAGAGATGCAGCAAGTGTATTTTTTATAATTGGCTTGTCTATTGCGAAAAGTCCAAATCCGTCATATAAAACGTGAATTTTCTCGTCCGATCCGACATAAGCTCTTGTTTTCTTCAAAAAGGCATACGCGCCATTATCAATGGGTTGAATTGTCTGCACTGCCTCACTCCACGCCTTGAGGGGCTTTGTAGTTTTAGCATCGGGAAAAATCTCAACCTGTTTAACCTTTGGTTGTGGATCATTTGCAAACACTATTTCTTTTTTTGGCTCGACTTTTTCTTCAACCTTTTCTTTTTTCTTTGGCTTTTCTTCCTTGACTTCGTCCTGTGTTTTGGGTTGAACAAATTCACCAGAAACCAAACGCGCCTCAAGATTGGATATTCTTAAAAGAAGTGCCTCAGTTGAAGTACTCAAAGCTTCATCACACATTTTCACAAAGCAAAGTTCGGCAATAATTCTCTTTACTGCACCACTTGTCTGCATATCGGACAGAGCATCCTCAAGCATTCTGCAATGGTAGATAAGCATCTCGCGTGTGAATTTAGTTGCGAGTTTATTGAGGCATCTAACCTCAAAATCGGTGAGGTCAAGATATTTTGCACTGTCGCGAACGGTTTTAACAACCAAAAGGTCGCGATAAAGTGAAATCAAATCCTGCCAAAATACCATTATATCTTTGGATGAGGTAACAACCTCATCTATTTCTTTAAATAAGAATTCGTAATTCCTTTCAGCAATCGCATTGGCAACTGCCATCATTCGCTCTCTTCCTGCAGAGCCGATTGTTTCATTTACAACGGATACGTCAATTTTTTCACCACCTGATGCGCAAAGCTCAAGCAAACTAATGCTATCACGCATGCCACCCTGTGAATAACGAGCTATAAGACGCGCTGCATCATCTTCAATCGCAATTTCCTCTTGCTCGGCAATAAATTTGATGCGCGAGGTAAGAATATCGGTTGCAATTCTTCTAAATTCAAACCTTTGACATCTTGAAACTATGGTCGCAGGCAATTTATGAAGCTCGGTTGTTGCAAGAATGAATATCGCGTGTGAGGGTGGCTCTTCAAGAGTTTTAAGAAGCGCATTGAATGCGCTGTTTGAGAGCATATGTACCTCGTCAACGATATAAACTCTATATTTTAAGAACGAAGGAGAATAAACAACCTCATCCCGAATGTCACGAATATTATCAACACCGTTGTTGGATGCAGCATCCATTTCAAGAACGTCAGTAGTTGAACCATTTTCAATAGCCAAACAGGACGGACAAACTCCACAAGGGTTTCCGTCAATAGGATTTTCACAGTTGACTACCTTGGATAAAATTTTTGCGCAAGTGGTTTTACCAGTACCACGAGAGCCACAGAAAAGGTAAGCATGATTAAACTTGCCCTCAGTTGCCTCTTGACGCAAAATAGAGGTAATATGCTCTTGTCCTACAACCTCCGAAAAAGTTTTCGGACGCCACTTTCTATATAATGCTTGATGCATAAACTACCTCCTTAAAAAATATAGTAAAGGCCACGAAATAAGACCATACACCTTAAGATCGAACATCACTCCTATGCGACGTACATACCTACTGCTCAAAGCAGGCACCCTCGCGGCACACCGGAGAGACTGCTTAGTGCTGCTTGGTTCCCCACCTGACACATTTCACAATTTCCGATTGCGCAAGACCCACTTCTCAACACAGCAGAATACGACACAGACCATAAAAGCTCAGCCCTCAAAAAAGGAATGAACCCCTGCTGTAGCGGATTTCAGGTACAGGGCTCCGCTAATTCCCCGGCTGGTATGGCCTTATTTCGTGGCCCTTTAGATTTTTTCACATATACATCAATATTATAGCAGATTTCAAATAAATTTGCAAGTGATTTTCAACATTTTTATTCGAACTAATAAAATATATTTTCATATACTGAAATTAGCGCTTAAAATTATTTAGTTGGGGTAATCTATAAATCCAATTTAAATATTCAATAAAAGGAGTATTATATGTCAGAACTAAATTCATATGGATATCTTATAGTTAAGGTGTCCACTGCAAGCGGTGCAATACCCATAGAAAACGCCTCAGTCATCGTTCAAGGCAAGGATGATAATAATCAAGAAATCCTACTCTCTTTTCTTACTAATCGCGATGGAATTACTCCTCAAATTATGCTCCCTGCACCGCCAAAAGAATTGTCAGAATCACCCTCTCCTGCATCAAAACCTTATTCTGTCTATAACATCGATGTTTTCAAAGAGGGATATTATCCACAACACTATAACGGAGTGCCTATTTTTCAAAACGTTACCGCCGTGCAAAACGCTCATATAGTTCCTACAACAGAATTTGATGCCCAAAATCCATATACAAACGAGGGTGAAATATTTGATGAATATGAAAACCCCAACCTTTATAAATAGGAGGTAATTATTATGCCCGACCTTCCAACAATACCCGAATTTATAACTGTACATTTAGGACCTCCCGACTCACCTGCCCCAAATATCACTATTCCCTTTGCTGACTACATAGCAAATACTGCATCAAGTGAAATCTATCCAACATGGCCCGAAAATGCAATTCGCGCTAACGTATATGCTCAAATTTCATTTGCATTAAATCGCATATATACCGAATTCTATCGTTCTCGTGGATACGATTTCGATATCACCAATTCCACAGCCTTTGACCAGAGCTTTGTTAATGGCAGAAACGTATTTCAAAATGTGCAAAGAATAGTTGACGAAATTTTCAATTCCTATATTCGCAGGCGTGGTAATATCGAGCCTCTTTTTGCAGCATATTGTGATGGAATAGAGGTTCAGTGCAATGGTCTTTCACAATGGGGTAGCGTTTCTCTTGCGGAAGAGGGTTTTACACCATTTGAGATATTGCAATATTACTATGGAAACGACATTGATATAATATCCAATGCCGAGGTCGAGGGCGCAACCTCAAGCGCTCCTCAAATTCCACTCTCCGTAGGCTCTTCAGGAGATAAAGTGCGCGTACTTCAACTTCGACTTAACAGAATATCAGATAATTACCCGTCAATTCCCAAAGTAGCCACGGTTGACGGCATTTTTGCCGAGGATACCGAGGCGGCAGTAGTGCAATTTCAAGAGATTTTTGGACTCTCGCCCGATGGAATTGTGGGAAACGCCACTTGGTATGCCGTAAATCGCATATACAATGCAGTTAAGCGTCTAAACGAGCTTGATAGCGAGGGTATTCGGCTTGAAGAAGTAACCAAGCAATATCCTGGCGTACTATCACTTGGCTCACAAGGACTTGGAGTGAGCAATCTTCAATATTTTCTTCTATATCTCTCACAATTTTATTCAAGCATTACTCCTGTAAGCATTGACGGAACATTTGGCAACGAAACTCGTCAATCGGTAATCTCTGCGCAAAACACCTTTGGACTCCCCGAGGATGGAGTTGTGGGCGAAGGAACTTGGAATGCCATATACAATGCCTATCGTGGAATAGTTGATACAATTCCACTGCAATATATTGAGGGTAATATTCTCCCCTTTCCGGGAATTATTCTTCGAGTTGGCTCTGATAACGACTCAGTGCTATTGCTACAACAGTATATAAATGTTATTGCAGAAGTATATCCTGAGGTCAATTCTGTTGAACTGACGGGATTTTTCGGCACACAAACCGACAGTGCGGTAAAGGCAATACAAACTCTTTCAGGCCTTGAAGCAAATGGAGTGGTTGGTGCTATAACTTGGGATGCCATAACATCACTTTATAGTGATATTGTCAACGGCTCGCGCCTAAATGACGGTCAGTATCCTGGCTTTGAGATAGGAGGATAATTAATATGAGGCAATTCACCGAAAAAGATGCAATAAGAAATCTGCAAACGTACTTGAGAGCGCAAGCTTTAGTTGATAGCTCGTTCCCCCAAGTCCCCGTTGACGGCATTTTTGACACACAAACGAAAAATGCGCTAATTGAATTTCAAATAAGAAATAATCTTGCACCAACGGGAGTTGCAGACCGAACCACTTGGGAGCTTTTATATGCTCAATATCTTGAAATATTGCAAAATACCTCTCTGCCCGAAGCGATAATTCCTTTTCCCTCTTATCCCAATGATTACACGATAAAAAGAGGTGAAAAGAGCTTTCTTGTGGCGGTTTTACAGTATATGCTAAACGAAATAGGCATAATTTATAACGTTTTTGATACCCTTGAAATCAATGGAGAATATGACGAAGCTACCGAAAATATTGTTCGAGATTTTCAAGAACGAAACGGAATTGAAGCAACGGGAGAGGTCGATAGACAAACTTGGGGACTTATCGCAAGGATATATAATTTGTCTTTGCATTATATCGAACAAAATTAATTCAAATTTTGATTTGTCGAGGGAGTAACAATCCTGCCCCTCTGTTGTTTTGCTCCGCTTTTTCAAAAGCGGAAGCCCGCACGGCTTGAGTGCAAAAAACGCCCTTTTCTTTTTGCCAAGCTTTTTCTTTGGGGCTACTTCCTCAAAAGAAAAAGCGAGTAAGAATTTAGCAATCAGTAATCGTTAGCCGCTTTTCTTTGCAAGTATAAGCGCAAAGAAAAGCTCCAAAAGAAACGCTGAATACAGGGCTACGCGCCCCGTACCCGCGCCACTGCTCGTGGAGAGCCACCTTTAAAAAGGTGGAC
>JAZRRX010000046.1:0-22560 GCA_045651165.1 Eubacteriales bacterium
ATAAACAACAAAGAATACTCACTGCCATTTGAACAACAAGGGAGAAAGATTATTAAAATTGGAGCAAATGTCTCAAAAGAGACACGCAACATCGAAAACTGGATAATTAAATAACAAAACTTCCGGAAGTTTTGTTATCGGCGAGGTTTGCAGCCAATGGTCGCGTGAAGCATAGACAAAGTTTATGCCACGCGGGTGGCGAACAGCAAAACGAACCAATAAAACACAAAACATTTGTTATCGGCAAGTTTTGCTGCCCTAAATACTTGTTATAATGCTACAAAATCTGTTATTTTTCACAAAAATACACTTTCAGCAAGAAAAATATTTGCAATTACCAACAGAAGCCATTATCTTTGTGAGCACAAAAGCAATTGGTGCCAATTGCACTGCATCGTCTCCCATTCACAGTCAAAGACACATCGCAACAAAAAGACCACGTGGGAGAAACGAATGAAAAAGAAAAGAGACTACAAGTAAGCTAGGGAAAGTAGAAAGAATCACTAGCAAAGGGATAATCCCACCCGTAGGTGCCCTAAAAGCACCTACGGGAACAAAAACAACAAATTACCAATGAATCTTGCGGCCTGCCGGCCGCAAGATTTTTTTTATTTCCACAAACAATTTTTATTTTTATAAGGTTATTTTTGTTAATACTAACAAAAAACATTATCTTTGAAATTGGTATATACTATACCAAAAGCAAAACAAAAACGCAATAAAGCACGCGTGTAGAACACCGCAACCAACGATACTTTATCTGCGTCAATAAAAAAATAATAGTAATAATACATCACTACACGTTAGGAAGCGAAACCAACTTATTTGGCAGCCTTGTGGTGAACGACCTTGCAACATTTAAGAAGGAGTCGCAAGCCATCATTGCCAACCGCTACGATAGCGACCTTGCCGATGTAAAAGAACGCGTATATACTCGCGACATATTTGGTTGCGACTAAAAGATAAGAGAGTAAAGCCATCGTCAAATTCTAAAAAAAAGAATAATGACAAACAGCAACAATAAACGAATAGTAAAAAATACATTAATGCTCTTCATCAGACTCTTCTTCCTTATGGGAGTAAGTTTCTATATGTCAAGAGTAGTACTTCGCATACTTGGTATTGAGGATCTTGGAATATACAACGTAGTTGGTGGCATAGTGACGGTAATGACCTTTATGAATAGTTCGTTAAACATCACCACGCAACGATTCTTAAACTACGAAATGGGCAAAGGTAATTACGATAACCTTTGCAAAGTGTTCTCAATGTCTTTTTGGAGCTATTCAATTATTGCCCTCATCGTATTCCTCCTATCCGAAACAGTCGGTTTGTGGTTTTTATACGAATATCTGAATATTCCGGCAGCAAGATTCAATGCCGCATTTTGGGTATATCAATTCTCTGTGGCAACATTTATAATTAACCTATTCACTGTGCCATACACATCAACAGTTATTGCCCACGAGCGAATGCAGATATATGCCTATATATCAATCGGCGATGCAATACTTAAACTTCTTCTTGTATATGCACTGCAATACATCAACTACGACAAACTGTTTATGTATGGTTTTATGATGATGTTGGTATCATTATTTATATTTCTTAGCAACCAAATATATTGTCGCATATACTTCCCCGAGAGCAGGCTTCAATTCATCTGGGACAGCAAACTATTCAAACGCCTGCTATCATTTTCGGGTTGGAACACATTTGGCAGCCTGTCAAATTCGTTAAATGGTCAAGGAGTGAACATACTCATAAACATATTCTTTAATTCGTCGTTCAATGGAGCAAGAGCAATAGCCTACCAAGTGCGAATGGCAGTTAACTCATTTGCAGCAAATTTTCTTACAGCCACACGCCCACAGATATTCAAATCATATGCCGAAGGGAATTTTGAGTATATGACAAAACTTATTTTTTCAAGTTCAAAATTTTCAAATTACCTGCTGCTCCCCATCATACTTCCCCTTCTGTTCAACACCGAATATATACTCAAATTATGGCTGAACGAGGTAAATAGCGATATGGTAATATTTACACAACTTGTATTAATTGGAATACCAATAAGCACCTGTTTTCCCACACTTGCCAACGCCTCGCAAGCCACCGGCAAAATCAGGAACTACCAATTAATCGCATCTGTGCCATTCATACTTATACCCATAAGCACATACATTCTATTCAAATTAGGATTTAGTGTAGAATGGGCATTTATAATGTCAATCGTTTGGGATGCAATAGGCCTTTTCCTCAGACTGATGGTTCTTAAAAAAGACATTAATTTCCCATTATGGGGATACATAAAAAGGGTATTAGTGCCTATTATTGCAAGTGTCACAATAACCATTCTGCTACTCGCATATCCATTAGCGAATACAGCCCTAACAGGATATAAATACCTATTATGTTCAACAGCAAGCATAGTAATTGTTTTTCTAATTACTATATGGTTTATTGGGCTTGAAAAATATGAAAAAGCACTAATAAAATCGTATATAAAAAAAATATTCAGGAGATAACTTGAATCAAAATCCATCGGAACAATGATAAAGATAACTGATAAAAAAGATTGTTGTGGTTGTTCAGCGTGCGTACAACGTTGCCCCAAGCAATGTATTAAAATGATAGAAGACAGCGAAGGTTTCCTCTATCCTGTCGTTGATGAAACAACCTGCATCGATTGCGGTTTGTGCGAAAAGGTGTGTCCTATAATTAACAAAAAAGAGGAACGCAAACCACAAGATGTCTACGCAGCAATAAACTCCGACGAAGAAATACGCCGCAATAGCAGTTCCGGTGGAATATTCACCCCGCTTGCCTATAACATAATCGACCGGGGAGGAGTGGTTTTTGGTGCATCGTTCAACGAGCATTGGGAGGTAGCGCATTGTTACACCGAAACACGAGAGGGGATTGCAGCTTTTCGTGGTTCAAAATATGTTCAAAGCATCATCGGCGAAACATTCAAACAAGCCGAATCGTTCCTAAAACAAGGACGCGAAGTACTGTTCAGTGGAACTCCCTGCCAAATAGCCGGCCTAAAAGCATTCCTACGCAAGGAGTACGAGAACCTGACAACCATCGACTTCATCTGCCACGGCACCCCCTCGCCGGGCGTTTTCCGTTGGTACATCGGCGAGCAACTGGAGAGAGTCGCTCGTAAGAGCGACAAAAAATACAGTTTCGCTCTTCAACCTATTCCAAATATCCCTAAGGCCGATGCCCTCGCCGCAGCAGCAGGCTACACAATAGAGGGCATCAGATTTAGGGATAAACGAGAGGGGTGGAAAAAATTCAGTTTCGCTCTCAACCTCTCCGAGGCTGCTGCCGAAGGAGAGAAAAATTCAGTTTCGCTCTCATATACAATAAGAAAGAGCGTCTTTTTAAGAGGCTTCTTAAAAGACCTCTATCTACGCCCAAGTTGCCACAATTGCCCTGCAAAGGCCGGTAGAAGCGGCAGCGATATAACATTAGCCGACTATTGGGGTATATATACACTAATCCCAAAACTCGACGACGACAAAGGAGTATCGGCGATAATTGTAAATTCAAATAAGGGAGGCAAACTGCTTGCTGCAACAGGTGCAAATTTATATCCTGCACCAATAGAGGATGTTTGTTATAAAAACCCCGCATATCATCGCCCCACAGCGGAGCCCACCGGCAGAAAGCATTTTTTTGCAAACAACGGGCAAAGTTTTCACAACAAAATTGAAGAGCTATGTAAAGTGCCAATAAAAACCAAGATAAAAAGATTAATAAAGGATATTGCCTTTACTATATTTAGCGCAAAAACACTCGGGAACATAAAAAGAAAGATAACAAAATAAAAAAACAATATGAAAGTAGGAATTCTAACTTTTCACTGGGCCAACAATTATGGCGCAGTAATTCAAGCATACGCACTGCTATCTAAACTAAAAGAACTCGGGCACGATGCATATATCATAGACCGTCAAAGACAATATGAAGGAATTGCAAGAAAATTGTATCACCGCTTTTCCTATAACCACCACTTTTCGTGGATAAAATTTCATAAAGACACCAACACCTTCCTCACCCCAACCACCAAACGATACAACACACACGCACAGTTGGTCGAAGGATTTCCACAAGAAAAGTTCGATGCCGTCGTTGTGGGTAGCGACCAAGTGTGGCGTTGGAAAATAATTGGAAACAACTATTTTCTCGACTTTATATCAGATGAAAAAACAAAACGCATATCCTATGCAGCCTCATTTGGTATAAACGAATGGAATGGCAGCGAAGAAGATCGTAAAACAATTTCTGCACTACTAAAAAAATTCAACAACGTATCGGTGCGCGAGGAAAGCGGTATTGAAATTTGCCGCAACACATTTGGTGTGGAGGCACAACTGGTTCTCGACCCCACCCTATTGCACACAAGAGAATTCTACGAAAAAACTCTACTAAAAAACCACCCGGCACAGAACAACAAGAAGATTGTGTCATACATTTTGGGTAACAACCAAAACAAGAAACAAGTTGTTGAAATAGCCAATTTAGCAAAGAAAATGAATTTGGGACACAACGAACTCTATTGGACCGCAATAGACCACCCATCGCTAATTGGCAAAAGCCAACTCCACACCACACACATCACGCCCACCGAGTGGATTAACGAGATAAGGAACGCCGAATACATTATTACCAATTCCTTCCACGCCACCGTATTCTCCATATTATTCCAAAAGCAATTTGTTGTACTCGCGCACGAGGGAGGCGGACGCAACAGATTAGAAACTTTGTTCAACAGCCTGGGAATCAATGGCCGAATCGTTTCAACAGTTGAAGAAGCTGCCAAGATACTAAATAACGAAATAGACTACAAAGTCGTTGCAGCCAATCACAAAAAGCTGATGGATAAATCAATCGAGTACTTAATCACTTCTATATAAGAATATGAGCATAAAAGAAATAATTAAAAGGGATTTAAGCAAGGTTAGATACAACACCGATTTGAAATCGTTAATTTCAGCCTTGCTATTCAATAAGTCATTTAAACAAATTCTTTTTTATCGTCTATCAAAACAGAAGTCGATATTAAGACCACTATATTCAATACTGAATAGATACTATCAAAACAAGCAATTGGTATATATATCGAAAACTGCGGAAATTGGAGAAGGATTCTGCATCGGACATTGCTTTTCGATTATTCTTTCCAAGTGCAAAATTGGCCGCGATGTCACTGTAATGCAACAAGTTACGATAGGTTCATCTAGGGGGGGAGAAGAGAAGGATACCCAACTATTGGCAACAGAGTATTCGTTGCAGCCGGTGCTAAAATCATTGGAAACATCACAATTGGCGACGATTGTGTGATTGGAGCCAACGCTGTAGTGACAAAGGATATTCCGGCAGGAAGCATTGTAGGAGGAGTGCCGGCAAAAATCATTGGAAATAATGGAAAAGAACAAGTAAGACTTTGGTGCTCCGACATTAAATATATGACAGAATACAACAAAAAAAGAAAGAAAAACAATGTTAGTTTATCTCCTATTTATTTTATCACCAATTGCAACAACTATTGGATATAGCATTTATATATGGGACTCAAAAGAATTCTCTGTAAAAAGACTATGGACATTTGCCATTCTATTATCCTTATATATAGCCTTGTTAGGTAGTACAAAAGAATTAGACGGAGATCTCCTTGAATATCAAGATTACTTTTTGAGCGTTCCGAAATTTGATTTCATATCATTTTTGATGAGTTTCGGCAAGGAGCCTCTTTATTATGCCTATACATATATCTCATACTATATATTTGCAGGCAATTGGAATATTTATATAATCAGTTTAGCTTTTATAAATTACATACTCCTATCATATTCAGTTATTACCATCGGAAAGAAAACAAATTCCAATATAAGAACTACTATTACAGCACTATACATAATGGCCTTTTTCTTTCAAGAGTTTGCAGCCAATGGTAACCTTGTAAGACAATCCCTTGCACAATCACTATTAGTAGCATTCTTTGTTCGCTACTATATTGAGGACAAGAAATCGTGGTGGATTGCTTTATGCGCTTTATGTATACACACAACCAGCTTGCCAATATTGGGTATTGGTCTTATACCTATGATAAAGAGGAGATTCACAATAAAATCATTTTCGCTGCTACTATTGCTACTTTTTATTGTTGTAAGTATCTTCTACATGATAGGCGATTCACTCTCCAATGTTCCATTTATTGGATACATATTTGCCAGAGCCAACAATTCCGAGCAATTATTAGGACAAGATAGTTGGCAGGAAGTGACTGGCTTACAGCCAGCTATGATTGCTCTATTGATAATCCTGTCATATATGATTATATCAATATACAAGAAAACATCTAAAGAAAAGATTGATAATAATACAATTGTAATGGTGAATTTCAATCTTATGCTTATTATTACAATGGTTATATGCAATACAATCGGAGCATATTACTTACTTTTAAGATACTTCTTCTATGTATATGCATTCCAATGCACATTAATAGCGATATATTTGAATAGTTCAAAAATCACTTGTAACAATATTATCAGAGTCGCTCTTATAGCCATTATAATTATATACTTTTTTTACAATTTCACTCATAACACATTCAGTTATATTCCAATAATTGATGCTATTGTTTATCCTGCACCGGTATATATATTATGATTATTAGATTTATACAATACTAATGATAAACAGACTTCGATATTGCTTGTCTGCAAATTAGAATTCAACAGAGATAAACGGCCCCAAAAAACGATTAAATTATGATAATTGAAGTTCACAATCTGAATGCGGGGCAGGGATATGCCACATTTTTCTACACAAAAAGCAACAACAAGGAGGAACTATATCTTATCGACGCAGGAAAGGAGCCCCTCGTTATTCACGATTATTGGCACAACAACTTCAACGGCATTAAAATCACAAAACTATTCATTTCCCGATGGGATTGTGAACACTACAACGGATTAAACGGGTGCGACATCTGTTTCTCAGAGAATTGCGAGATATATTCGCCCTGCGCAGATAGCAATACCCACAATCTCCCTGTCACGCAATACGTGTGTAAAAAATCAGCAAGCGAGGCACTGTTCTGCACCATATATAAAGAGGAGGATATTAAGATAATATGCTATAACAAGAAGAATAATATCCACACATCTACCCCCACAATACGCAGTGCCACCGACCAACACCCTGCGGTCACAGATAGATATATCTGGATTTTTGAATTCTTCGGATATAGCTATTATTATGCCGGCGATGCAAATGAGGAGCTTATTAAAGAACTACTTGACCACTCGATAGAACTATCAAGCATCAAAAGAATATGCCATTACGACACCGGTAAAGGTATAACACTCTATGCCGGGTATTCGGGTAAAGCAAATAAACCATACAAACATATCCGTTGTCACACCGGTACAAATATAATACACAGATACACAAAAAGTGAGTACAACCTCACATTAACACCCATTGCAAGCGACTACATTACCTTTATCGCTCCACATATCCCCGGCAATAATGAGGGCACGAGCCACGACACCTGGCACACACATACCTGCACATATATCGAAGAAACGGTTAAACCGGAGAAGAATCATATATATAACGGTAATCCTGTTTTCGACAATATCGCAAAATACTTTCCCGACGCACAAATTCACATTGACCAAGCAAACAAAACAGCAACCATTGATGAGTGCGCACTGCACAGGCTGTTAAACGAAAAATTGGAAAATGTGCAAATCACTCTATTACCGGAAAAGGAAGAATATAAAATCACATCTGTTTGGAACGATATCACACTTGCCGGAAACATTGACTCCTACTCATTTGAACTACACAACATCGGCCGACAAAAACTATCAATATCAACCATAATCAAGGTATTTATAAACTTATCAGAAAAAAATATCCTTTCCAAGTTACCAAGCTGGCTGTTTCCTCATATAAATTTAAGCGACATAAACATCTGTCGCACATTAAACAACGAAACAGACACTGTCACCATAGGCCTGAAAGCCGCAATACAGCACAATATGCCTTTGGGCAAGATAACACTTAACGAAATTAAAGCAACGGAGGCAACAATAATAAACCGCATAAATGCCGAGCAATATTCTCGCACAACATACTTTGGTTTGGAATTCCTTATAGCGTTTAACAAACAAACATATAAAATCCACCTCTCTTTCTCGCCAAATAAAACCATAGACCTACAAATAGATACACAGGACATAGCGCTAAAACAAATCACTCTGCTTGCCGAGGAGTTCGAAGTACAAAATTTAAGTAATTGGTACGACGCCTTTGGATTCGACACCACAACACTTAGAACAGCGGCAGCAGGCCTGGTAATCGATAAAAAGAGAATAAGAATTCAAAATATCAGCATAGGAATAGATATAAAAATCTTATCTAAATTCAAATTTATAACTACCTGCACATATTACACAAGCGAAAAGCGAAGTATCATATACGGAACAAACGAAAAACCCATAAAATCTGAAGAACTGCTACACTCGTTTGGCGTAAAAAAAGAACATTGTAGTTTTTTACCCTCAATCACTCTTAACAAGTGTGAGTTGTCGGCCAACAGCAGCGAAAAAAGTTTCGCTCTGCACGCAATTACCGACATTACAAATATACCGGAAATCAACATCGGCAACATCAAAATAAAACTCACACAATTTCAGGTGGATATAGAGCACCGCGATACCTGCAACAAAATAACATTAGGATTAACAGGCAAAAACAACAGCAGAAACATAGAATTAAAGGCCGAATACTCCGGCGAAAGCGGTTTCACATTCGAAGGACATATCGACAATATTAAAATAAGCGATGCAGTAGAGGGCGTTTTATCCGACATCGGCCTAATCGATAAATTCAACCTCCCAATGAAGGAGTGCCTGGTGAGGCACAACCAGCACGAAACCACATTCCGCGCCGCATTGTCCGACACAGAATTAGGAGAATGCATCAAATTTGCCAACAACAATATATCAATAGGAATATACGACAAACAATGCCTGTTCCATATAGAAACATTGTTAATAATAAACATTGCCGAACAGGATTTTGCAGTCGAAAGCGGATTGGACATAACTCCTAAAAGCATATACCTGTTTGCACAATCGGCCAAAAGCTATTACAATGTACTTGGAATAAAAGGGCTCGACATTGGCAAAATGACTATCTGCATATCTGAAAAGCTAACACCGCCCGGAATGTCAATAGGCTTGCTGGGGGAACTAAGCTACAAAGATTTTCGCGGAGATATCGCACTTTATCTATCGCCACAAACACCGGCCAGGCAATTGATTGCCATTAATTTCAACAACATATCACTGCTCGACATCGTCACCATATTTGTGCAATGCCCCAACGGAGGAGTAAGCGACACACTTAGCCGTATATCGATGCAATCTATTCTAATAAACGACGATATAACCCCGGGCGAGGATTATGGCTGCGATGATGCAATATCAAAAATCGATGCTTACGAGAGAGAAATAGGCAGCTACGAAATACAAACCGCCGAAAAGTACAATTGGTTATCGCCTACAACCAAAGTAATAAAAAACAAAACCAATTTCAAGACATACGAACTATCATACAATAACAACAGGTACGAGTTGAGAAAATATGTAGGAATGTATGCCTGCGTAAATTCCGGCAACGAGGGAATTGTAATAAACGGCACAACCTTCAAACCCGGCTTTGCATTTGATGCAAAATTAGAGTTCTTGGGCATGAGCGCTGTAATAGACTTCACCGCCGAGCCCAAAAGAGGCATAAGACTTTACGCCGAAATGGAACGAGCAATAAATCTTGGTAATTTTATTGAAATAAGCCACGCAACAGACCGAAACCGAGGCCCCATTCTGGAATTATCCACATACCCCGAAAAACGCTACTTCTATCTATCGGCCCATTGTCGCATACTCAATCTCTTCGAAGTTGAAACAGAAATAGCATTTGGAAATAACCGTTTTACACTTAACATATACGAGCAAATACTCGGTTTCAAAGCATACATAGTGGCAAAAGGCAGCCTGAACGATTGGAACAGCGGGAATTGGGGCATACTGCTACGATACGAATTAAGCGGTTTCACACAAATAACAGAGAACATATCAAACTACCTGCACAAAGTTGCCGATGAAATAGAGAAAGCAACAAAAAGTGCAACCGAAAAACTAGAATGTGCTCGTCGCACTGTTAAAGAACACGAGCGCGACGTGCAAGATATACAGACAAAAATCGACCAACTAAAAAGCGATTTAGACCGGCTCACACACACGCGGTACCCCTGGTATCAAGCATACAAATATATTGCACTTGGAGCCCAAATTGCAGCAATAGGAGTTAGTATCGGTGCTCTTGCCACAAGCAAATTAGTGGTATTGGACATACTCAAAACCGCACAAGGCATATTATATATGGCCGAAAAAGCAATGGAAGCAGCGGGCAGCCTGTCGGCACAAGCGATGGAAATGCTTGGCGATGTAACAGCAATCGTTGGAAAAAGTATCGATTGGTTAATTAAGATTGAAAGAATTGAAGCAACACTCAGCCGAGAGAAGAGCTATTTGGAATTCAATTTCCAAATAGACTATCAATTATGTGGCAAGAAGTTCAAAGGAACATTCTCTATGAACAATGAGGAAAAGCTCGACGAGAGACTGGAAAATTACATCACAAGCAGCAAAAAACAGATCTATAAATTAACAAGTGGCTCAGGGAATTTGGAGGATATATATGGAGAAATGAACGAAGAGGAAATAGAATATCTCAACAATATCGACTGGGAGCGAACAAGAGAAAGCCTGCAAATTGCCGCTCAACAAGGAGATTTCTATAACCAAATGATGAAAAACATCACAGCCGACATCTCCAAAATTGAGAAACAGACTAATGACCAAAGAGAATGCATTATAGATTCCGATAATGCACAAATAATCAGCAACATACTTATTAGCAACCAAATAGTCCAAGAAAAAACAGCCCAACTTAAAAAAATAATAAGAGAAGAAGATTTTATCACCTTGCATAATGCCGAGGAGGTATTTCGCCGGGAATCGGGCCTTAACATAACAAACAGCCACCCGCAGGCATACAATGATTTCTTAAAGCACGATAGCAACACCAAAGCCACCGCAGAACTTCGCGATTATTTACATAAAACAAAAAGCAACATCACCGAGAACGAAGATATTCCCAAAGAATGTATTCCATTGCTCATTGAAAAAATGGAACAACAAACCAACGAACTATCCAATGTCACAAATGCACAAATTTTCGCCTGTATAGCCGAAGGATATCACGAAATAAACAACGATAAAAAAGCGTTGGAATATGCAGATAAAGCAATAGAAGCAAGCATAAAAACATATGGCAATGAGGCAAATGAAACCTATGCAATACGAGAGAGAGTTTCTTTTAGCTAAATATCACTAAAATCAATAACATAAACTGCCGGCAGCTCACGCGCTTGCTTTTCGCCTGTATATGAGCGGTTATTCATTCGCGAGATTGCGCAGAAGATGAGTGTTTCCATCGACAACGTGAGGAATTATATTCACGCGGCAAAGGAGTTCTCAACGCAGGAGGTTATTCAAAAATACAGATTGGGCTCCTCGGCCAATGTTGCGACTGTAAAAAGAGCTCTTATAAAGAAAGAACTTATCGAAACAGAAAAACGCGAGGTTACAATATCCGACCCCTTGTTGAAGGTTTGGCTGCAAAGAGAATTGTTATAAAGCAAATACTAAGGTTATTACAAATGCTATTCATATAAACAAGAAACAGCAGCAGCTGTTTCTTGTTTATATTCACTACTACCCAACAGTCGTTTCATCGACATTTTCAGCAGGCAGTTCCTCTTCGGGCTCGCTCGTTGCAAGTGCAGCGACAATTCTGTCCGCAGCAGCAACAATATCGCTCACGCCAAGCCCTGCCATAAGCCTGTCAAGGAAATTACGCGTTTCGTTTGCAAGCGTACGTTGATAGAAAAACTTGCCGGCAAGAGGCACCGCGCTACCAACGAATTCCTCAACGCCATAGTCGTTGGCAAGATACAGATGTTGCACCATATCTATGTCAAAAGTTTCGGGTATCGCGAGTTCGTAATAGAGATAAACACCCTGCATAGCCGCTTTGAAGGCGTCGGCACTTGTATAAGCATCGTCACGAATATACAAATAGCCTGTATTGTAAAGCATAATACTCCTATTTGTCATCTCTTGGGTTGCAACAGTTCTTGATGGCATTGGAGTATATCCATAAACCATTCCATTAGCAGTTTTACCCACTGCCGGTTTCAAAAATTTGCCATTTAACGTGTAGCTCTGAAACATAGAGTATGTGGATTTCTCATCGGGTGTCTTTACCGTTGTCATACTCCAAGCCAACGTACCCATATCAATACGTCCTATTCGCTTTATATATTTTTTATTCTCATAATCGACGGTGTCCCTTGCCGCGGTTCCGCTTGTGGATATTCCCGCCAAACCCCATTCGCTCATCTGTGGCACCACAGGCAATGGCAAAAGGTTTGCGGTATATGGCTCGTAGTGGGTGTAATCAACATCGCCGCTCCAAGCAAAGTGCACGCAAAGTTCATCTATTGACTTTGTTTCAACAAGAAGATAACCGGCACACGCAGGGACATATACATTGTGGCTGCCGTTACACAGCTCACAGGCCTGCGGCTCCAATTTGTCAATGAACAAATCACCTGTTACCTCCATAGGATTTAACGGAGTGTAATAGACCGCCACAATATCGCCGGCACTCCACCCATCGTCGGCACCACAGCCAATTACGTAGCCGTTGTTTTCGCCAACACCTATTTTGCAAGGGACACAAGGAACGGGCACAATGATATTTCCGCCATCACTCAAGGTGCCGTTAGTAATGGTTTTACCAACCATAGCCATAGAAATATCGCATTGGTTATACCCAACGCTTTTGAAATCGGCGGGCTGCGCAATGCTCAATCCTTTGGGCAACGCACCTATAGTGGAAAAGAGCGCATCGCACTCCTCTTTTGTCGGCTCGTTGCCGGCGCCAAACATTTCGGTAAGGTCTATGTGTAGATAGTTCTTTACATATATTTTACCCCAATCGCTTGTACGCTTGTCGCCAATAACCACACTATGATAATTACCCGTGCCAAACGAGGAATACAACACACTTATCCATTGCCAATCGGTGTGAGATTGCGCGATTGCAGCGTGCCCTGCGGGAAATGTATTGGCTATGGCTCCCCAACCAACAAAAACCTTTTCATTGGGATTTTCGCTGCACTTCAACAAGCAGGCCTGGTAATACTTATGCCCAACCACCTCGGTTTGAGTGGGGGTTTTATAGTTGCGCAAGGAGCCTTTGCCCTCAGTAGACGAGGAGGAGAAAACTACAATACCATTCTCCACCGTTACAGTGCCACCGGTAGCAGAAAGCCCGCTTAACAGCACACCATCGGCAAGGTTTTTCACTATGTTACCGCCTATTTGTTTTATTTTTGCATACGCATTGCGTATTGTGGTGCTTTCGGCGGTTGTACGTTTGAGAAAGAGAACATCGTTGCTCTTTCCTTGTGTGCTCAAGATATCACCGGCAAGTGGAACGGCAACCTCGCCATTAAGTACCTGTGCCAGCAAATCGGTATTTGCCGTGGCCCTTGCTTCGATAGGTGCAGTGGCACTGTTCACGATAGCCGCCACCGAGCCGTCGCCCTCGCCTTGCAACGTATTCACACTGCTGTTGAGAGCGTTCACTGTCGCGACAAGTTGGTCGGTAGTTGATATTTTATCGAACGCACCAGCCTCGACCAAATTGCGCCACACGCCCCATTTTCCATTTTCATATGTGCGCGTGAATATTTTTGTACCACCCGAGCGCAGTGTCATCATCAACGTTTGACCAGTAACACGCCCATTCTGCCTGGGGCCAAAAGTACCGCTATCGGTTACCACTAAATTACCAACGATGTAATGTTCCCGCCCACAGAATTCGACGGGCAACCCCAGATTACCATCTTTGTGGTCAATCTCCACCAGGAAACAACCGGGAGAAAAAATCTTATCGAGCGAATTCTCCCATTTGAAAGCGGCAGTGCCACCATCGGCAAGCGACTTGTACCTCACTGCCATTTGATTACTTTGTTTACTCATAATTTTTTTTGAGCAAAGATATTGCAGTTGCAGCGCCACGAGGTTGCGAAAATGCTTATTAATTTTAATAAAACAGCAATATCTATGGTTTATGGTAATTGTCGTCAGTTTATCGAGCACATATTAAAGCTATTAAACACCATAGCGGTTCTACCAATCAGTTAAATTCCACTAAAATTAGCACCACAATTAATCACACGCCAAAATCAATTGTTATAATTATAAAAGCCGTTGATTTATAGAGGATTTAGAAGAAAACTTGTGCAATGCCCAAAGGCACAACTCCCGTAACACTATTTTTATTCTTGTTATAATTTAATTAAAAGTTCTTTTATTTGGAATTTTGCACAATGAACACTATTTTTGCTTAACTCAAAAATACAAACAAACGAGCGAGAAGTATCAATCTTGCTTGAATATTTTTCACAGCGAGTGCAGGATATTTTCGCGGTTTACCGCAAAATTTGAGAATTTATATTAACTAATGTATTCCCCAACCTAAATGGTTGAGAACACCACAATAACACTAATAGATAAAAATGAAAAGAGCCCTCACATTAACCACATACGATGTCTATAACTATGGGGCATCGTTGCAAGCATATGCACTGCAACAATACTTAATGAGCCAAGGTTGCGAATCCGAACTCGTAAACTATCAACCCGAATATCTGCGCCGTAAATATGATTATATGTGGGTGAACCCTGAATCTAAACTAAGCAAATGGTGGATTACAAGGGTTGCCTATCGCATTATGAAATTCTTGCAACGCCAAACAACTATGGGGCGCAAAAAGGCGTTTGACACATTTCACAAGCAATATCTGGCACAAACCGAGCCATATTACACATACGATGAGCTCGCCGCAAACCCACCCGTAGCCGACTTATACATTGTGGGTAGCGACCAGATATGGAACACGTTCTATGAGACAGGGCGCGATGGTGCGTTTTACCTCGATTTTGTAAAAAAAGGAGTTAAAGCATCTTACGCTGCAAGTTTCTCTTATACCGAAATAAGCAAAGAGTGGGAAGAAAAAATTGCATTATGGCTTAAAGATTTTGAAAAGATAGCTGTACGCGAGTGCCACGGGCTTGATATTCTCAAAAAAATTGGTATTGAAGGAGAATGGGTGCTCGACCCTGTCTTTCTGCTTCCAATTGAAAAATGGAAAGAGATTATGACACCCATTAATAAAAAAGAGCCCTATATCTTGGTGTACGATTTCGAGGGCAACAAGGAAATGGAGCGTTTCTGCAAGGAGTATGCAAAAGAGAAGGGATTGAAAATATATTCAATAAACGACACATACCCCAAGATGTATGCCGACAAGAACTTTTCAAGCGCCGGCCCTCGCGAGTTCCTGTCACTCATATACAATTGCGATGCCTTTGTTTCCAATTCGTTCCACGGAACAGCATTCAGCATAATATTCGGCAAGCCTGTATTTGTATTCAACCGCAACAGACACAAGGTAAATTCAAGAATGGAAAGCATAACACGCCTTTTCGGCATTGGGGAGTGCATTGTGCCCGAGAACTTTAATATAGCTAAATATACCGCAATGCCATTTGACTTTGAAAGAATAAAAAAGACAAGGCTCGACGAACTTGAAAAATCAAAAGAATTCCTAAAAGCCCTACTATGAACATAACAACTGTAGAACATTGTGCCGGTTGCCTTGCGTGCCAAGCAGTGTGCCCAAAGAAATGTATCAGCACCACACACGATGCTATCGGGCACGTGCAACCTGTTGTAGATAGCGATATATGCATAGATTGCAGTTTGTGCGCCAAAATATGCCCGGAGATAACCCCATTGGAACTATCTCCGATGCAACAAGTTTATGCAGCTTGGGACAAGAACGAGGAGGCACGCAAAAAAAGTTCCAGCGGCGGGCTTGCAACACTAATTTCGCAACAAGTAATAAAAGAAGGAGGCGTTGTCTATGGCAGCGCATTCCAACCCCCATTAAACATCACACACACACGTTGCGATAGCATTGAAGCACTCGAAAAATTAAGAGGCTCAAAATATGTGCAAAGCGACACCGGCGGTTGCTGGAAACAACTGCGAACCGACATAAAAGAGGGCAAAAAAGTTCTATTCATTGGCACGCCCTGCCAAGTGGCAGCAGCACGCCGCATATGCAAAGAGAGCGAAATGCTATACACCATCGACCTAATATGTCATGGCGTTCCCTCAATGGAAATGATAAAGAAGAGCCTGCCCGCCTCCATTGATTATGCTCAGATAGCAAACATCACATTCCGAGACAGCACCGACTTCAAAATAAAAATCCTTGACAACGAGAATAAAACGATATACACTCGTCCACTGCACAAAGATTGGTATCTCAAAGGATTTTTCACCGCACTATTTTATCGAGACAGTTGCTACAACTGCAAATATGCCAAGGGCGACAGAATTGGCGACATCACACTCGGTGACTTTTGGGGCGTAAAAGAGAGCGTAATAAATACCGACACCGGCAATGGTATATCGGCAGTGTGTGTAAACACAGACAAAGGAGGTCGATTGGTAGAATCCATTCACACACAAGTCAATATTGTAGAGCGCGATGTTGCTGAGGTAAAGAAGGAGAACAAGCAACTAAATCATCCATCGAAAAAGAGCATACGCACAAACCTGTTCAAGAAGCTGATAAGAATCTTCAAATTCAACACAGCCGTTAAATTGTGCCTGCCCGAAATTACCATAAAAAGCTACATAACAAGTATAATTAAAAGATAAATGCCCAATATGAAAAAACTCCTTATATTCCACCCTACCATTGCACCCTATCGCATAGATTTTTTCAACGACCTATATAAAGCGTTTGACACACGCATATGTTTGCGATATCGCAACCTTAAATCCCAGAAATTCGATTACGATAAAATTGCCGCGCAATTCGAATTTGAGCCTGTGTATATGGAAGAGGGCATAAAAATAGGCCGTCGCACACTTGCTAAAGGATTCTGGAAAAACTTGGATGAATTCAACCCCGAAATTGTGATAGTGGAGGAGTTTAGCATTGGTGCCGTAATGGTGCTTTTACATCGTTTCCTAAAAAGAAAAAAATACAAAGTAATATCTACCTGCGACGACAGCTACAATATGGTTGCCGAAAACAACGATTTTTCAAAGGCCCACAAGATGGCACGCAAGATTATTGCTCCACACCTTGACAACATAATACTTGTTGAGCCCAAGGTTGCCGAGTGGTACAAAGGAAAATATGGAACAGGAACATTCTTCCCCATAATCAAGCCCGACGAGAAGGCGCGTGCCGAGTATGCAAGAATAATTGCGCAAAGCAACGACACTGCTCACAAGCATAACCTCATTGGCAAAAAGATATTTCTATTTGTAGGCCGGTTGGTTGCAATAAAAAACATAGAAGCTGCAATACGTGCCTTTTCCACTCTCGACCAAAAGGAGAATGTCTTTGTAATTGTAGGTGATGGCCCCGAAAGAGAACAGTTGCAACAAACAGCCAAGGAATTAAATGCCAACTGCATATTCACCGGGCGCCTCGAAGGTGATGAGTTGAACCAATGGTATAACATTGCACAAATATTCATTTTGCCAAGCTACTTAGAGCCCTTTGGAGCAGTAACCAATGAAGCCCTCCTTGCCGGTTGCAAAGCACTTGTTTCCGAGAAAGCAGGCTCGCAATGCCTTGTAAAAGACGGAGTGAATGGCTACACATTCAATCCTTATGACATAAATGACATTGCAAGCAAAATGCAAACAGCGGCAAGCGAGGTTACCACATTGGAGAGTGTAACACTAAAAAAGAATAATATGCAATGCAGCTACAATGAACTTATTAAAAAGTTAATAGAATTGCTTAATAACCTATAAAAGTTATAATCGTTACAATAAAACATAGCAACAAATGAGCAAGCCACGCATACTACTCATAACCCCATTGCCACCGCCGGTACACGGCAGTGCTATGGTGAGCCAATACATCAAGGATTGCAAGGAGTTGCAGGAGGAGTTCATATGCGACTTTGTAAACCTATCGACATCCCGCACAATAGACGAAATTGGCAAAAATTCCATAAAGAAGTATTGGCGATTCTTTATGTCATACTTACTCACATTCTGGAAGCTGCTTACACACCGCTATGCTCTATGCTACCTTGCAATCACTTGTCACGGGAGCGGCTTCCTTAAAGATGCCCCATTTGTATTGCTTTGCAAGCTGTTCCGCAGAAAAGTGATTATTCACCAGCACAACAAAGGAATGAGCAATTGTGTAAACAAGCAACCATACAAATGGTTGCTGCCGCTTGTTTACAAAAACACAAAGGTGATACTGCTATCGTGGTACCTATACCCCGACATTGAAAAAGTTGTTAAAAAGGAGCAAGTTGTAATATGCCCCAACGGCATACCCGAGATTTTCGATAAAGAACAGCACTTTGAACGCAACAATGAAGTTCCACATTTGCTATTCCTTTCTAACCTCATTCCCAGCAAAGGCGTATATGTACTACTTGATGCTTGTAAACTACTTAAAGAAAAAGGATATAAATTTGTTTGCAACTTCGTAGGTGGCGAGAGTAAGGAGATAACTAAAGCCATATTTGAAGATGAGGTTGCAAAAAGAGGACTCAATGAAAAACTGGTATATCACGGCCCACAATACGGCAAGGAGAAAGAGGAACATCTCAAAAAAGCAGACATTTTTGTACACCCCACAAAGAACGATGCATTCCCCCTTGTTCTTTTAGAGGCAATGCAACATAAATTACCAATAATAACTACTGCTGAAGGTGGTATTCCCGACATCGTCACTCCATTGGTAAACGGGCTCATAACAATGTCGGCAACAGCCGAAGAATTATCCAATAATGTTGCGCAACTATTAGACGACAGTAATATGCGTAGGCTGTTTGGCGAAAACGGATACAAAATATTCAAAGAAAAATTCACAAAGAAACAATTTGAGAATGAGATAACCAAATTGTTAAAAAATGTTATAACGGGGGGGTAAAATATGTTAACTTTATAGGGCCCAAGTACGGAAGAGAAAAAGAGGCATATTTTGAAAACGCAGATATTTTTGTATTCCCCACATTCTACCATAACGAATGCTTGCCTTTAGTTCTGCTTGAGGTAATGCAGTACAAGAAAGCAATTGTAACCACTGACGAAGGAGGTATTCCCGATATTGTTAAAAATGGCATAAATGGCTTCATTTGTAAACGCGAAGATGCCATTTCATTAGCCAATAGCATAGAAAAACTTATATCAGATAAAAATACGTGCGTTGAATTTGGCGAAAACGGCTACAAGATTTTCAAAGAGAAATTCACACTGAACCAATTCAACAAAAATATAACAAACACTTTAAGGAGTATTATATAATAACAAAGGCGTACCCAACGTTTGTACTCCTCCCACGCTTGCAGCTCGGCAGCCCCACATCGCAGTTGCTATGCTCCACCTCCACCGCATAACAAGCAGGGGAAAGAATTTTATTGAGGCTGTCCTCACTCTTGAGAGCAGCATTGTTGCCATCGGCAATAGATTTGTACCTCACCGCCATTTGATTACTTTGCTTGTTCACAGTCTTTTTTGTGACAAAAGTAAGGCTGTGTGCAGCCGGCAAGGTTGCCATATTGCCACATTGGTAAAATGGCACGGGTATAATTGTTATTTTTGCAACTCGGCGCAAAGGGGTTGGTTATATTGCAATTACACTCCCCTCCGTCACTGACAAGGCCCTTTGGGCACTCCTTTGATTGTATCCAAGTTGCTTGCGCTCGCGGTGAAATATCAAGCAAGCTTGTATTTCGCTCGCTTAAACGCAACTTTGTGAAGTTAAAACTTCAGTCGTCGCAAACATTGCTCGTTCGCAATGTCGTCGCAAGCAACGCTCGCCCGCGTTGCCCCCTCGCAAAGCGAGTGGCGGAGTTGTTAAAGCTATAATAACTCTGCCCCTTTCTAAGGGGAAGTACGCGTAGCGGGAAGGGGATGGCTTCGCTTGTTTGCAATCAAGGAGGAGTGGCTGAAAGCCGAGGGGGATAAAATGTTTGAAACTTATGTTTTAATTCTTTGGTAGCCCGTGAGTATTAAAGCTCCGCCACTCGCTGAGCGAGGGGAGGTGGCGCAAACGCAGTGCTGCGACGGAGGGGAGTGAGTTGTTTTTTATTAATCCCTCGGTGCTATTCTGCGGCCATTCTCTCAATTAAGTATTCTTTTTATAGTCCTTTCTGTGCCGACAGAAAGGACCAAAGAACTCGGCACGCGAGAAAAAATAGTCGCGAGCATTCTTTGCTCATTCCGGCCGGCTTCATTCGGTCGAACGCTCGCTTGCCACTCGACACTTCAAGTAATTTAAGGGGTGCTCCGTAACTCGCTCCGCGCGGCTATGTAAGAAAAAATATACCCGCGCTGCGCTCAAACATACTCACACAATGGCCCTTAAATTACTCGGTGTCTCCCTCAATTTTTAACGGTGCCGGGGTTAGAAATTACTTATGCTATGAAAAGCAACAGCGGCAAAGGTAATTCGTCGCCAAAAGCGAAAGTTGCGTTTAAGCGAGCGAAATACAAGCTTGCTTGATATTTCACTGCGAGCGCAAGCAACTTGGTGAAACAAAAGGCTGCGTTACGCAGCCGCAGAGAGCATGTCGAGCAATGCGTCGGCAAGCCGGAGACATGTTTGAGCGCAGCGAGTCGTTGACGGCCCAAGCACTTGCGACAAACAGCGAGCGGCAAGCCACGAAGCGACCGAAGAATGTCGCTTGCGACTTGTGAGCAAAGCAAGTCGCGACCGGCAAGACGACAGCCCGAGTTTTGTGAGTACTTTTTTACAAAAAAGTACAAACAGACACTGCCATTAAATCAAGAAAAACTCTCGGGCTACCGAAGACTTAAAACGCAAGTTACAAACATTTTATCCCCCTCGGCTTTCAGCCACTCCCCCTTGATTACAAACAAGTGGGAGAGTTTATAAGCATTACAACTCCGCCACTCGCTGTGCGAGGGGAGGTGGATCCAAAAACTTGTTTTTTGAAGACGGAGGGGAGTGAAAGAGAACCTGAAACCCTGTGTCTACAAGCTGTGCAAGTACTTTATATGTACGACCCCGTACTTTTTGTAGAACGGTCCGGCGAGTTACGCTTACTGGCAAGGTTAACCACTAAACGTGTGGAGCCGAAGGGAAACCAACTGTTAATAGCGCGTGGAGTCAGTATGTGTAGACCCGAAACCGGGTGATCTACCCATGTCCAGGTTCAAGATGCCGTAAAAGGCATTGGAGGACCGAACACACATCCGTTGAAAAGGGTGGTGATGAGGTGTGGCTAGGGGAGAAATTCCAATCGAACCCGGAGATAGCTGGTTCTCCTCGAAATAGCTTTAGGGCTAGCCTCGTTTTAGTCTTATGGAGGTAGAGCACTGAATTTGTGCGGGGGCGTCAAAGCTTACCAAGCGATATCAAACTCCGAATGCCATGTAGATGATGAACGGGAGTCAGACTATACGAGATAAGTTGGATAGTCAAAAGGGAAAGAGCCCAGACCACCGGCTAAGGTCCCAAAGTGTGTGTTAAGTGGAAAAGGATGTGAGATTTCGAAGACAACTAGGATGTTGGCTCAGAAGCAGCCATTCATTCAAAGAGTGCGTAACAGCTCACTAGTCGAGAGGTCCTGCGCCGAAAATGTCCGGGGCTAAAACACAACACCGAAGCCGTGGATTCAGGTAACTGAGTGGTAGAGGAGCATTCTTAATGCCGACGAAGCTGTACCGGAAGGAGCAGTGGAGGAATAAGAAGAGAGAATGCCGGAATGAGTAGCGAGAGAAAGGTGAGAATCCTTTCGGCCGAATATCTAAGGTTTCCAGAGTAAAGCTGATCTGCTCTGGGTAAGTCGGGGCCTAAGGAGAGGTCGAAAGACGTATCCGATGGATAACAGGTTTAGATTCCTGTACCGCATATAAACAGAACTGTGGGGACGCATGTGGAAAGCACGAGCCGGAAATGGAAAAGCCGGTGCAAGCGAGGTAGGAGTGTGATAGGCAAATCCGTCACACAATCCAAAGACGTGAAGCGGAGCGAACTTAAAGTAGCGAAGCGTGTGAGCCATGTGCCGAGAAAAGCCGCTATTGTTTTATATGTGCCCGTACCGTAAACCGACACAGGTGGATGAGGAGAGAATCCTAAGGCCGACGGAAGAAGCATTGTTAAGGAACTCGGCAAAATGACCCCGTAACTTCGGGAGAAGGGGTGCCTGCTAATTGCAGGCCGCAGAGAATAGGCTCAAGCAACTGTTTAGCAAAAACACAGGTCTATGCGAAACCGAAAGGTGAAGTATATGGGCTGACGCC
>JAZRRX010000047.1:0-2295 GCA_045651165.1 Eubacteriales bacterium
AATATTAAAGAAAAAGCGGGAATCTGATTGAAATCATCACTCCCGCTTTTACAACTACATCCTAATCTCTAAAGTCATGAACAGAATAATAGTCCTCCTTATCTTTACACTTCTTATATTGGGATGCACCCCCACTACAAAAGAAGAAAGGAACATACCTCTTTCCCACGAAGTTATCAAATTGCCCGAAACGATTATTGGAAACGCTTATTGCCTCCAAAAGGTAGGAAACTTTCTGATTGTATTGGATTATAGCACGGAGGCTTTCTTTCATTTGATTAACCTGAAAAGCAAAACATACAAAGGAATATATGGGAACAGAGGACAAGCTCCCGATGATTTCATACACCCAGGAAGGCTTCACCGATATAGTAATAACCAACTTTGTTGTTTCGACAGTTCCAAAGGAGAAATAAAATTACTCACCATCCATACACAAAATGAAACCATAGAATGTTCTACCCTATACCGTGTGGATCAGAATCATGCATTCGAAATCATACCTATAGACAAAGATATACTTCTAACTAACGGTGCTTTCGAAAAGTCCATGTTCCAAATCTGCACACCACAAAATGATATTCTCTCCTTCTCCGAAGAATACCCCTACAAGGACGATCAAGAACACAAACTCTCCAATCAATTAAGGGCAATGGCCTATCAGGGTATATTGTCGATGAACGGACAAAACAAGTTCGCATACGCAACCTCCAATGCACATCAGATTCATTTCTATCAGATAGAAAACAATCAGCTAATCAAATTAGCGAAAATTAAAGACAGTTACGCCCGATACACACCAGAGGGCACTACATCCGGTTATTCTGTTGTAAATGATGGTGATTCACCCGAATGTTTTACGGATTTGGCAGTTACAAACAATCATGTTTATGCCCTTTACTCCGGTCGCACATTAAAAGAACACCGATATTCCTATAGAGAATCCAAACACCTTTTTATTTATGACTGGAACGGAAAACCTGTCAAGTCTTATCGGTTGGACATTCCGATTGTCTGTTTTTGCATCGATGAAGAAGAACAGAAAATCTATGCCATAGCCAATCTGCCTAATCCGACATTGGTTTCTTTCTCTTTATAAGTTGAATTGATTCAAAGACAGACCACTATATTTGCATACATTTCAAACAAAATAAAAAATCTTATGAATAAAACATTACTTCTCCTACTGTGCATAGGCTTATTTGCCTGCAACCGGACAAACACTCATCAGGATAAAAACTTCATCGACTACGAAAATTGCATCAAGAAACCAATGGATGAAATTCCACCAGAATTACTTGGAGAAAAGAAATATGTACTATTGGACAACAACAACCCCGACTGTTTTCTAAATTTCATATCAAAAGTTATCACAAATAACAACTACATTTTCATCTTAGATCCCAATCTATATAAAATTGCAGTTTTCGACAATAAAGGGAAAGCAATAACAACCATAGGGAAAAGAGGGCAAGGACCGGAAGAATACCTGAGCATCACAGACTTCAGCATAGATAATACCGGCAACATTTATTTTATAGACGGTGTTTTAGACGAACTTTTCATATTTGACCGCAATTTCAAGTTCAAGGAAAGAAAAAAACTGCCATTTGAGGCAGACATCCTTCATGTACTAGACAATGGGAACATTTTATGGGGACTATGTTCATGGAACGAAAAAGCATGTAAAGGGATGAAGACAGCATTAACAGACGAACATCTAAACATTATCCACAGTGCAATAAAATATGATGAATACTTCGACCCAAGTTATATGATTTCATGGTATAAATTTATAGAAACAGAAAAACATATAATATATAATCAGCCCATTGACAACAATATCTACATATTCAACAAAAATGGGGAATTCAAGGAAATCATAAATATGGACTTCGGCGATGCCAATGTTCCCGATGAAC
This sequence comes from Eubacteriales bacterium, assembly GCA_045651165.1. GTDB lineage: Bacteria > Bacillota > Clostridia > Oscillospirales > CAG-272 > RGIG4608. The sequence goes on from JAZRRX010000047.1 coordinate 1,923, forward strand.
ACAAAATAGAAATTGAAAGAAACTGGAATGAGTTTAAAAACTACTGTTTGTTGCAACATTATACAGTTGCAACTGAAAACATCATTGCCGGTGCTTTAAAAAAGCATCAAAATACTATGCCTTTCATTTACGATCGTAAGAACAACATTAGCTATGAGGGAGAAGGCCATAACAGAACAATATATTCCGTTGCAACAGGATACAATAACTCGCAATGGATAACCTATATTGAAAACAGTGATAAAAATACAGAATATCCAGATTCTGTCAACAATCATATAGAGAAAGAAGGAATGGTTCTATGTTTTCAGCATTTAGAATAAATATTCAGGTCGGCAAGTACATCATTGTAGAATAATTCAACTTTCCACTC
>JAZRRX010000048.1:0-4181 GCA_045651165.1 Eubacteriales bacterium
ATCGTTATGTGTTGTGTAACAACACAATTTGCGCGAAATTTGACTTTAAATAGGTTTAAAAAGTTTTGGGGTTATAGGGGGATTTTTCAAAATCCCCCTAAATCCGTATAAACTAACTTCCTCATAAATCCCAATTTATCATAAAAAAAGAGGACTCTTGCGAGTCCTCTTAATCAGTATAAATTATTTCTTGTTTTCATCGAGGTAAATAACTACCTTACGATTGTTTTCAGAGCCGATAGAGTTTGTATTAACTCCTGCGAAGTTCTGAAGCTCTGCGTGGATTATACGGCGCTCATAGGGGTTCATGGGTTCAAGCATAACGCTTCTCTTATATTTAACAACTCTGTGAGCCATGCGTCTTGCAAGAGAACGGAGAGTTTCTTCTCTCTTTGCTCTATAAGATTCGATATCAACAGAAATTTTGGGAATGGGATTCTTCTTATTCTCTGTTCTATTAGCGGCAAGATTTGCAAGATGCTGGAAGGAATCAAGAGTTTCACCATGATGACCGATAAGCATTCCTGCAGCTTCGCCATTTATATCAATCTTCTTACCAAGGTCGGTATCAGAAACTGTAACAGTAGCATCAATCTTCAAGTTTTTAAGTGTTGTTTCAACGAATTCAACTGCAAGATCAATAGCTGTGGGTGCATATGTTACCTGAACTTTTGCAGGAGTTGCACCGATACCGAAAAGACCTTTTTTAGCTTCTTCAATTACTGTATATTCAAGAGCAGAAACTTCAACGCCGAGCTCTTTTGCAGCGTTTTCAAGAGCTTCGTCAAGAGTTTTGCCCATAACGATAATTTCTTTTTTCATTTATATGTCTCGTCTTTCTTAAGATATTAAATTATTTTACGAATGTGATATATTCTTCATCATCATCGTCGATGTGGTGAAGTGAACGAGGTCTTTCTCTGTCGGGGTCAAGATTGTCGGCATTCTTGCGCTTTCTTTGAGGTCTCTTGGAGTTAAGTTCGCGTTCTGCCTCTTTATAATCTTCCTCTGTGAACTTGGGAAGAGGCATAACCTTGCTCATAATGAACTGCTTAATTGTAGAGATAATGCTTCTGAATACCCAGTAAATACCAACGGCACCGGGAACCATAAAGCAGAAGAATGTGGACATTGCGGGCATGGAGTATTCCATCATCTTAGTTGAGCATCCTGCGCCGGGAGCATCTTCGTTCTGTGTGGGTTGATATGTGAACTTTCTTGAAATCTTCATAGAGAAGAAGTAAACAACGAAAGTGAGAACGGGGACAATAAGGAGTGAGAAGTTTCCATTGAAACTGGGTGTCAAACCGAAGTTGATAGAACCCACGTTGAATGAAGGAATCTTGTTTGCAAGTCCTGCAAAACTTTCGAATACGTTAGCACTATTTGTGAAAAGTTCAAAGTTTGCAAGAGATGAAAGGTCAGCGTTTCTAAGGTGAGAAAGAATCTCAATAGTACCGTTTGTTGAGCCAAATGACATACCAAGACCGCCTGCAGCCTTGCTTGTTGTTGCGAATATGTTAAGAGCGTTTGCAAGTCCAGCACTTCCGCCAATAACGTTCTGAATGGGGTCAACAACGATGTTATAGAGCAACATAATGATGGGAAGCTGAATGAGCATGGGAAGACAACCACTCATGGGGTTAAAGTTTTCTCTCTGATAGAGATCCTGAATTTCCTGAGCTACCTTCTGCTGAGTTGCCTGGTCATTTCTGCCCTTGTAACGATTTCTAATAGCCATTTCCTTTGGACGAAGGTTTGCCTGCTTGATTGAGTTTTTCTGTTGTTTGATGGTGAAGGGCATCATAGCAAGTTCAATGATGATAGCGAAAATGCAGATACCGATAAGGTAGTTACCAAAACCAACAGTGTTTGTAATCATACCAAGGAAAGAACCAATCCAGAAACGGATATTTCCAAGAAGATCACGCTTTGCCTCAAGGTCAACGGTGTCTTTCATACCGTTCAAAATACTTGTTGCATCAACGTCTCTCAAGGTTTTTTCTTCGGAAAATTTAACGCTTGTGTATTTTTCAATAACCTTTTTTGCTGCTTCAAGATTTAAACCATTGTCAGCAGAATAATCGTTAAGATTTGCATCAGCGCCAAGTATGTCATAACCGCGGTTAGCAGCAAGATAAGCATCTCTTGCTTCCTTGTTGTTGTAGAGAGTTGTTGCGATTTCGTTAAGCTCTTGAGAGGTCAACTGTGAGCCCTCTGCAGGAACTACTGTTTTTTGCACTGTAGTAGCTGCCGGTGTTCCCATGCAAGAAGTGAATACTGCAGAGATTACAACCAAGAGAACAACAATTGCAAAAAATCTTGAATTAAAAATCTTTTTCATTTTCAATTTTAACTTTAATTGACTTTCTTTTATGAAAATCAATTCCCTTTCTTTTTTTGATGGGTTGTGTGCTATCTAATTATGTACCGAATAGCACTTCGGTAAACCGTATGATTGCTCATAAATCGAGCCACGGTGTCATTTTTGTGCATTCTTTCCTTTTCTTTTTGGGACGGGATCATATCCACCTTTTCCGTAAGGATTGCAGCTAAGTATTCTCCAAAGTGTCAGACCCGAGCCGATAAAAAATCCCCATTCCGAATATGCTTCAATAGCATATTGTGAGCAGGTCGGACGAAATCTGCATGATGGTTGTCCTTTAAGTTTTGAAAGATGCTTTTGGTAAAAGCGAATGAGCTTTATGCAAATCTTTTTCATTTGTTAGCCCTTTGTTTCTTCTTTTGGCGGAATTTCTTTGTACATATTGAGCTTTGTAAAGGCGTAGATAAGTTCACCTGTGATTGCCCAACTGTCCACCTCGTGCGCCCCCACTTTCGCGGCTATAACTATTAGATAGCCTGTTTTTATGGGTGCTAAAGCCCTTGCTTCATCAAGTCCTGCACGAATAATGCGCTTAACTCTGTTGCGTACTACTGCTCCGCCTACCTTTTTTGAAACTGAAAGTCCGATTCGGTTGATGTACTTCTTTTCGGGGTTTTTAAGCATCTGGCTTTTTGCACCCCAGTCACGCAAAATATAAACGGAAAGATGCTTTGTGTGTGCCTTCTCACCATTACGATATGCCTTTTGATAAAGATGATTTTCTTTTATCGCAATATCCTTCATTTTGGCTCGGTCCTTTCATAAATTTGTGTTTTGTGCTGAATTGTGTTTGCTTCCGTTAGTTGGTTTTTTTATAAATGCGCTCAATACGGAAACCCCAAAAGCTCATTTCATTCACTTTTGGGAACCCCTAGTCGCGCGGGTTCTTCTTTTTTGAGAAAAAGAAGCAAAAAGCTTTTTTACCTGATTGGTTTGTGATAAATTTTCGTAAATTTTCGATAATTCAAAAATGAATTATCGGTTCGTCCTATAAAATCCTCTTACGAAAACAAGTTTTTGACGTAGATTTTCTTGACCGAACTACTAAAACCCCTCTTACAGAGTGATTTTCTAAAATTTACTTTGTCAAAGCATAGAAATATATATTGGCATATGATTACAAGCAATTTTAGTTGTAGGGACAGGCGTCCCCGACTGTCCGTTCTAAAATAAACTATTTTTATACAAACCAATATTTCACAAAAAAACCGATGACGTTTTAGGAGTCGCGTTTGCGACCACACTCGGTCATCGGTACATTTTTGGAGTTTTCACTCTCAAAAGATTAATAAGTCAATCTTTTTCTGCCTTTTGCGCGTCTTCTCTTAAGAACGTTTCTGCCGTCAGCAGTTCTCATTCTCTTTCTAAATCCGTGCTCTTTTTTTCTCTGTCTTTTCTTAGGTTGATATGTTCTGAGCATTATTGCCACCTCCTTGGAAATATGTTCGGAAGCGTGTTGCTTTTCAGCCGTTTTTACGCTTTTACACAATGACATCATATATTATAAACACAAAAGTGCAATTTTGTCAAGTGTTTTTGATGATTTTTTTGATTTTTCTTCTATAATATAGTGAAAAAACGCACTTTTGATTAAAAATCAACTAATAATTGATAAAATTACACTATAGATTAATGCAAAATCAAAAACTGAACGATAAATTGGGATTTAACGAGAAGATAGTTATAAGAGAAGGAATGTTCTTTTTCGAGAAAAAGAACCAAAAAGCTTTTTAAAACCTATTTATAAATAAAATTCGCGCAAATCGTGTTGTTACACAACACATAACGATTTTCT
>JAZRRX010000049.1:0-91346 GCA_045651165.1 Eubacteriales bacterium
AGGAGCAAAGAAAATAATATAAGTGCCTGCTGTAAGTTGTGCCTTACCAGTAAAACCGCAAAGGTTATTGCCAGCCATATCATAAACAAATGGTGTTATACCTGCGCCTGCAAATGTATAAAGATCTTCTTGTCCTTCAAGAACTGTGAAGTATGCTACATCAGTAAAGAATCCATATTCGTTAGGAACTGCGTTACCACCAACTATAACGTTGTTTTCGCCAGTTTGGAGAATATTGTAGTAATTCTTATTAAGTTCTCCACAAGAACACTGAATACCATTTGTGAAGTCGTGTACGTGCTCAGGATTGAGTTCGCCACATTCGCATCTGTCTGTTTCTTCAGAGTATTCGTGAGCACCAACAACACCTTCGATCATATGATAGCCTTCATCAGCTGTCATATCTTCCCAACCGTCGTTAGCAAGATATCTACCAAGGTAACTCTTGAATGTACCACCTGTGATAGATACTGTTTCTTTATCTTCATAATAACCTGCACCAAATGCTACGCCGCCGTCAAATGTACCGCCTGTAATAGTAATATAAGTTGCGGAATGGTTGTTACCGAAAGAGTATACATAGAGAGCAAGATCATTTTCGTAACCATTATTGGTGATTGTACCGCCATTAATTGTAAGGTTAGCAGCTGCTGCCTTTGTAGAATCGGAACCGGGAAGCTGTACCCAAATACCACGTGTTCCACCGGAGATTTCGCCACCATTAATAGTTACAACATTGTTCTTAATTGAACTATTACAGAACATACGCAATGCACATCTAGCTGCAGACAACTTACCACCGTTCATTGTGAATATTACTTCTACACCATTAGAGTTGTTATCTACTGCGTATGCAGCGCCTGCCAATACAGTATTTTCAATCAAACCACTTTCAAGAGTGAGTGTACCAAGGTTAGTGATTGTGTTGCTTGCATAGCCGGGAATTGCCTGCATATCGGGATTTACTGCAGCAGTTGTAATCTTACCTGTGCCAACAGTATCCTTAATTGTAAGTGTTCCCTTGTTTGTGATAACTGCAGAAGTAGCAGCATCGGGAGCGTTGCTTCCAAGAACGTGTCCGTTCAAATCAAGAACTACAACAACGCCTGCAGGAACTGTAAGTCCCTTGTTATCTGTCAAACCAATGTCAGCAAGAAGAACTACTTCACCGCCAACGTTGAAAGCTTCCTGAAGAGAAGCATATTGCTGCTCACCAATCTGAGCAACTGCTACGAGAGCTGTGCCTTCTGTTGCGCCACAAACTGAACATGTCTTGGGAGCTTCAAATGTTGCATCTTCCCAAGCGTGAGAAGTTTCTCTTGTTTCACCACATACGTTACAATCTGTATCGCAAGCGTTGTCATATGTGTGAGAAGTTTCTCTTGTTGCACCACATGTGTTACAATCTGCGTCGCAAGAGTTATCATACTTGTGACCTTCAACTGTTCTTGTACCACCACAAATGTTACATGTTGTATCTGTGCATTCGTTGTCATATGTATGTGTATGAGCAACAACTTCATCAATCCAACCATTCTTCATTTGAGCTGTACCGTTGAAGGAAGTTATGATACCCCAAACAGTAATTTCATCACCTACAAGAGGTTTGGTTTCCATAGCATCAAATCTTACTGAACCATTGTAGTTATAAAGACCATAAATGTAAAATTTATTGCCTTCTGCATCTTCAATATATACGTTACCATATTGAGTATTTACAATTTCAGTAATAGTACCTGTCATATAGTACTTATCGGATGTAGTTGTAAGCAAACCAAGCTTTGTAGCTTGTTCAAATGTAAGAGTAGAATCAGCTACAGGGGGTACAACTACACCACAATTCTTATCACAGAGATAATCACCATCAGCATCAACGTGCTCACACTCTGCGGGGATGTGTTCAGTCATCCAACCGTTTTTCATCTGTGGAGCAGAATAATAGCCAATTATACCATAAACAGTAATTGTATCGCCTGGCATAGGCTTTGTTGCCATAGCATCGTATCTTGTGTTACCATCTGCACTATAAAGACCGTAAACAAGAATTTCATTATCATTTTCGTCTTTAATCTTTACATTACCGTATGTGGTATTTTCAATACTTGTAATAACACCAGTAATATAATACTTACCTGTGGTGTAAGCATCTTTTGAGTAAAGTTTACCAAGAGCAAGAGCCTGTTCTACTGTGAGAACAGAATCTGCTTCGGGAAGCATTACTTCGCCACAATTATAATCACAGGTAAAGTCACCATTATCGTCAATATGAATTCCTGTGGCTGCCTCTCCATCAACTGTGTATTTTTCTGTACACTTAGAACATGTATAAGTTGTGTATCCCTTATTAGTACATGTGGGAGCTGTTACAACACCTTCGCCACTTGGTGTGTGTTCACAATCTTCGTTACCACCACTTGTAACAACGAACACAATACTGTTAATCATCGCTCTAACGCCACCACTAACAGTTTTTACAGTAACAGTCTTAGTTGTAGATGTATCTACTATAATCTCATCATACTGACCATTGTCAGAATTGTTAGTCAAAGTATACGTAGTACCATTAACACTAAGTTTTGATGCGTTTGTTTTGTACTTAGCGGCATAGATCTTTACAGTATTAACATCACTAGGAACTGTAAATTTAAACTCAGCTGTTTTAGAACCTGTACCAAGTTTAAGGCAAGCATTTCCTTTAGCATCGTTTGAACCAATAAACATTTTTGCCACACCAGTGATATTGAGTGTATAATCACCAACAGTCTCAGTATACGACTTGTCCTCAGTGGTATCACCGTCGTTATGAGTAGTTGTAGATTTATCCGTACCCAATGTGAACACTACTTCTGTTTCAGCTGCACTTGCTGTGAAATTGAAGACGGATACAGTGGCGAGTACCATCATCAAAACAAGCACGAGAGCTAAAATTTTGCTTAACTTTTTCATAAAATTAAGTCCTTTCTTTTTTTATTTTTTTGAAGTAAAGGGATAATACGCGTTTTTACCTCTTATACCTCAATGTAATTATATAATATAATGCAAAATATGTCAATATTTTTGTTGTTATTTTTTGCCTTTTTTTATTTTTTGTTAATATTGGCAAATTATCCAATATTATTATGATGTTATATTATTCAAAATAACAAAATGCGTGGGTTTTATAACTATATATAGGGGTTTTTTCTCCCCAAAACTGACTTTTTTACATATATATTGTGTTTATAACATATTTCACAACATAATATCTCTCCCCCGCTTCAAATTTTGATTTATGGGGGAGATATAAGCGCGTCCTTCGTTTCACTCCGAGATCCTTCGGTTGTTGCGCCGGGCACCTTTAGGTGTCATTCTCGAGCGTAATAATCTTTTGCGTCCGTCACTTCGTTTCGAGATCCTTCGCGGCGGTGTTTTTCTCGTCGTCATTCTCGAACGAAGTGAAGAATCTCGAGAAAAACACCTTGCTCGAGGATGACGCAAAGGATTATAGCGAAGAATCTCGGCGCAACCTCCCTCAAGGATGACGCGCAATGCGCGCCCCTACACTATAGTGGATTTAAATTCGCTGATGTAGGGGCGGTCACCCACCGCCCGTTTCAAAAATCAAGTAACTTTTATGTAAAAACATTAGTTTTTGCTTGTGCGAAGCCGTGATGATATTTTGTTATCCATTGTTGCGGACAGTCGAGGTAGCGAAGCGGCACGAGGGTATTAAAAAACAACACAGTGTGTTGTTTTTCCCCGAGTGTGACCGAGCCGCAGCGAGACCGCCTGTCCCTACAACTAAAATACAAATAAATCTAAAACTTGCTCCCCCCTATAAACCCCAATTTATCACTACACAAAAAACGTTATGCACAAAAACCCCCGCGTTCATCGAACGCGGGGGAAGCTGTTTTATTTAATTAGGGAGCGTATGTGATCGGAATTGCCATCTTTGTTTGAGTTGTTTCATCCCAAAGCATTTCCCATGCAGCACCATCAAATATGCCTGTTTTTACATCTTCTGATTTATCTTCGCCATAAGAACCCTGTCCATTGAAAAGAAGACCAGTTATATCAGCAGGAACGTCAAGATAGTACATATCTGTAGAGCCTTCAACTTTATTCATAACGTTACCAGGCCATTGGGATTCACCACCAGCTTGAGAACCCCACCAATGACAATTTACTTGAGGCCATGCCCAGTTGTTTTTAAAGTAAATTCTAATGGTTTCTCCCTCATAGTTGGAACTACCGCCGTTTCCACCTGTAGTACCACCTGCGGGTGTTGCGGGCTCTGCTTCGCCATCTCTCCAGTAAACAAAGTTAGAATTGCTTTCTACACACTTGAAGTGGTAAGTACCCGCTGTAAGGAAGAGGTTAGCATCTCCGGTATGTGCATACCATTTCTGAGTTCCGGGATTATAAAGCTTAACAGCAGCTGAAAGCTCTGAAGCACCTTCATTAACTGACCAATCAGCATACATATCTTCTGTGATTGTAAGAGTGCCTCTCCAAACACCGTCATCACCCTTGGTAAGATTCCAATCGCTTGTTGTGTTTGCCCAATCATTAAAGTTACCAGCAAAACGAATTAGATTTGCACCATCACTTGTGCCACCACCGGTGTTACCACCTGTAGTACCAACGTCAACCTTATTACCGTTTTCGTCTGTTACAACGATTTCTTGAGTCTTAATGTTGAATGTGATTGTGTACTTACCGTCATTTTTAATTTCAAGGTCATTGCCCATACCACTAGGATAATATCCCTTTGAAATATTGTTGAATAACTTAAATTTGGTTCCAGCAGTAGCTTCCCATTCGTATGTCCAAATAACATTGTCTTCACTTGTGAACTTATAGTCATTTTCACCATATGTTTCATACCAGCCATTAAATGAACCAATCAAACGAATGTCATCGGGTTTGCTTTCAAGACTTTGAAGAAGAGTAAAGTTCAATTCTTCAGCAATGGGATCGAATGTGATTTCATACTTACCATCCATTCCATCAGCAACAACAATATTATTGTTATCACCAGCTGTGAATACTACATTACCATTATCATCCTTAACTGAACCATCAGCATATCCTTTCATGTTTTCTATAGTTCTCTGGTCTGGGTCGGACCACTCTAAGTTTCTAGCCATCTTGAAGGCGTCACCAGAATACAATTCCAATGTAACCTTATAGATACCAGCATCATCAGGATACAATCCAAGATGTTGTGCTGATTTCTCATGAGACCAGTTTGATTTAAGAAGATCACCCTTACCTGTACCAATAAGGTACCAGTCAGGCATTTGAGTCTCAATATCCACCGGACGACCGGAGAACAAAGCATAAATTCTCATGCTTTCGTCAGCAGTCATTTTTTCAAAATTAAATTTTCTAACAGTAAGAGGAATACTGTACCAGCCTTCAAACTCTCTTCCCTCTACTTCGGGAGTCCAAGGTGTAAGATATGAACCTCTTTCAACGTATTCTTCTTTTAATACTACCTGTCCCCAAACCCACTGTATTTGTACGTAGTCTTTACCGCCTTCTTCGATAATAACGGTTTCACCACCACAAGCTACAAATGCAGTCATTGCAAATACAAGAGCTAAAAGAAGGGATAATATTTTAGTTATTTTTTTCATATTATTCTCCTTATTAACATTTTCTAAATGAGTCAATAGGTTAATTATTTAACGTAAACGAGGATGCCACCTTCAGGAACAGATACGTTACCAGCACCTTGAGTTGCGAGTGTTGCAGTACCTGCTCTATCCACATCGACAACAAGCTTCCAAGAACCGGAAGGCATTGAGTAGTTTACAGGTGAACTGGAAGCATTGATAAGCACCACAGCCTCCTCACTATTACCGATCTTATATGTTACAGCCCAACCAGCACTGCCCAATGACTCTGCAGTAATATTGGCATTAACATTAGAGAAAATCGGATTTGCATTTCTCATTGCTACAAGACCTGCATAGTACTGTACCATCTTGTATTCTTCTGATGTAGGAGAAAGTGTATCCCACTTAAGGTTGTTTGTTTCGTCACAAGATGAGTAGCTGTTTTCATCGTATTCACCAGGAACAAGATTTCCATTTTTATCATAGAATGGCTTAGTTCTAAGGAATTCTTCACCTGCCTGTACGAAAGGTGTACCCTTTGATACGAAGAGGATTGCTGCACCGAGGCGGTTAGCCTTAGCCTTAGCATCTGTAGAACCACCCATTGTCAATGTGAGCTGGTCCCAAAGAGCCAAGTTATCGTGAGCACTCATATAGTTAATAACCATACCGTTGGAAACTCTCCAAGTCTGACCACTTGCATCGCCACCCATAATACTGAACAACACCTTGTTCAAGTTATCGGAGTTGGCAGAACCATTGAGGATACCCTTTGTGATTTCGCCAAAGCCACTATTACCCTTAAGACCGTTTCTCATAGCATCGTTAAATACCGCTACGGAACCGATAGCACCGTTTGTGGGTTGAATCTGAGCAATATTGGATTGGTTAGCTTGAGCACTGTCGTCAGTTGTAGTACCCATTGTCCAACCTTCGCCGTAGATGATTGCATTGGGGTTAACTGCGTGAACTGCTGCTTCGATCTGTCTCATTGTTTCAAGGTCATGAAGACCCATAAGGTCGAAACGGAAACCGTCAAGGTTGTATTCATTCAACCAGTAGCTTACACTTTCAACCATATACTTTCTAAACATATAACGTTCAGATGCTGTATCGTTACCGCAACCGGAAGCATTCTGATTAGAACCATTCAAATTATATCTATAGTAGTAATACGGAACGATTTTTTGGAAATTACTATCAGTTGCACTGAAAGTATGGTTATAAACAACGTCCATAATTACACCAATGCCTGCATTGTGAAGAGCCTGAACCATTGCTCTATATTCTTTAATTCTTACAGAACCATCGTAGGGATTAGTACTATAACTTCCTTCAGGAACGTTATAGTTCTTAGGGTCATAACCCCAGTTAAAGCCACTGTCAGGATTTTCTTCTTTAACCGTTGCATAGTCATAAGAAGGAAGAAGGTGAACGTGTGTTACACCAAGGTTTACAAGGTAATCAACACCAACGGGGATATTGTTTTCATTTACAAGACCTCTTTCTGTGAATGCAAGGTACTTGCCCTTGTACTGAGAGCTTTCAAGCATGTTAGAGAAGTCACGTATATGAACTTCCCAAATGAAAGCGTCAGAATAAGAATCGAAATTCTTTTTGCCACCAAGGGTAGGATCAAAATCGTCATATATCCAACCCGCAGGGGTTGTTTCTTCATGCTTAAGATCAACTACCATCGATCTATTACCATTAAGACCTGCAGCCTTGCCGTAGGGGTCAGTTGCAGTTTCTGTACCTGCAGCTGTTGTAACTGTGTAGGTATAGTAGGTTCCATGTCCTGTATTGGGAACTGTTATATACCAAACACCATAATCTCCACGGGTCATATTATAGCGATTATACGCATCATTTGCAGTACCAACAATGGGTACTTCTTTTCCATCTACAGTTTCAAATTCATTACCTTTTTCATAAAGATCAAGTTTTACTTCAATAGCGGTAGGAGCCCACACCTTAAATGTTGTACTACCATCTTCGTTAATGGTTGAACCAAGATCTGTTCCCTCATAATTATATTTACTCTTGAATTCTTCAGAATCAAAGATTCCCATAGGAACGGCATTAACAGAGCCGTAGCCTTCAATTCTAACCTCATAAATCTTATTGAGCTCAAGTTTTTCTTCAATTGAGATCAAACCAGAAGATGTATCATTTGAACCCATTGAACTTACACTGGTAATAGTAAGCTTCTTGTCTCCATCCCAAGCACTAATCTGCTGGTAATTAGAAAGCTTTCTACCCGGTGTAATATTATACTTAATTGTGTGGAAATCCTGGATTGCCGCCACATTAAATTTCTTAATCTTCACCAAATTCACTCCATCATCACTTGCATATTGATTTGTGTCTCCATTCTTAAGGAAAATGTATGTTTCTTTTCCTGTTAGAATTGCAAAACGGTCATCACCACCATCCTTAGAAGCTGTTCCCCAGCTTGTTCCACCGGGTTCTGAACAGTCCTTACGAACGATAAATCCAACCTCAGTTACAGTGTCAGGCACATTTATAACTACTTTTCCGTATGTGTTTTCACCATATCTACATTCTTCCATTAGGTAGCCTCTGCCATCTGCGTCATCATACCAAATCCAAATGTCACAACCTTCGTATTCTGACCAAGATTTAAACAATGAATTTGTCCAATAAAATGTAATTTTTTTGTAGCCTTCTTCAGTAGGAATATCATGTTCACCTTCTGCAGGCTTAAAAGTACCTTGAATACCACCTGTATCAATCTGACCGGAAGTATCGGTGTTGTCAAGATTCTCATAGGTGTCTTCACCGGGAACTACCACCTCTTCAGATCCTGAGAAGCATGCTGTACCGAGCATACCGAACAACATACAGATCAGTAATACAAGGGACAAACGTTTAATTAATGATTTCTTCATAACAAATTCCTTTCACTTATATATTTATTTAAAATTTTGTTATTGACTATTTATTCGCGCGTCCTGTTCTCATAGTTACGTCAAGAATCTTTTTCTTAAGATCTTCACTTGCGTAATCCGGAGCTGCGCGATACGTCCAGTTGCCTTCTGCAACCGCAGGAGTATTAATTCTACCAATGCTATTTGGCAATTCAAGATAATCCTGAAGTGGAACCATAGCAAGATTTGCAGGGCTTGTCATTGCAAATTCGATAAGTGCTTCTATAGGATTTTGATCCAATCTTCTGGGACATTCCAATCTAAATCTATCGAGTGCCTCACCCACAAGATTGTCATACCAAGTGGCTGTACAATCGCTATCGTGAGATGCAGAATATACAATACAGTTAGCGTTGGGATAATTTCTTGGGAGGTACTCACTTTCTTCATCATAGAATGCGAAGTGAAGCATCTTCATTCCAGGAAAACCTGTCTGTTCAAGAAGCTCAATTACATCATCTGTAATAAGACCCAAGTCCTCTGCAATAATTTTAGATTCGGGCAACGCCTTATCAATTGCTTCGAACAAAGGGAGACGAGGTCCAATTTCCCATGTGCCGTATCTTGCGGTATCATGGTCAGCAGGAATTGCATAGTAGCTTGCGAAACCACGGAAGTGGTCAATTCTTATAATATCATAAAGATCAAAATTTGCTTTCGCGCGATTTACCCACCAAGCATAATCCTGTTCTTTCATGAGATCGTAATTGTAAATGGGATTTCCCCAAAGCTGACCGTCAACTGAAAATCCATCGGGGGGACATCCCGCAACGATTGTAGGATTATAATTTCTGTCAAGCAAGAATTGTTCAGGTGCACTCCACACGTCAACACTATCGTGTGCAACGTAAATGGGCATATCACCTATAATTGTGATATCTTTTGAGTGTGCGTATTCAACGACTGCCTTCCATTCTGTCATAAATTCAAACTGAATCCATTTCCAGAAATTCATCTCACCCTCAAATTCACCCTTGTGCTGACGAGCAGAAGCAATGTTCTTATGCTCATCTCCCCAAAGAGTCCACTGACAGTAATTGTAGTGTACCTTGAGTGCCATAAAGAGCGCATAGTCCTCAAGCCAAGCAGCTGTCTTTTCACAGAATGCATCATATTGGGCATTAGGAGTAAATCTAGCAAATGCTTTGCGAAGCATTTCGTAGCGAGTGTTAAAAAGAAAACCGTAGTCAACCTTGCCCTGTTCGTGCTCGTAGGAGTCAAGCTCATCCTTTGTAAGCAAACCCTGCTTATAAAGAAGCTCGGGAGCTATGAAATAAGGATTGCCTGCACAAGCAGCAGGAGATTGATAAGGGCTATCACCATAAGATGTTGGATTAAGCGGTAAGACCTGCCAACAAGTCTGTTTAGTTTCACTCAAAAAATCCACGAAATCAAAAGCGCATTTACCAAAGTCACCAATGCCGTATTTAGCGGGTAAAGAGCTAACGGGCATCAATATTCCGCTTTTGTGTGTAAAACCAAAGTTATTCTTTGTGTTATTCAAAATATTTCTCCTTTCTATATAAATAAAGAAATACTTATATATTTCCACTCAACATTATAACATTTTGACCCAAAAAAGTCAATCATTTGTATATTATTTAAGCAAAAAATATTAAACAAAAAGCACCGATAATTTTCGGTGCTTTTGAACAAAATTCATTTCATTAGACACTATTTTCTTTTTCTTATCCTTTTATCAAGTGCATTTGCGATAGGATAATATACGGCTATTGTCACAAAAAGGAGCCAGGATGGATGCCAGTTTCCGTGATACATACCAAGATAGAGATATACGCAAGTAACAAAAACGGGATAAGCAAATTCGCTAAATCTTCTCTTATATATCGCTTCAACGAATGAATAATAAACGGGTATCGTTACAAAAATTATCCACGACAATGCCCAACCGCCGCAAACGTTATAAAAGCCGAATAAAAGGTATAAAATAGCACATATTACTGCATACGGGAACTCAAGCCAGAACTTTGCTGGGCGTGAAATCTTAATATGTAATTTATTTCCGTTTTTTAGTTCTTTTTCGTTAGCATATACGGTCTCATAAAGTTCGTCATCATTTTCAACATCATCAATTTTATCTTCTATTTTTTTGAATACTTTTTCCATTATTTTACCATTGATATTGATTTTAACAGTATTACCGTTTTTCTCTTCAACAACAATACCGTTAGAACCGATTTTCACCTTATCTTCACCGTCATCAATATCTATGTAAAGCTCCTCGTTATTTCGAGTTTCTTCACTTACAGAAGGTTCTTCAAAATTTTCTTTTGCTTCTTCTTTGTTACTTCTCTCTTCTTTTTCTCCATAAATAAGCTCATCAAGGGAAAGATCATAAATTTTAGCAAGAGCGATAAGGTTATCAGTATCAGGACTTGCTTCACTTCTCTCCCATTTAGATACTGCTTGACGCGATACGCCAAGCTTTTCTGCAAGTTCCTCTTGAGAAAGATTATGCTTTTTTCTTAATTCATACAATCTATTAGCAGTTTCAAGTGTCATGTGTATTCTCCTTTGCTATGTTTTTGTAATCAAAGTATATCAAAAAAGATTATTTTTACCATACATTTTAGTTTTCAATTATGCAACTTTTGGTTGCATTTACTATTATAACGCGTATTTTTGAGTTTTTCAAGACAAAAAACAAAAAAAATAAAGAGTGCCGAAGCACTCTTTATTTTCGTTAAGTTGTAAATTAGATTCTTTCCTTAACCTTAGACGCCTTACCAACTCTATCACGAAGATAGTAAAGTTTTGCACGTCTAACCTTACCGTGTCTGATGATATCAACCTTTTCAACGTTAGGAGAGTGGATGGGGAATGTCTTTTCAACACCAACACCATATGCTACTCTTCTTACTGTGAATGTTTCAGAGATACCGCCGCCGTGTTTAGCGATAACTGTACCTTCGAAAAGCTGAACTCTTTCACGTGTTCCCTCTTTGATTTTGTTGTGAACGCGAATTGTGTCACCAACGTTAACCTCGGGGAGTTCCTTCTTAAGCTGCTCATTTGTAAAAGCCTTGATCAAATCCATTGTTTGGCCCTCCTTAAAAATCGGAATATTCATGCAGAGCGTCGCAGCGGACTATTCCATATAATATCTATGTGACATACACATACAGCATGTATTATAGCACAACTTTATATAAATTGCAAGTATTTTTTTAGATTTTTATAAATTTTTTTAATATTCCCCTTATAGCACCAATGAGTGTTTTAGCATTCACTACAAAGAGCGCAAAAACAAGCAATCCTTGAACTATAAAATTGAACGGCAATCCCAATACCATAAATACAATTTGAATAAAAACTATAAGCGTATTAAGTGCAAGTTTATATGCTTTCAAATCAAATGGCATAAAGGATTTTGAATGAACGGCGCGCAACACAAAAACTGCAAAATAACTGATAGCAGTTGCGATTCCTGCACCCTGTGCTCCCATTCGAGGAATCAAATATAAATTCAAAACAATGTTAATCCCAGCACCTACAGCAGCAGTTACTAAAGACATTGTAGTTTTCTTTTTAACAGTATAAATAGTTCCAATAAAGGTTACAAGAGAAGAAAATACTGTTGCCAACAATAGCACGGGCATAAATGACCACGCGCTGAAATAGGATTCATTCAACAATATTCTTGTTGCAAGTGGAGTGAATGGAATAAGCATAGAGCATCCAAAGAAAAGTATTGCTTGATATCTTTCAAACACCTCTGCAAAAAAATTGCTAACTTCCCTTTCGTCCTTAGACTCCGAAATAGCAGAAAGCTGCCACGCTTCGTTAAATACACCTGCAACTAAAGCTATAATTGTGGGTATCTTATATGCCGCAGAATAAAGTCCATTTGCGGCGAAATCGCAGATATAAGAAACCATAAATCTATCGGAAACGTTAGTAATCCACCAAATAACCGTAGTAGGCATCATGGGTAAACTATACTTTAACATTTCTTTAATTTTGAGTTTGGAAACTGCCTTTAAAGAAAAATCTTTATATAGTTTTGCATAAAAAATCAAGAAAACAGTTCCAAGAGCATCTGCAACCGCCACAGAAAGAACATATCCCGTAACACCAAGCTTCATAGGTATTAAGAAAAGCAAATTAAATGCTATCGTTAAGGCAGTTCCAAGAATGCTTTGAACGGCATATAATTTCATTCTTCCTTTTGCTCTTATATATTCCTTACAAAGAGTATGGAAGTTTGAACTCACCACATAAAACGCGATAAGCCAAGCGTAATTTGTAAAAGATGGGATAAACGAAACAAATGGAGAAAGAAGCAAGAAAACCGTACTTGATAAAAGCAAAACGCTAACGCCGGACGAAAAAATCGTCTTGTGATTCTCTTCATTATCCGCAGAAAAACGGAACACTCCATGAGTAATTCCTATGCAACAAAACGGTATCAAAAGGTTTGCCGCGTTGGTGATAAGGTCAGCTGTACCATATTGCTCTGCCGACAAAATCGCCGTATAAAGAGGCATCAAAAAATAGACCAAAAGCTTCGATGAAAACGTGCCAATTGACAATATTAACGTGTTAGATAATAGCTTTTTGTACTTGTCCATTTTGTTTACCTCCTGTCAAAATTTTAACTCTATTATTATAGCACATTTTTCCTTTTCAGTCAACGAAATTCTTAAGATTTTTAAAATAAAAAACCCACCGCTTTCGCGGTGGGGGATAGTTTGTATTATTTATAAATTATTGGATTGATAAGTCCATATGTTCCGTCTTTTCTTGTGTAAACTACGGATACGTTTCCTATTTCATCATTGAAGAATACAAAGAACTGATGTCCGATAAGGTTCATCTGCATAATTGCTTCTTCAACACTCATTGGAAAGAGTTCGAATTCCTTTGTTCTAACAATGAATTCGGGATCTTCATCAAGAATTTCACCATAATCTGGGAAATAAAATTCGCCGTCTTTAGATCTCTTTTCAAGACGTGTTTTGTTCTTTCTAATCTGGCGGTCAATTGCCTCTACGCAACGATCCATTGCGTTTTGGAAGCTGATGTCATCAACCTCAGCACGAAAGATTGTGTTTGCACCGTGAATCGTGATTTCAACGTTATCACGTTCACGCTTACAACTGAACGTTACTGTTGCGGAGGCCTCTGAACCAAAATATTTGTCCAGTCTTGCGAGTTTCTTTTCAGCCATTTCTTTGGTTGAATCCCAAACGTTCATCTGTCTGCCAACAATAGTAATTTTCATCGTATCATTCCTTTCGAATTGTATTTAAATGAAAGAGATTTCTCTTTCTGATTAAATTATATCACATTAATTTTTATTTGTAAATAGTTTATATAAAAAATATCGACTTTTCATTTATTTTGTGAAAATTGCACAATGAAAAATCGACATTTTTTAATATTTATTTAGTTTTAATCCATTTTTTTGACACCAACGTGGGTGATTATTTCTCCAAGATGAGCGTCATGACCATACTCAATTACATTATACTTTCCGTCCTCATAATCAACATGGCAAACTGCTGCATTTGACACCCAATCATACTGTTGCAAATTGTCAAGTCCATCGCCATGCCACAAGCAATTCATAACTCGAATTACTGTTGCGTGAGTTCCGATAAGAACAGTTTTTCCATCATTCTCTGCAAGGATTTCTTCGATTGTTTTCTTGATACGATCAAACACATCAGAAATCTTCTCTCCCCCATCGGGATGTGCATTTCCAATATCATTTTGGAACATCCAATAAGTTTCGGGGAATTTTTCTGCTATCTCAGTAAATGGTTTTTGCTCCCATTCACCTGCATAGATTTCGCGAAGCCCTTCTCTTTTATGAATTTCAAGTCCAAGATTTTCTGCAGTGGGTAAAACAGTGTTATATGCTCTGCAAAGGTCACTTGAATAAATCTTATCTATATGAAACTGCTTTAAATATTCAGTTGTTCTTTTAACCTGTTCTTCCCCAAGTTCAGAGAGTCCCCAGTCAGTCTGACCAATAAATATTCTTTTAAAATTGCCAATGCTATTTCCGTGTCTAACTATAATAAGGTGTACCATTATTAATTTCCTTTCGAGTTTCTGCAGATATTATACTACATTTTGATGGGTTCTTCAAGAATTTTTATCATATTTTTTCATTATTTTATACTTTTTTTAAAAATCATATTGTAATTTTTTGTTTTTTTATTTATAATAAGAAAAGATATACTTTTTGAAAGGATTTAAATCCAATGAAACACGGCTTTTTAAAGGTGGCATGCGCGACTCCCAAAATTAAGGTTGCCGATTGCACCTATAACGTTAATGAATTGATAAGCATTGCAAAGGATGCAAACGAACAGCACGTTAAAGTGCTTGTTTTCCCCGAACTTTGCATAACATCATATTCTTGTGCTGATATGTTCTTCTCAAACGTTCTTTTGGATAGCTCTTATCAAGCGCTTGTTCACTATGTTGAGCAGACAAAAGAATATGATATGCTGAGTATCGTCGGTCTTCCTATGTTTTATGAAAACAAAATATATAACTGCGCTGCCGTTGTTAAAGGCGGCGAATTGCTTGGCATTGTTGCAAAGAGCAATCTTCCCACTTATGGTGAGTTTTATGAGGGCAGATATTTCGTTCCTTGTCCCGAGGAGAATATTGACTACTTATTCAATGGAAAAATTGTTCCATTTGGCAGAAATATTCTTTTCTCTTGCAACACAATGCCTTTGCTTAAGGTGGGAGTTGAAATTTGTGAGGATATTTGGGTAAATACTCCTCCATCAAATATGCTCTCTCTTGCAGGCGCTACTTTGCTTGCTAACCTTTCCGCGTCAAACGAAATAGTTGCAAAGGATGAATATCGCAGAACCCTTGTTTCTTCCCAATCTGCAAAGACAGTTTCGGCATATATATATGCAAACTGTGGTGAGGGTGAATCAACCACAGATATGGTTTGCTCAGGTCATAGCATTATCGCAGAAAATGGTTCTGTTATTTCTGAGAGAGTTCCCTTTGACTATTCAAAAGGAAAATTCATAACTGCCGACGTTGACCTTGAAAAGCTTTCATTAGAGCGCAGAAGAAGAAATACTGTTACAACTAATATTGACAGAAATATAGTTAATGTTCCATTTGATTTTAAAATCGAAGAAACTAATATTTCTCGTTACATTGACCCACATCCATTTGTATCCTCCGATGCTAATGAACTTGCACGCAACATCAATACAGTTCGTTCAATTCAAGCTTACGGCTTAAAGCAAAGAATGAGTGTCGCTTGCACGGATAAATGTATAATCGGTGTTTCGGGTGGCCTTGACAGCACACTTGCACTTCTTTCAACTGTTCACGCATTCAAGGTTATGGGCAAGGATACAAAAAATATAATTGCAGTAACAATGCCCTGCTTTGCAACAAGTGAAAGAACCAAATCAAATGCAATAGCTCTTGCCAATCTACTTCAAGTTGAGCTTCGTGAAATAGACATTCGCGATGCACTTACGCTTCATCTCAAGAGCATTGGACACGAGTTGAATGTACACGACACTGTGTATGAAAACGCTCAAGCAAGAGAACGCGCACAAATACTTATGGATATCGCAAATGCCGAAAACGGACTTGTTATAGGCACTGGTGACCTTTCCGAGCTTGCACTTGGATTTACAACATACGGTGGAGATTTGACTTCTATGTATTCTCTTAATGCTGGAGTTCCCAAAACACTCATTCCCCATATACTTAAATTCTATGCGGGAGAAAATTCGACTATTGCAGAGGTTATTGATGATATAATCAAGACTCCAATTAGTCCCGAGCTTATTCCTGCAGAAAATGGCGAAATCATGCAAATCACCGAGAATATCGTTGGTCCATATGAGCTTCACGATTTCTTCCTTTATAATATGCTCACTCATCACTACTCTCCCGAAAAGCTTTTCAGAGTGGCACAAATAGCGTTTGAAAACAAATATGATAATGAAACCCTCATATCTTGTCTTAGAACATTTGTCAAGAGATTTTTCTCTCAACAATTCAAGCGTTCATCCATGCCTGATGGTCCTAAAATTTTTGGTGTTGGTCTTTCTCCAAGAGGAGATCTTAAGATGCCGAGTGATGCTTCAAGTGCAGAATGGCTCAAGAGTATTGATAATATAAAATATTAAACAAAACAAAAGAACCGAGAAAATTTCTCGGTTCTTTTTTATTAACATTATTCTGTTACGGGATCATTTCCTTCGGGAGTTTGTTCTCCGCCTTCAGGAGTCTGCTCTCCACCTTCGGGAGTCTGCTCTCCGCCTTCGGGAGTCTGCTCTCCACCTTCGGGAGTTTGTTCTCCACCTTCAGGAGTCTGTTCTCCCTCCGGATCGTTATCAAGAGCAGGAAGCCAAGGAGCTTCTTGAACTTCTTGCCAAGATTTCATAAGATCTTCATTTTCCATTGTTAATACAAATGAAAGGATTGCACCACCTGCAAGCAAACCTAAACAAATGATAAAGGAAAGCAATCTAAGTAATAAACTTTTCATTAAGCCGCCTCCTCTTCATTATTGTTATCTTCAACGCTTGGTGTTTCATCAACACCGGGTGTTTCTTCAACGCCAGGAGTTTCTTCTGGGTTGTTATTGCTATTATTTAATTTGCCAATCAAATCCATCACTGTATTAGCAAGATTTTCCATAAATTGTGCGTAGGTAAGCTCATTTGCTTTAATAGCTTCAATTTGAGTCATATATCCGCTTTCGCCATAAAGCATTGAAGGAGTCATTACCATACTAAACATTTGATTTTTCAAAATACCTTCGACCAATATAGAAGGAATGTTGCCAAGTGATGTGGTTTGCACCATTTGGTCCATAGTTGTACCAAGAATCTTCAACAAACCAACAATCTGATCGATTTGAGAAAGATCCATACCACCTAAAGATCCTGTGCCTTCGGGAGTTTGTTCTCCACCTTCGTTGCCTTCGGTGTTTTCAGTACCCTCAGTACCTTCTGCCCCCTCAGTTCCATCGACAACATCATCAATGGGAAGAGCTTCCCCACCACTCATATTTTTAATAAGATCAACAATTGTGAAAACAATATCAACAAGCACTGCACTGTCCGCTTCTTTTGCCTCAGTAGTCCAAGCTTCACCAAAGACCATAGTTTCTTTCATTTTAGCTACAGTAGCTCCTTTATAATCAAAAGCAACGTAGCCTTCTGCTTCGGGATTTGAAGCAAGATAGATTCTATTAGCTAAGTCTTTGCATTTCTCAGGTTTATTCTCAGCATTACAATATCCATTCAAGGTAGTGTAAAACCATTCGTTATTGATTTCAGTTGAATTATTCTTGCCATCGTTAGCACTAGTTATAAGATAGTCAATAAGATCTGTCAAAGGAGAAGCTTTATCAGATGCCTCATCAGTAACAACCAACTGTTTAACCAATCCAGTCAAAGCCTCAGGAATTTGATTAATATAACTATCAAGATCAACTTCGGGAATTTCGAAGTCAGGAATTGCAACATCAATGTCTAAATCGCCTTCATCTCCTGTATCATCACCACTGCCCTCGTCACCTTCGCTACCGTTTTCGGCGTTATATTGAACAGGATTTTCTTCGCCTTCGGGAATCTGTTCTCCACCTTCGGGGGTCTGTCCTCCGCCTTCGGGAATATCTTCTCCTCCTTCAGGTGTAGTCTCACCGCCCAAGAAACCACCCAAGGTATCATCGCCAAGGAAAACGTCAATAAGTGTTTCAAGATTTACAAAATCAGTATTGCACATATAGATTTTGCCATCAATCACTAATGCCATACAAGCAAGCGATGTGTCTTCATTTGCAATCATGAAAGGCTTTTGAACATTATTCCAAATCATAAAGTATTTGATAAATGCTCCGATGCCAGAGAATCTAACTTGAAGTTCTTTAGTTATTTCCTCTGCTTCAGTTTTGAATTCTGATACAACTTGTTCAATTTTAGTTTCCATTTCTTCTACAAGTTGCTCTTTACGTGTATCAAGATATGTTTCGATTTCTTTTTGTTTTTCTTCAAAACCATGTTTCATGCTATCTATTTCTTCTTGAGTTAAGTCTTTAGTAAGTTCTGCCAACTCAAGTAATTCTTCATCAGATAAGCCTTCAGATTTTTGCTTTTCTTCTAATTCGTATATGCGATAGTATGGTAAAGCCTTTAGTTCGTTTTTCAATTCTTCAATTTTGACTTCGGCTTCTTCTTTTATTTCGTTAATTTTATTTTCGATTTCATCTGTCAACTGTTCCTTAAAATCATTAGCTTTATAAGGCATCAATTTCAAAGAATATGTGAGGTCCATAATGTAGTCATAGATGCTAAATTCAGAAGCTTCTTCATTGAAAGGAGCTCTCAACTCTTCCCATTCAGCCAACTTGGTTTCCAAAGCAGCTCTATCTTCATCTGACAAATCAGGATTCTCAAGCTTAGTGTTTATATCACTAATTTTTTGATCGATATATGCAATGTATTCAACCTTGCCCGCATCATCCTTTTGAGCAACACCCTTGAACACATTTTGAATAGCATTAATTTCATCTGCAGACATTGCCTCAATGCCATTTAATGCTGAAACAATACTATTCACAAACATTTCATAACCCGCTTGGCTATCGGCAGGCATAAGGATTGATCCAAGATAATCAACACCAAGTGTAAATGCGCCTTCCATAGTAGGACCAAAGAATGAAAGGTGTGAAAGAACTGCAGCATATTCCTTAATCAAATCTTTTTCAGTTATCAAAGAACCAAGAATAGATGTATCGGAAATTACCTTTGCCAATAATTTGTTTTGAGCAGAAATAACTACTATATCTGTCAAGACACCCATGTCTTGAAGTATTGTATCTCTACCGTCTTCTCCTTTATAGTTACCAAGAATACTACCATATATGGAGTTCAAAGGATTACTGGGATCGGCCTCTGGAACATCAACTCTTTCTACAAGATTTACAAGCAAATCTGCCAAGAGTGAAACGGTAACGGGATTTTCTATAATGGCTTCTATATCCCCTCCAATATGTTCTTGTTCTGATTTGCCCGATGTGATTTCACAAGCGAGTCTAACGGCACGCATCATTTGATCTCTCATAATGTCGTCGGCATAAAGAATTTTTCCATCCACTTCAAGCTTGCCACCCACTCTAACAGTCTCGTTAAGCAAATCAATCATTGCCATACTGTCATAAAGCTTATACACGAAGCTTTCTTCATAGGGTGTAACAAGATGCTCGTCAACCATTTCTACCATCTGGTATATCTTTGTGTCACTAGCATTTGTTTCTTTAATGCCGTCAGTAACGTTAGAGAGAACGTCCATAGTGTAGAAGAAGCCCATCCAACCAATACCAAAAAGAAGGAATCCGCAAACAACACCACAAATTACAGAAATTGCCTTACGTTCACTGCTTTCTTTAAATAAGCCTTCTTTCTTTTTCTTCTTTTTCTCAAGCTTAATTCTCTGCTCAACCAATCTCTCGATTTCGTTTTCATCAAGATTATCGTATTCATAAGAATCTATTTCGGGATAGTTAACAGACATTTCATTAATAACTGACAAGAATTTTTCTTCATTCTCAGTAAGAGCTTGTTTAAGCATCAACTTCTCTTCTCTAAGAGCCTGCTTCAACGCTCTAATTTCTTTTCTGCGTTTTCTCTTAACGATATACTTGTAAGTAAGATTCACGTGAACAATCTTCAAAATCAACAAGATAATTCCAAAAGCAACCACGAAAATCAACGGTGATAAAAAGGTTGTGAGGAAAGGCAAAATTAAGTCAATCGCATTGGCTATAACGCCCTCAAACTCCGGAACCTTTGATGCAAGCTCCAATTTGCCAATCCAATCACTTGCAATATTTTGGAAAAGTCCACATATCTGCAATGTGAAAGTAATTATAAATGCAACAAGTATGCTTATAAGTCGCAAAATGTTCTTAAGCATTGGGTTGCGAAGTGACTTGGCAACATTTCTGACCATTGATATCAAAAAGAACGCCAAGAGTATCCATTCTAATTTCATACGTGCCTCCGTATAACATTTTTGTATTATTAAGGTAATATTACCACAATATGATTAAAATTGCAAGGGTTAAATTGAAATATTTTAATATATTTATAATAAAAGGGCGAATTTTCAAAAATTTGCTTCTTTAATGTTTCGTTTTATAACAAAAATTTCCTTTGTCATTCTAAAAGCATCTCTCAAAACGTTGACTTTCGACTCTCTGTGATTGATTATTTTAGCGGGCATTTCATAAATTTTCAAATTCAATTTTTGCGCCCAAAGTATTACCTCGAGATCAAAAGCAAAATTGTTTGTTTTGCAAAGGGAAAATATTTTTCTGCCCACTTCCCCATCAAACGCTTTAAATCCACATTGAGCATCTGAAATCTTAATTCCACCCAAAAGATTCAAAACTTTGATATAGGTTTTTGATGCCAATTTTCTTATAGGAGTATAGCCCTCATATCCGTCTTCATGCTTTGCGCGAGATGCCACGAGCACGGAATGCTCACCATTTTCGATAATTTTTACCGCCTCAGCTATCACGTCAACACCATATGCAAGATCGGCATCAGTGAAAATAACAATATCACCGCATGAAGCCATAACCCCGTGTCGCACGGCACATCCCTTGCCTTGATTTTGAGGATATCCAACAACTTTTACGTTGGGTAAATTTAGATTATTTACTATATCTGCAGAACCATCACGGCTGCCGTCATCAGCAAAGATTATTTCATAATCATCACCAAAATTTCGGGACATATATAAATGGAGTTCCTTTGCAGTTTTCTCAATAATTGAACTTTCGTTATACATTGGTATGCATAGTGAGATTCTCATTTTTTCACATCCTTTCGATAAACGAAAATATCTACTTCAACCTCTGTTTCAAGCGAAGTCAGCGCAAGAAGTTTATTCATATCTTTCTCGCTAGTTCTATAACTGTATGGTGTCATTGAAAAGAGATTTCTAATACTTTCAGGGGAGTCGAGTTTGATTTTATAAAAAACATTATGTTTCTCTGTCAAAATCATATTTTGGGGCATGTCTGCGCGTTCCTCATTGGTGTAAACGGTGTCATATATTGCATTCTTCAAACCATAAAGATGATTTTTTCCTGCGGTAACAACAACCAAAACTCCATCTTGTTTTAATATGCGTGAAAACTCTGTTTCTGCACATGGTGCAAATATGTTTGTAATAGCATCTACGCTCTCGTTTGCAACGGGAAGCTCATAAATTCCACCTACGCCAAAAACCACATTGGCAATGCCTTGTCTTTTTGCACCTTTGGAAGCGGATATAATCGCCTCTTTAGATAAGTCAAATCCGTAAATTTTTGCACCAGTAAGTTGCGCCATACGGTTGGTGTAATAACCCTCACCACAGCCTGCATCAACAACAGTACATTCATCATTCAAATTACTAAGTATTTCGCACACCTTATCGGCTATTGGTTGATAATATCCAAGATTCAAAAAATCAGTTCTTGAACGCACCGCTTTTTTATCATCTCCCCCCGTAGGTCTGCCGGGACAGAGATTTACGTATCCTGAACTCGAAATGTCAAAACAATGCCTTTTTTCACCACGACAAAAATAACTTTTTTCGTCCTTATAAAGCGCGTTTTTACACACCGGACAAATTAAAATATCAGTCAATTTCATAAATTCTCCATGTAAAAATATGTTAAATTTTATTTTATACTAAATTTGTGAACTTTTTTTGAACAATTTTTTACACGATATATATTAATAAAAATTTTAATATTTTTTTATTAATAAAAAAATATTAAAAAAATTTGCTGTTTTTACTTGAAATTTTTTAATTGTTAGTTTATAATTAAAATATAAAATAGCAAATGGAGGGTATTATGTTCGCGTTTATTAAATCAGAGCTTGAAAAATTTAATATAGATCTCGTTTCTTGTATTTCTCTTAATGAGTGCGAAATAACTCGCCCCTATCTTTTAGAGAAAAAAGGAATAAAAAACGGCTCGGTTATTATTTTCGCAGTTCCCTATTTTACACATCACGAGAATGAAAAAAGTAATATTTCGTGCTATGCAACAAGCCGTGATTATCATATATTTTTTGCCTCACTTTTTGATAATATCATAAGTGAACTTGAAAAGAAATTCCCCAACAATAAATTCGCAGGATTTACTGATCATTCACCAATAAATGAGATAAAATCAGCTTCAAAAGCTGGTCTTGGAGTTATAGGAAAAAACCATTTACTTATTACAAAAAAATACTCCTCTTTTGTGTTTATAGGTGAAATAATTACAGATGCCTTGCTTGACACAAACACGACAAGTATTGAATATTGTTTAGATTGTGGTCTTTGCTCTTGTGCCTGTCCTGTGGGTATGGATATTTCAAAATGCCTCTCATCAATAACACAGAAAAAGGGCGATTTGGATGATAAAGAAATCGAACTTATCAAAAAGCATGATTGTGCTTGGGGATGTGATATTTGTCAAAATGCTTGTCCCCACACTAAAAATGCCATCAAAAATGGCACCATATATACCAATGTTGATTTCTTTAAAAATGAACGCACTCCATATCTAAACAGCACAACAATAGACGAGATGAGTGACGAACAATTCTCTATGCGCGCATATTCTTGGCGAGGCAAAAACACTATAAAGAGAAATCTTTTAATTCTTGAAGAAAAGGAGAACTAATATGCTACATTTTGTTTATGGTCCGATTGGCTCTGGCAAAACAACCGTCCTTTTAAAGTATCTTGAAAGTGATATAAAGCAAGGTAAAAAGGCGTTTTTTATTGTTCCCGAGCAAGAAACAGTTGCCGTTGAACGAAAAATTGTTTCTCTTTTTCCTGCTTCTGCTCAACTTAATGTTGAGGTGCTTAATTTTTCGCGTCTTTGCAACAGAATTTTTAGAACTTACGGTGGTCTTTCATATAATTTTGCAACTAAACCCATAAAGTCCCTTATTATGTGGAACACCTTGCGTGAGCTTTCTCCTATGCTCGAAGAATATAGCGCAACTGACGTCTCCGATTTTTCTCTTACACAAAAGATGTTATCTGCAACACAGGAACTCAAGGCATATTGTGTAACTCCCCAAAAGCTTGACTCCACCTGTGACAATATAGATAAAAGTTCATCTATTTACAAAAAGCTTCGCGATATATCCTTGATATACTCTGCCTATTCAAGCCAACTTAACGAGCATTTCTCTGATAGTGCTGATGACATTTCAAAAGCACTTGAGATACTTGATCAAAATAGCTTTTTTAAAGGCGCAAGCGTTTATCTTGACTCGTTTGCGGGCTTTACCAAGCAAGAATTTGAGCTCATTGCAAAAATAAACGAGCTTTGTGATGAGCTTTATATAACTTTGCCCATTCCCTCTCCAAATGATCACTCAATTCATCTTGAAAGCGTAAAACAAACTGTTGCAGGGTTAAAAAAGCATCTTGATCAAAAGGATTTTGATGAGGTATTTTTAACCGAAACACACAAAACACGCTCACGAGAGCTTCAATATTTGCAAGCAAATATTTGGAATTTTGAGGCGGACTGTTATAAGGAAAATAAGGTTAGTGACATATCGACTTATCTTTGTGAAACTCCTTATTCTGAGGCAGAAACCGTTGCAAGTGAAATTAGAAATGCCACAAAAAATGGCATACGCTATAATGAAATAGCAATTATACTTCGCGATGCAGAAAAATATCGCGGAATTATTGATACAACACTTGATAAATTCGGTATTCCTTATTTTATGAGTGAAAAGACCGACCTTATGGTAAAACCACTTACCAAATTCATATTTAGTGCATTAAAAATCAAAGAAAGCAACTGGAGGGGTGAGAGCGTTATTGCTCACCTCAAATCCGGTTACTGTGACATAGATCCGTTTGAAATTGACATATTTGAGGACTATATTAGCACTTGGAATATCAACGGGAACAAATTCTTTGATGGCAAATGGACTATGAATCCCGATGGGTATTCGGCACGTTTGACTGCGCGCGGTGAAAAAATTCTTGTTACCGCAAATGCAGTAAAAGATGCCATCACTTCCCCTCTTTCACGCTATTTTGCTATGCTTGACGCTTCCATCAACGTAAAAGAAATGTGTCGAGCAACTATCGAATTTTTAAAAGATTCCAAAATAACTGAAAAGGTTAGAATAAGCTGCAATAACTATCTTGAACGTGGAAACAAAAAAGCTGCTGACGAGGATATGAAGCTCTACACATTAACACTTAATATCCTTTATGACCTAGCTACAGTTTTCGGGGATAAAGAATTTTCTTTTGAAGAATTCTCTTGTGCGCTCTCTCTTATGTTTTCACAAAGCGACATTGGAACTATTCCCACCTCAGTTGACGAGGTAACTATTGGCTCTGCTTCAATGCTTCGTGCAGATAATATAAAATGTGCCATAATAATGGGGCTTAACGAGGGTGAATTCCCTGCCTCAGTTAAGGACAACGGCATATTTACCGATAGTGATAAGGAATTACTCAAAGAACTTGATATTACACTCTCTGCAGATACAAGTATAAAAACCTCTGAAGAGTTATTCTTCGTTTATCGCGCACTCTCAGTACCAAGTGAAAAATTAATTCTCACTTCAAGTTCTCTTTCATCCGATGGCGCTTCACAAAGACAATCAATTACTATTGAAAGAGTTAAAAAGCTCTTCCCCTCAATATCGCAAATAAAAGAAAGTACACTCTCTCCATTTGACAAAGTATGGAATATTGAGATTGCCAAGGAAGTGTATGCTAAAACTAAAAGCTATAAAAATTCCAATGAGTTTAAAGAAATAATCACCACTCGTGAGGACTCTGATGGCTTTGAGAAAAAATTAAGTATTCCTCTTGCTCAAAAGCATTGTTCGATTTCACCTGAAATTGTAAATAATCTTTTTGGTAAACGCCTCTCACTTACTCAATCACGTCTTGAAAAGTATGTTCTGTGTGGATTTGATTATTACTGTTCATACGTTTTGGGACTTCGTGAAAGTAAAAAGGCAGTTTTCCAGCTTAACGATATCGGTACGTTCATACACTACATTCTTGAAATGTTTATGAAAGATATCACCTCTGATGGAAAGATAAATCTCACCTTAACTGATGAAGAAATCGACCAAATTCTTCAAAAGAATGTTCGTAATTATCTTTTGGAACTTCTTGGTGAAGATTATGCACTTTCTAACAGAACAAAGCATCTGTTTTTGCGTTTAAACAAGCTCTCATTCATGATTGCTAAAAACCTTATAAATGAATTCAAGGCAAGTGATTTCTACCCTTCATATTTTGAACTCAAGGTTGGAATGGGTGATGACGGCATAAATGCCCTTGAATTTAAACTCAAGGACGGAAGCGTAGTTACTCTGAGAGGAATTGCCGACAGAGTTGATACATATAAAAAGGATGGAAATGTATATATCCGTGTTGTTGACTATAAGACAGGAAGTAAGGAGTTCTCGTTTGATGACCTAAAAGATGGTCTTAACACACAGCTTCTTATATATCTCTTCTCTATTTGTCGTGCGCAAACCGAGAAAACAAAATCAGAATTCGGTTGCGATGATGGAGGTCAACTTTTGCCCGCAGGAATTCAGTACCTTTCATCCAATGCACCAACCGTTTCAGTTGATAAATTCTGCGATGGTAATAGTATTGAAGAACTTATTCAAAATGAATTTTCAAGAAGTGGTTTAATTTCTAATGATCCCGAGATTATTCAAGCAATAAACCACAATCTTGACCCAAAAATCGTTTCAAAATTCAAGTCCAACGAGGACGGCGAATACGTTGGTAAATCCCTTGTTAATAATGATGGATTTGATGAAATATATGCTATGCTTTCAGAAACCATTGTTCGCGTGGCAGAAAGCTTGATGGGTGGCAAGGCAAATGCGATTCCTCTTCGACAAGGCGAGCAGGCACCCTGTCGTTATTGTAAAATGAAGGCAGTATGTCGTGCATCAGTCTGCAAAAGCAAGATATAAGGAGGTGGAAATATGAGTAAAAATTGGACACCCAAACAAAAACAAGCCATAGACACTCGTGGCAAAACTCTGCTTATTTCCGCCGCTGCAGGTTCAGGTAAAACTGCAACTCTTACTGAAAGAATAGTCAAAAAATTGACTGACGAGAATAATCCTGCAAACATTTCAAAAATGCTTATAGTTACCTTTACCCGTCTTTCAGCAGCTGACCTTAAACGTAAAATATCAAACGCCATTTCAGACGAACTTACAAAAAATCCAACGAGTCAGTATCTTTCAAAGCAACTTGTATTACTTGAAAGTGCGCATATTTGTACTATTGACTCGTTTTATCTCGATATAGTTCGTTCTAATTTCCAACGACTTGGTCTTCCCTCAAATTTCCGTCTTGCAGATGAGGGTGAAATGGCTTTACTTCGCAAATCCGTAATGGATGATGTTATCGAAAAGCATTATGATACTAATGCTCAAAACGATGATGGATTTTTATCATTTGTTGAAAACTTTACCTCTGCTAAACAGAGTGATACTCTCTCTGACATCTTTTTGGTGCTTGAAAACAAGCTTTGTTCAAAAACTGAAGGCACAAATGCAATTTTGAACTTTGCTAATGAGTTAAAAAATGAAGCAGACGGTGAATTTTTTGAAAGCAGACAAGGCAGAATTATTTATCAATATTTATTAAATGGCGTAAGCAATTACTACAAGGCATGCTCTCGTTGTTGTGACATTATCTCTGCAAACGAGAAAGCATCCATGGCTTATCTTTCAGTTTTTGCCTATGAAAAAGAATTTTTGGCAAAGTTGTTTGAGTTATTAAAGCAAAAAAACTATACTCTTGCTCGCGAGCATTCACTTTCTTTCAACAAACAACGACTTGGCACACTTAAAAAGGAATTTCATACTGAAGAAATCATCTCTGCTAAGGCATTGAGAGATGAAGAAACTGCATTTATCAAATCAATAAATGAAAAATACTTTTCATTTGATGAGCAGGATATCAAAGAAACAATGCATAAAACCGCAGATATTTTGCATTCACTTTATTCAGTTCTCACCGAATTTGAAAAAGAAGTGTTACAAGAAAAAATTAAGCGCAAAGCATTCGATTTTGATGATATAAGACGATTTGCCTATCAATTATTGACGGATGATTGTGGCGAGCCAAGTGATATTGCACTTGCATATCGTGAACAATTTGACGAGATTTACATTGATGAATATCAAGACGTTGATGCGATGCAAGATAGAATTTTTACACTCATTTCAAAACCCAACAATAGATTTATGGTTGGTGATATCAAGCAGAGTATCTATAGTTTCCGTGGAGCAGATACTGACGTTTTTGCAAGTTACAAAAAAAGTTTTCCTCATCTTGACGATGCGCAAAATTCAGATAGCGCACTAATATTCATGTCCAACAACTTCCGTTGTGATGAAAATGTTATTAAGTTTACTAATAAAATATTTTCATTTCTTTTTGGACACTGTGGTGAGAGCATTGAATATACGCCCGATGATGATTTAATTTTCTCAAAGGTTGAGGAGGGACGCTCTCTGCCCTCTCCTAAAGTAAACGTTACTGTAATCACTGCAGACGAATCGGCAAAAGAAGACGAAGATAACGAAGATGACGAAAAAAATGATATTAATCCCGAGGCAATTTGGATTGCCAATGAGATACAACGCCTTATCAAATATGAATATAAGGCGGACGGCACAAAAATTGAGCCACGCGATATAGCAATTCTAATGCGCTCAACAACACCTGCAGGTGATATTACACGCGCTCTTGGGGTGCTCAATATTCCCTGCTCGGATAACTCAAAATATGACCTTTTTGAAACTCCCGATGTACTTTTGGTTCTTTCTTTGCTTTCAAGCATTGACAATCCTCACAGA
Source organism: Eubacteriales bacterium (assembly GCA_045651165.1). Classification (GTDB taxonomy): domain Bacteria; phylum Bacillota; class Clostridia; order Oscillospirales; family CAG-272; genus RGIG4608. Next base: position 28,477 of record JAZRRX010000049.1, read on the forward strand.
GATATTCCCCTTGCGGCTACATTATACTCACCCATTTTTGCATATACGATGGACGAGCTTATCACCATCAGAAGTAGCGCAGAGTCCAAAATGTCATTGTTTGAGGCATTGAGAGATTATAATGGTGATATCCAAGATATAACCTCAAAAAATCATTATTTTATAGACAAACTCACCACATATCGTTCACTTGCCACATCAATGCCGATAGATAAACTCTTAAATCATATCTATCGCGACCTTTCAATAATGTCTTTGGACGGAGTTAATCCACAAAACCTCACTCGTCTTTATGAAATGGCAAGAAGATTTGAGTCGGGCTCGTTTAAGGGCTTAAATAACTTTATTTCATATATCAATGAATTGATTGAAAATAAAAAAGTGCCCTCTCTCACTTATGAAGATGCAGACACCAATGCTGTGCAGATGATAACAGCGCACAAATCAAAGGGTCTTGAATTCCCGGTTTGTTTTATTTGTAATACTCAAAGTGCTTTCAGTATGGAGGATACGAAACCAAATCTTCTCTATCATTCGCGCGCAGGAATTGGCTTAAAACTTGCTTATGAGGGCGGAATGGCTCGACTTAATACTCCCATGCGCGAGGCAGTAGCTCTTGAAATTGCAAATGCGCAAACTGAAGAAGAAATGAGAATTCTCTACGTTGCCCTAACTCGTGCAAGAGAGCGCCTTTATATCACCGCGCACACTCGCTCACGACTTGAAAAGCTTGACGAAAATTCATCTCTTGCCTCAACCTTTGCAAGTGATTTTAAGCTCAAAAAGTGCAAAAATTGGCTTTCAATGATACTTGCAGCTATATATCCTCTTGGGGACGGAGATAGCTTTACATTCACGGCTCTTGAAAAGGACGGTGTTAGCATTAACTGTGCATCTTATGTCGAAGATGATGCCGAAAATATCTCTGACGAAATTATCACCGATAAGCAAATAGAAATCATCAAAGAGAGATTGGACTTTGTTTATCCTCACTCACATCTTAATAAGCTCCCGGCAAAGTTATCAGTTTCAAAATTGACGCCAACAGTTCTTGATGATATAGACGACGATGCGGCAACGCTTGAAAGTTTTGATGAGGTAAAAATCCTTGAAATTGAAGAATTTTTTGAAAGCAAATCAAAGATAACAAGCGCAGATAAAGGTACTGCAACTCACTTGTTCTTGCAGTTCTGCGATTTCAATAATGCAGAAAAAAATGGAGCAAAAGCAGAGCTTTCACGCCTTGTGGATAAGAAATTTATTGCTCAACAGGTTGCAGAATTGATTAACTTGAAGCAAATTGAAAAGTTCTTTGAAAGTGAGTTCTATAAGATTCTCAAAAACGCGAAAAAAACGTATCGAGAACAGAGATTTAATATTTTGCTCCCTGCATCTCATTTCACTCAAAATGAGGAATTTAAAAATGAGATTGTTGAAGAAGAAATTCTTGTTCAAGGTGTTATCGACCTGTTCTTTGAGGACGAAAACAGCAATATAATTCTTTGCGATTATAAGACCGATTATCTTACTCCCGAAGAATTAAAGGACGAAGCTCTTGTCATTCAAAAAATGAAAGAGCGCCACGGGAAACAGCTTGAATACTATGCTATGGCTATCGAAAGATTTCTTGGAAAAGCACCTGACAGTATTCTTATCTATTCGCTTCCCTACGGCGAAGCAGTGGAGATACCTATATAACAAAAAGCACGGCAATGCCGTGCTTTTTCTATTATTTAATATCAATAATTCCGCGTCTTGCTCTCATCTGTGCCTTCATACGAAGCTCTGTATTGAGAATCTTTTTGCGAAGTCTAATTGATTTAGGTGTTACCTCGATAAGCTCATCGTCATTAATATACTCAATTGCTTCTTCAAGTGAGAAAATCTGAGGAGGAGTCAAAAGGAGCTTTTCGTCTGCACCTGTTGAACGAATTGCAGTGAGATGCTTTTCTTTACAGGGGTTAACTGCAATATCATCATTCTTGGGATTTTCACCGATAATCATACCCTCATAAACCTTGGTTTGAGGTCCAACGAAAAGTCGTCCTCTTTCCTGTGTATTGAAAAGACCGTATCTTGTTGTTTCACCGTTTTCAGAAGCGATAAGACAACCTGTAAATCTCATTGTAACCTCACCCTTGTATGGCTGATAGCCGTCAAAGAGTGTATTGATAAGACCTTCGCCACGTGTGTCGGTCAAAAATTCGGAGCGATATCCGAAAAGACAACGTGAAGGAATTGAATATTCAACTCTCATTCTGTTTCCAAGAGGAAGCATCTCAATAAGGTCGCCCTTACGTCTGCCGAGTTTCTCAATTACCGATCCAACATAATCTGTTGGCACGTCAAGAGTTACTCTTTCCATCGGCTCACACTTTACGCCGTCAATCTCTTTATAAAGAACTCTGGGGTTGGAGCACATAAGCTCAAAGCCCTCACGTCTCATATTTTCAATAAGTATTGAAAGGTGCATTTCACCTCTACCCGCAACCTTAAAGGAGTCGGTTGTATCACCGTCGCTAACGCGCAAGGATACGTCTTTAAGAAGCTCGCGGTAAAGACGGTCGCGAATCTGACGAGATGTAACGAATTTACCTTCTTGACCTGCAAGTGGGCTATCGTTAACAGCAAATGTCATTTCCATTGTAGGTTCACTAACCTTAACAAATTCAAGTGGCTCGATGCAAGTTGTTGACGTGATTGTATCACCGATTGTGATATTCTCGGCTCCAGAGAAGCAAACAATGTCGCCGATTTTTGCGTTTTCTACCTGAACTCTGCCAAGACCGTTTATTTGATAAAGAGAAACGATTTTCGCTCTCTTGGGTGCTGCTTTAGAGTGGAAGTTAGAAATCATAACCTCCTGACCTTGTTTGATTGTACCACGTTCAACACGACCAATACCAATACGTCCTACGAAATCGTTATAGTCGATTGATGAGATAAGCAACTGAAGGTCGCCTTCATCATCACCCTCGGGCGCAGGAATATAATCAAGAATTTTATTAAACAAGGGTTTAAGGTCAGTTCCCTGCACGTCCATATCCTCACTTGCAGTACCTGCTCTACCTGAACAGAAAAGCATAGGACTATCAAGCTGCTCGTCATTTGCACCAAGGTCTATAAGAAGTTCAAGAACCTCGTCAATAACCTCTGAAATACGTGCATCGGGCTTGTCTATTTTATTAACAACAACGATTACTCTATGATTAAGTTCAAGCGCTCTCTGCAAAACGAAACGAGTCTGGGGCATAGGTCCCTCTGCTGCATCAACAAGCAAAATAACGCCATTTACCATTTTAAGAATACGCTCAACCTCACCACCGAAGTCAGCGTGTCCAGGAGTGTCAATAATGTTTATCTTTACGCCATTATAACTAACCGCAGTATTCTTTGCAAGAATTGTAATGCCTCTTTCACGCTCAAGATCGTTTGAGTCCATTACTCTCTCTTCAGTTGCCTGATTTTCACGGTAGATACCCCCCTGCTTCAAAAGTTGGTCAACAAGCGTTGTTTTACCATGGTCAACGTGCGCGATAATAGCTATATTTCTTAAATCTTCTCTTACCACTTTGTGCCTCCATATAATAATAAAAAGTTAACCAATATATTATAACATTTTTTTCTTCAATAATATATAGTTATTTTTACGGAATTTTTGCTTTTTTTAGATGTTTTTTTGTATTATATGACAAAAAATTAATTTGACATATTGTTCATAATATGGTATAATTATAATTAGATAAATACTTTTGAAAGGATTTTTATGAGATCTTATATCAAAGCATTGATTTTTGATTTGGATGGAACTCTTGCGGATACAATTCCCGCTATAGCAGAAGCGGTTAATATGACATTAGAGCAACTTTCCCTCCCCACACTCACAACTGAAGAAATAAGAACCCATATCGGACAAGGTCCGCGCCACTTGATTGCGGAATCCCTGCCAAAGGAAGCAAGATTATCCGATGATGGTCTTGTTGATAAAGCACTTGAAATTTATAACGAAATGTATTCAAAAACCTATATGAATACTACATCCCTTTATGACGGAATGGACGAAGCAATATTAATGCTTTCAAAGTATTATAAAATTGCCGTGCTTTCAAATAAGCAAGATGAATATGTAAAAAATCTTGTTAGTCAGCTCTTGCCTGAGGGTATATGCGAAATTGCTCGTGGCACAGTTGGGGGCATTCCTGCAAAACCCGATCCTAAGGTAGCACTTGAAGTGGTTGAGGCTCTTGGCGTTTCTCACTACGAATGTATGCTCATAGGAGATAGCGATATTGATTTGTTAACCGCAAAAAATGCAGAGATGGATTGTCTCTCCGTTTCCTGGGGATATGTTTCAAAGGCAAAGCTTATTATGACCGGTGCAGAAGAGATTATTACCTCCCCCTCTGAGCTCATAGATTTTTTTAAATAAGGAGATTTATAATGATAAAAATTAATTCAAAACGCAATCTTTTGTTGACAATTTTAGCGTCAATTTGTGCAATTTTATTTGGTCTTCTACTTTGGAAATTCGACTTTCAAATACTATTTTTCATCAAAGACCACATACGCTGTGACTTTTTAAATGTAGTAGTGCCATTTTACACCACACTTGGTGATGACGGCATAATTTGGATTATTATGGGCTTGATTTTGCTTGTTCCTAAAAAAACAAGAAAATGTGGAATTATGGTTCTTGCAACCTTACTTGTAATGCTTGTTGTGAACAATATTGTTCTTAAAAACTTAATTGCTAGAGCTCGTCCGTATGCTACATATCCTGAACTTGTTAGTGATCTTGCAGATATCATTCACATTCCAAAATCTTATTCATTCCCCTCGGGACATACAGTTTCAGCTATGGCAGTAGCTTTCACCGTTTTATCTCAACATAAAAAGCTTGGTATAGTTACTGTTATCCTTGCATTTTTGATGGGTCTTTCCCGTCTTTATGTTGGTGTGCACTTCCCGACTGATGTTTACGGTGGAATCATTGTTGCTGCGCTTATTTCACTTAGTGTTATAGTTGCAGAAAAGAAGCTTTCCCCAATAATCGCAAGCAAAATTGCAAAAATGCGCACAAAATAATACATATAAAAAATCCTGACCGATGGTCAGGATTTTTCTTTTTAAAATAAAAGTTCAAGTATTTTATCAGTTGCGGCTTCAATATCTCCTGTATTTTCAACAACGTAATCACATATTTCTTCATTTCGTCTTTCATCGTCAATTGAGATAATGCGATTAACCTTATCTTCGTTTGTGCTATTCTTATCGAGAATTGATTTCAAAAGCTCACGTTTATCTCGTTTGATATAAACTGTTACAACATCTTTATAATGCGTTTTTAAAGACATAGCGCCACATATATCCATAATAGCCAAAACTGTCTTTCCTTCGCAAATATGGGCGTCTACGTCGCTCTTTTTTGAGCCAAAGCCGTGTCCTGCATACATAGTGGACTGAAAAAGCTCATTATTATCAATCATTTTAAAAAATTCATTTTTATCAACATAACTGTACCAATCATTTTTGGTATTTGACGTGGGGTCAATAGTCGTATAACTCAAAAGCTTTTCAAATCTTGGCTCTTTTTCAAGTAATCTTTTAGCAATCTCACTCTTACCCGAGCCCGAAGGGCCAACTAAAGCAACAATGGAGGGATTCTTATAGTCATCTTTTACCATTGAATAACTGGTGCTGATTACCTCAACAAGCTTTAAAAACTCGTCATAGTTATTAACTGCAAGCATTCCTGTGGCACTCTGGTTCCAAGGACGGCGCATCAAAATTGGATATGCAGCATTGGATTTTATAACGTTATGCATACCATCATCGAAAAGGATATCAACATTCAGTTTGTCTTTTCGCGTTCCCATATAGATATTTTCGGGAGGAATTTCAGGAAATTCGCGCATAATTACTTCAGCGCGAATGCTCATAAACTGGGGATAAACAGACGTACAAATAAATACTTCTGTCATCTGTGAAAGCTTGCGAACAAATTCCTTTGCGCCCTCAATTACCGGTTGAGTTCTGAAGAATTCCTCAGTAAAAAATTCAAATATAACGTCTGCACGTGTTCCGAGTTTTCCCCAACGGTCAACCTCGTATATAGTAAGCGGAGGATCAAAATTATATTTTTCGTTTGCTAATTTTATAGCATATGGCACACATTCAAGCAAAACGTCATCCACATCAAGCGCGGTAGTCATTCTAAATCTTCTGCTCATATTTGTACCTTACCTTTCTGATTATTTTTCTTTCTTAGGAAAGCATATTAATGCAACGAGGAGTGATGCGAGTGACAAAAACAAAAAATGCACGCCAAGTTGTCCTATAAGGTCCGCAACGAAAGGCTTACCTGCTTCCTCATGAAATACGAATGTAAATCCTTCATCTGTTACAAAATGAAAGAAATAATAGTTAAATCCGAATATTAAAGCGGAAATAATAGCTGATATTCCCGACAATCTAAGTAGTTTCTTTCCCATATCAATATCCTTTATCTTTTTTTGTTTATTATATCACACAAAACGGGAAAATACAAGCGCATTTTCCCGTTTCTAATTAATTTTACTATTCTGTTACTAATAATTCAAAATTGCCTGCACCAGCGTATTTTGTAACAAATTCGGGAACATCCTCTGCACCAAGCATAATGCTAACATCTGTCTTTTTATTTACGTTATCGTAATAGAAAAGATCACTATTAGTATCAAAATTTATAAGATTAGTTGAACTGTTGGGCTTGCAAGTACCATTGATTGTCTTTGTTCTATCTGTAACAATGGTTGCACCGCTATTACTTGACGAAATGAATTTATCACCAAATGATTTTGCATAGCTTGAATCAAGAATGAACGGTCTGCTTGATGATTTAAAATAGTTAGCTTCACTAAAGATATAGGAATTCACTCTCAAATCATGACAGTTACCACATTCCTCAAAATAGTTATTAAAGGAGTGAATATTAACATTTCTACCGAGGGGCAAACGTGATTCAACTTTATAGAAATGATTATGATGCATAGTCATATTCATGCATGCCTCTTCGTCGCCACTTCCAAAGAGCATTGATTTCTTACTGTTGTTAAAAACATTATATGCAAGTGTAAGGTTTGATACATTATTGAAGTCTATAGAACCATCTCCTGCATACTTATCGCGTTCACCTGAAATATCCCACGCGTTATAGCCACGGTTAAAAGTACAATTATGTACCCAATATCTGCTATAATTGGCAATATTCGATCTGCCATCACCTAAAAAGTTAAGGGCATCTTCGGGATAATCAGTAAAAGTGAGGTTTTTAATTTCAATATTATTGGATTTTTCAAAACCAATTCCGAATTGGAAGATTTCTGCGTCCTCTCCAACACCTTCAATAGTAACGTTCTTAACGCCACTCACTTCAAGCATATTGTAGTAGCAATCATCGTCATAAACACTCTTACCCTTAAGGTCGGGAAAATCAGTTCCTTTGTATGTTGCGGGTTTACCTTTACCACTTTTCTTAATTCTCACATCACTAAGACCTTCGGGAGTAGTTTTATAAATATATGTACTGTTACCACCATCGTTACCTTTTAATGTTACATTAAGATTAGCGAGGTTCTCACCGTATTCGGTTGAAAAAGTATTTACAAAGAAATCATCTGTTGCATTAGAATTATCGTAAAGTCGGGGTTCAACGTTTTTGTAATTCCATTGGTTAGTTGTAATCTTGCCGATGATGCGAACAAGCATAGGCGTATCGGAATTGTATTGCGCCTGAAGAATATTTACAAGACCTGTGTATACTGTGCCGTTTATTTCGCAAGTAACAGTATTCTTATTTTCATTGGTAACGTAGATTACCTTTGTTCCCTCTTTGAGAGTACCATCGTTGTTATAAGCTCCTACGCCTTCGGTTGCGCCGAAATGAGCGTAACCCGATCTATCTTGGGCATAAACTTCAATACCTTCAAAAATATGGTGTCCCTGATCCTCAGTTGTCTTGCCTTCAAATTCAACCTTAACGTCATATTTTCCTGCAGAAATACCAAGAATATATGCTTCGGTTGTTTCTTCGCCTTCAATAATAAGCTCATCGTCAAGCTTTGTATATTCACTATCAGTTGCTTTCTTATAGTAAATGCTGTAGGAATGGGAATTATCAAGAGTGAGAATAATCATCTCGTTAAATCCCTCAACTGATTTACAGAAATCGGGCAAAACGTCCTCACTTGGGGGATTTTCACCTGTGCCGCCTGTTGTCACAGTGGTTGTAGTGGTAGTTGTTGTGGTTGTTTCTTCGGTATCAAAGCACGCGACAACGGACAACATAAGAGAAAAAACAAGCATCAATAAAACAATTTTCTTCATATCAGTTCACCTTTCCGACGATTTGATCTTCTTTATAATTGTAAACAAATGTGGGGCATTCACCGCCCATTTGAATAGTGTAAATCACTTCTCCATCCTCGACTCTTGCCTCGTGGACAAAGCCGAAATGAAGCTCACCGCGGTGTCTAAATCTAACAAAGTCGCGTGGTTTGTATATGGCTTCTTCGGGCCAAGCATCCTTTTTCGGTTTCTTTTTAAATATATCTAAAAACATGTAATCACCTCTTTATACAATGATAACATACTTTTATAAAAATAGCAAGAAAAATTTGTTTTTGACAAAATTCTATTGATTATTTTAAGAAAATAGTGTATAATAAGGCATCATACATGGGCTCGTAATGGTTTCGACGGGGATTTTGAGGTATGATAAGCGTGGCGGGCTGAGTAATCCCGATAACTGCTCAATTTTAAAATTAAACGACAACAATACTGTTGCTATGGCTGCCTAATTGACGCGCCTTCGGGCGCTTCAATGGCAGTGCTGTGACCTGCGGGTCACCCGTTCCTCCGCAGAGGACCACGACTGCGGACTGAGCGTGATCGTAGTGGTGAACTTGCATCGGTGGTCGCACCTGAACCGATCAAGCAGAAAGGTGCTACGGACTATACACTGCCTGTCAGTTGGCGGTGCGTAGTGGGAAATAATAAAAACTGACTGCCCACGGAGAAGGTCATATCAAGAGGTTTTCGGACAGGGGTTCGATTCCCCTCGAGTCCACCAAAATTGAAAGAGAGGGTTTTATCCCTCTCTTTTAATTTTGCCCGATAATAAGATGAGGGGAATCGAACGCAGTGAGAAAACAACACAGTGTGTTGTTTTTGAACGGTGACCGAAGGATTTTGCGAAGCATTAGCCCCACCATCTTAATTTATTGCTTCGCAAAATCCAAGAGCGACTTCCCCTCGAGTCCACCAAAAATAGCAAGGGAGTGCTTTTAAGTGCTCCCTTGTTATTTTTGCATACCAACTATATGAGGGGAATCGAACGCAGTGAGAAAACAGTCCAGTGGACTGTTTTTGAACGGTGACCGAAGGATTTTGCGAAGCTCACGCTATACCACCTCAATTTATTGCTTCGCAAAATCCAAGAGCGAATTCCCCTCGAGTCCACCAAAAATAAAAGAGGTACACGAAAGTGTGCCTCTTTTGTTTTTGCACAGAAATAATATGAGGGGAATCGAACGCAATAAAAATGCGATTACAAAACGTAAAAAATCCCCCGCGCTCTCGCGCGAGGGATTGAGTTTTGTTTAGTTTGTTAGGGGGTTGACCAAGTTCCGCCACCTTTATCCCATGTACCATCTTTTACAGTATAAAGCGTATTAGCACCAGTAGGAGTAGTCAAGTCACTTGACTGATTCCATTTTTGTGTATCTTGTGTCCAACCATTTGTTGTAGATGAAGGATTCATACGAACAAAAATCATTTTCTTGTAATTTGTAGGAACCCAACATTGATATATTCCATCTTTATCGGGATCAGACATATTAAGCCAACAATTATCTGAATCAGAATTGAATGCATATACTGCAAAGCGCGCATTACTCTGTTTCCAGTTAGAGTTAGGTTTCAAATATACCTTAACATAATTTGATATATTTGTATTGCTTACGGCATTTGCATTATTCTTCCATTCCATATAATACATATTTCCGTCTTTAGCTGAAGATACTGTTATATTGGGAGATTCATCTCTTACACCAGAATTATCATTCTTGATACCACTAAACTTGAATGAATCAGCATCAACTGGAATTACAAGTTTATATATATCATAAGTACCATCATTATCATAATAGTCCATCTCTGATCCAGGGAAAGCAACATGATAAGAACCATCTGCATACCAATAATAGAGTGATACCTTTGTCCACTTCCAGTTGTTTTGGAAGTAAATTACCATACCTTGTTTACCACATATAGAACATTTATTATCTGATCCCCAAGTATGAGCACTAACTGTTCTTTTTGCTCCACAAGTATTACATGTTGTGTCACAAGCATTGTCATATTTATGACCCTTAGCCGCTACTGTTGTCTGTGCTTTAATAACTGTGTTACATACAGAGCAGTGTGAACCTTCTGTCTTACCAGCTGTTGTACATGTTGCAGCAACTGCTTTGTCAGTTACTACGGTATGAGCCGCAAGTTCAAGAGTTACTTTTTCACGACTAATTTCGTGAGTCTTACATACTGAACAGTAAACTACGTTATCGTAAGAGCCTGCTACTGTACATGTAGAAGCTTTTTCATTTTCCTTAACTGCATTTGCAGGTGTATGAGCAACTTTGTCAAGTACTGTCTGTGAAACAAGAACTTCGTTACATACTGAGCAATGCTTACCTTCTGTAAGACCAGTTGCTGTACATGTTGCTGCAACTGCATTGTCAACCACTTCGGTATGACCGAGAGCTGCTTTGATTACTGCGCTACATACTGTACATTTCTGAGCTGTTGTACATGTTGCTGCATCGCCAGGTGTATGTGCAAGTTTGTCAACTGTAATTGTTTCACGGCTGATTTCCTTGTCACATACTGAACATTTAACTACGTTATCGTAAGAGCCCTTTTCTGTACAAGAGGAAGCTGTTACGTTTTCAACAACTGCATCTCCAGGAGTATGAGTAACTTCTCTTTCAGTTCCACATACGTTACAATCTGCATCACAAGCATTGTCGTAAGTATGCTCATGATCTCCAATTACAACAACAATTGTTGTAGGAGTACAGAAGTAGTAGTCCTGAATTGTGATTTGAACTGTACCTGTACCTGTGAATGTAATTGTACCATTAGCCCAGTTATCTCTATCGTAAACGATAGTTGCTACTACGTTGCCATTTTCGTCGAGGTTAGTAACACCAATTGTAAGAGCATCGATAACGAGTTCAACACCATTGCCAACAAGCTTGAAGAGGTCGCCGAATGTATAAGTTGTAAAGTTTGTAAGTTTATCAACCTTACCTTCGAATTTTTCAACGGAGTTACCTTCTTGTCTGTCAAGAATATTTACGCCCTCGAGGTCGCCAACTGCTTTGGTTGTTACACCCCAACCGTAACCAGTTACGAGGTTGTTAAATTCAAGATAGATGTGCTGTTTATCTTCTTTAAGGTCATCTTGACCATCACCGTTTTCGTCGATGCCTGTTTGAATACCACCCATATCGTGTGTCCAAACTGCGCCATCCTTGAAGTGGTAGCAGGTTGCGTTTTCCGTTCCGTGACCTTTAGAGTAATCTACGATAACGTAGTTTGCTCTGCCAGATGCAGGAACTGTACCTGTTGTATCGTCAAGATATGTGATTGTTGTACCATCGATTGCCTTGATTTCTGTCAAACGACTCATCTGATAATCGTGTGTATAGGAAGCTGTTGTATTGTCGATGATTTCGCAATAGTAGTAGTCATTCCATGTACCAAAGTGAACTGTACAATCTTTAGCTGTGATACCGTCCATCTTGGGATAGGAGCGACCATCGATTGTTACATTTTCACGAACGGAACCGATGAGCATACCTGTGTAACGGTAAGCATAGTACTGATAGTTTGCACAAACATCGTTGTAAACGTCCATTATTGCAGAAACGTGGCAGTTTTCGAAGCTGATACCTGCATTTGTAGGCTTGCCTGCAGATGTCTGTCCACTTGTGGGATAGTACTGACCTACGATACCACCACATGCTACGTCATAAGAGCCCCAAAGAGCACTAATTTTGTTTGTATTATCTACTGTTATGTTTTTGAAGCTTGTTGTTAATCCCGCTTCCTTTGCGTACCAACCTACGCAACCAACGATACCACCGTTACCGATGTTATAAACTCTTGGGTTACAGTTGAAAATTGAAATGTTTTCAAATATTGCTCCATCCGCGTAAGCTGCAATAACACCTGTTGTTGTATATTCACCGTCGGAACTAAAGTTCTTAACTGTAAGATTCTTAATTGTACCTTTATAAACACGACCAAACAAGCCCATACCATCGCGGTAGTACTGAAGAGACAAGTCATATTCATCATTGTCGCCCTTCATTTCCCATGTGTTGTGGTAGAAGTTTGCGATTATGTGACCGTTACCATCGAATGTACCACAGAAGTTATAGAAGCCAGTGGTTACCGCTACGCCTGTCTTTTCATACTTTCCATCGTTACTATGATAACCGATAGGATAGAATATTTTTCCGTCTTCTTCGACATCATCAAGGTTAATGTCAGCAATAAGTTTTACTGTTTTGCCAGAGAAGGAATCCTGTTCGATACCTTCTGCCATTCCACCAACGATTTGGCTAAAGCTCCAAAGTTGTTCAGCATTTGCAATAACAAGTTCTGTCTTACTTGCATCATACCAAGTATGGTCAAAACCACCTTCCCAAGCATTTAATTCGTTAACTACCAAAGCAATTTCAGAGAAAGATGCGATTGAAATAGTTACATCACCTGTTGCAGGGTCATACTTGAATTGGTTATGTGCTGTGAAAGTTTCGTTGTTTGCAATACGAGTCATTTCGTATGTAACACCATCTTCAACGTGATAGAGTTTAATACTTGTTGAGTTGAGACCTTTTGCCGCTGCTTTCACAAGTGTGATTTCCATGGGAATAAGGTTGCCTTGTGCAACACCTGCCACATGTACGTCAAAAGATGTGGAAACTTCGTTCTCTAAGAGTTCAATTTGTGCTTCACTCTGTTCAATACCATTAATTGTAAGAGCAAGCTCTGTTGCGCCTTCTTCCATCTGAACGCCACCAGGTACGGTAGCACTTGCAGATTCGTTACTCATGTTTACTCCACCTTCGGGAACTTTGTTTTCCGCGTCGGGAGTTACAGGAGCAGAAATAAGCACGTCATCAACGTGTGGAGGGGGGATAACTTCAGTTTCTCCACCATTATTTTCGGTGTTACCACCGTTTCCGTTGTTGTTTTCGGTGTTATCACCGTTTTCATTGCCGACGTTGTTATTGGGAGAATTTATAACAACGTTGTTCTCGGGAGCTGCTACTTGGAAGCAAGAGGTGAGTCCACCTACGAGCATAATGAAGCAGATTGTGAGAGCAAGCACTCTTGTGAAAATAGAGTAATTTGTGTTCATAACATTTCCTTTCTGTTTTGTATATGTAAATCTCAATTTTCGATAACGAAAAGATACGAACAATTCATACCCTTTCGTTATCGCCACAATACACGCAATAGTCAATTTTGCACAAATTTCGACACGTTTCTTTGTGAATATATTGCAGAATACACACATCCAATAAATTATATCATAAATATATTAATAAATCAATAGAAAATTTCAAAAAATTAACAATTTTAATAATTTATTTTATAATGAAAAGCACCCGAAAAATTCGGGTGCTTTTTTCTGCATTTTTATCCAATAAAAATCTCTTTTATCTGATATTTTGGCTCGCACGTTACATTGAGCCCAAGCTTTTTTAGAACCTCAATATCCGCGCTTGGAAGCATTACTGTTGAGTGAATGTCGCATCCTGAAAGATGTGGCAAATGCTTAAGCACATGTGCCGCGGTTGCGGATGTGTGTGCAGAAATTGAAAGCGCAATCAAAATTTCGTTTACGTTCAATTTCTTGTAGGTTCTTGAAAGATACTGACATTTGAGTTTTTGCACAGGGCCGATTACCTCGGGAGCAAGCAAGTGTATCTCATCCGGAATACCTGTTATCTCCTTAAGTGCATTAAGGAGCATTGCAGACACAGATTCTAACAATTCGGTGGATTTGCCCGTGATTATTCTGCCGTCATTAAGTTCGATTGCCGCAGCTGGTACGCCAGTTTCTGCGCTCTTTTCCTTGGCAGCCACGATAACCTTTCTATAATCTTTTGAAATGCCCGCCTGTTGCATCAAAAGTTCAATTTTCTGCACGGCATTTCTATTTCTTTCGGTATCGTCATCGCGACAAGTACAAAGTGCATCATAATAACGACGAACTATCTCGCGTTTAGATGCATCAACGACTGTTTCCTCATCAACAATGCAATTTCCAACCATATTTACTCCCATATCTGTGGGTGAAAAATAGGGTGAATTATTGTCATAAATGCCTTTAAAAATCGCATCGAGCACGGGGAAAATTTCAACATCACGATTATAATTTACCGCTAATTCACCGTATTTTTCAAGGTGATAGGGGTCAATCATATTAACGTCATTAAGGTCGGCTGTTGCCGCTTCGTATGCAAGATTTACAGGATGACGAAGGGGTTTGTTCCAAATTGGAAAAGTCTCAAACTTCGCATATCCTGCCTTAATTCCCTTCTTATTATCATTATAGAGCTGTGAAAGGCAAACTGCCATTTTTCCACTACCCGGGCCGGGGCCTGTAACGATAACAAGCTCTTTTTCGGTTTCGATATATTCGTTTTTGCCAAATCCTTCATCACTTACTATCTTTTCAACATTTGAGGGGTAACCTGCGATAGTATAATGATGATATATTTTGATTCCCTGCTCTTTGAGTTTGCGCTCAAATTTAGCAACCGCAGGATGTACGGATTCAAAGCGAGTGAGGACTACGCTGCCAACCAAAAGTCCAGTGTTGCGAAATGCATCAATAAGTCGAAGCACGTCAAGGTCATAAGTAATACCAAGGTCGCCACGAATCTTATTTTTTTCAATATCATCTGTATTTACAACTATTACAATCTCTGCCTTCTCTTTAAGTTGAAGAAGCATTTGAAGTTTTGAGTCAGGTTTGAACCCAGGAAGCACGCGAGAGGCGTGATAGTCATCAAAAAGCTTGCCACCAAACTCAAGATAGAGTTTGCCACCAAATTTTTCAATTCTATCTTTGATGTGCTTTGATTGTAATTCAATGTATTTTTGATTATCGAAGCTAACTTTCATCTCAAATTCTCCACTTTAATCGTTATGTGATTTAAATGCACGTTCCATATCGCGCTTTGCATCATTTCTAGCCATATCGTCACGCTTGTCATAGAGTTTTTTGCCTCGGCAAAGTCCAATTTCAATCTTTACTCTCGAATTTTTGAGGTAGACCTGCAATGGCACAAGTGTATATCCCTTTTGAGATACAAGGCCAAAGAGTTTTAATATCTCCCTTTTGTGAAACAAAAGCTTTTTGGGACGCAAAGGGTCTTTGTTAAATACATTGCCCTGCTCATAGGGGCTTATGTGCATACCAACAACAAATACCTCGCCATCCTTTATATCACAATAGGATTCCTTAACATTAACCTTGCCAGCACGAATGCTTTTAACTTCTGTGCCGAAAAGTTCAACGCCCGCTTCGTATTTTTCTTCTACAAAATAATCGTGATATGCTTTTTTGTTTTGTGCTATTATTTTAACTGAATTTTTGTCTGCCATAATTATACCAACTTTTCATAAGCTACGCGCTCTTGACCATCAAGCAAACGTATTGTTCCACAATATTCAAAGCCATTTTTTTCAAGCATTTTTCTCATCGGAATATTTCCTCTATGAGTATCAACTCTTATACTTGAATATCCGTTTTTGTTTGCATATTCACAAAGAAATTCCACGATTTTCTCTGCTATTCCCTTGCCACGAAATGCACTATTTATTGCTATTCTATGTAAAGCGAGATATTCACCATCGGAAAGCCATGCACCGCAATAAATTTTCTTATATGTGGGCTCACCATGAAACATAAGAGCAAATGTAGCACATATTTCATCATTTTCAAGTGCAACAAAGCTACGCTCAAGCATAACATCCTCTTTTACGATATCCCTTGTAGGATAGCCATATTGCCACTGATCAATGCCAAGACGTCCAATGCTTTCTCTTGCATCTCCGATTATCTGCATTATTCTGTCAATATCCTTTTTTTCTGCAAGTCTTATAGTCATAAATACTCCTTTGGCTAAAGCCTCAATATTTATAGTTTTTATTCACATTCTGAGCAAGAGTGAGTTTTTCCAAGTGTTTTTGCAGTGTCTATATCCGCAAAATATATCTTTTGCGCACCAAGAATGACGCAACAATTAATATTCGTATGCCAAACACTGTCATCCTTTGTGAAGAAAACATCACCCGTTTTATATTCGTTTCCGACAAGAGAATTATATATACTATCGAGGGTTGAATAAGAACATCTATCACACGCCTTTTCTTTACCCTCAAGTTTTGCTTCTTCTAACGTACCGTGAAGTATCGTTTTTGAATTTTTAAGATAAGAGCACTCATAAGTTTCGTGCCAAAGCTTACCTGATTCCGTCCAAAAAACATCACCATCACCGGCTTTTAGTGAATTTTCTTTATCTTGTATATCCTGCCTTATTGAAGAAACAACCTCTTCGTTTGCAAGCATACCCGTATATTTTTCCTCATTATTCTTCGATGAACACGCGGGTAAAATCAAGCACAAAGCAAGAAAAATTGTTACTATTTTAATGATTTTCATAATTCTACCTATGTATGAACATATTTATCTATTATAATATTAACACAATTTTTGGTATATAGCAATAGTTTTTTGTTTTTTTGATTAAAAATTAAAGGCATCGCATAAACGATGCCTTTAATTTTATAATTGTTTTAAAATTCTTGCACTATGGGGTGGAATTGTGATGTAATTTTCATAGCTTTCATAAGAAAGCATATCAATCCATTTGCCCTCAACACGAGTGCGATAAATATTTTCTCCACCATTTGCTATCACGATAACGCGTGAATCCTCTTTAGTTCTTTCAAATGCAAGAGTTTCTTGTTTATGTTCTATCACACGGAAATCACCACGGTCAAATGCCTTTTCAATATTTCTAAGTTCACCAAGCTTTTTATAGTGCTCTAAAAGCTCCTTATTCTCCATTCCCCATGGATAAGGTCTGCGACAGAATGGATCGTGATAACCCTCAAGTCCCGCTTCATCACCATAGAATACTGATGGAATTCCGTAAACTGTATACTGAAGAATTGAAGCCATTTTAAGACGCTGTATTGCAACATCCTTCTCTTGCGAACTCATTCTCATAACTGCAAGATGGTCATTGTGCGCGTCAGGACGATAATTGTCCCCGAGTACAGTAAGAATTCTTTCAGTATCGTGTGTACCAAGAATATTCATAAGAGAATCACTAACACATCTTGGATATGACGAGTAAAGTTCAACAAGAACATTATAAAGCATTTCTGCGCTTCCGTAAGTAACGAAATCAATAATTCCATTGCGTAAAGGATAATTCATTACGCTATCGAGCTGACGTCCGTGAAAATAATTTCGTCTATGTCCGTAAGCCATCTTGACTGCGGCATTTTCCCACACTTCACCGATAACTATGCCTTGTTCTGCCGAGTTTTTATGCACTCTTTCGCGAAGTTGATACAAAAATTCGTCGGGTAATTCATCAGCAACATCAAGACGCCAACCACCGATTCCCATTTTTGTATATTTTTCTATAACGCCATTTTCACCTACGAAATAGTTACGACATTCCTCATTATTTTGATTAAGCTTAGGAAGGATATCAATTCCCCACCAGCAATCGTAATCAAAAGGATAGGACTTAAAATTAAACCAATTACGATAAGGAGAATCATCACAATTACATGCGCCATTGGAGTGGTACTTGCGATATTTATTGAAATACAAACTATCATCACCCGTATGGTTGAAAACACCATCAAGAATAATGCTCATTCCCTTCTCCTTTGCCTTTTCAAGCAAGGACTTGAATGCTTCTTCACCACCGAACATTTCGTCAATGGTCATATAGTCGCCCGTATCGTATTTATGATTGGAATATGCCTTAAAAATCGGACTTAAATAAATGACTTTTGTGCCAAGAGATTCAAGATAATCAAGCTTATCTTCAACTCCCTTAAGGTTGCCACCAAAGAACATATTATTCTTTAACTTGTCCCCCTGATTTTTGGCATATTGAGGAACTCCGTTATACCAGTCTTCATTAATAATGATATCATCGCGATAATAAGGCGCTATTTCACCCTTGGCAAAGCGATCAACAAATACATGGTACATTATTCCCTTGCCAAACCAGTCCTTGGACTTAAAATAGTCCTCATAAACGAGGAGAGAAAACTTTGATTCCGAATGATATGAAAGCTCAAAATCAAAATTATTTACACTGTGTGTAAAAAGTGTTCTCGTTCCACGCAAAAACAAAAACTCATAGAAGAACAACGCAGGTACAGGTCCACAAAGGTGGCGCAAGTTAAGTTCAACAACATATTCCTCACGTCCAAGCTCAAAACTTGAAAGAGTTAATGGAATATCCCAATACTCCTCACCATCGCGGTTAATTCTCATAACCACGCCCTGCGTACCCATATTTGTGGGTACAACAATCTTAAATCTGATATCATCATTTACGGAAAATGCCCCGCTATACGAGGCATTTTTCCATGATGAATCAACTTTTATTTCTTTAATAATCTCAACGCCATTAGTTGAGGCATTATTTTGTAGTTGACTATACATTGATTATTTATTTCCTGTAATCTTTTTAAGGTTCCAGAATTTCTGTGCATATTCTTCGATACTTCTGTCAGCAGCGAAGTAGCCTGAAGATGCGATATTCATAAGGGACATTCTGTTCCACTTTTCCTTATCAGCATAATCTGCCATCATTCTTTCGTGTGTTGTGCGATATGACTCAAAGTCAGCAAGGCACATGAATGGGTCAGCAACTCCCATACCTGTAAGAAGGTATCTTGAGATGTGTGAGAAGGACTGACCTGCAAAACCACGGTTGAGGCAATCAATAATCTTATTAAGACGATTATTGTTTGCATAGAACTCGTTGGAGTGGTATCCTCTTGCCCAAATATCTTCAACTTCCTTAGCGGTAAGACCGAAGATATACATATTTTCCTTGCCAGCTGCTGCAAGCATTTCAACGTTTGCACCATCAAGTGTACCGATAGTAAGAGCACCGTTCATCATAAGTTTCATACATCCCGTACCACTTGCCTCTTTACCTGCAAGAGAAATCTGTTCACTGATTTCTGCAGAAGGAATAAGTGCTTCAGCCATACTTACGTTATAGTCCTCAAGGAATACAACCTTAATCTTCTTTGAAACAATGGGGTCGTTTTCAATCTCACGACTGATGAAGCAGATGAGCTTGATGATTTCCTTAGCCATCTGATAGCCGGGAGCAGCTTTTGCACCGAAGATGAATGTCTGGGGCTGGATGTCAAGATTGGGATTTTCTTTGATATCGATATAAAGATTGATAATATTGAGCGCGTTAAGAAGCTGACGCTTATATTCATGCAATCTCTTTATCTGAACGTCAAATACGGAGTGTGTATCAAGCACTCTGCCTGTCTTCTTATAGAGAAGGTCAGCAAATGCTTTCTTGTTTTCATGCTTAATTGAACGAATTTGTTCAAGAACCGCCTTGTCGTCCGCATATTTTGCAAAGTTAGCAAGTTCTTCGGGATTATGTCTATATCCTGTGCCAATGCACTCGTCAAGCAATCCTGAAAGCTTGGGATTGGAATAGCAGAGCCATCTTCTGTGAGCGATACCGTTTGTTACGTTATCGAATCTATCAGGATACATCTTATAGAAATCCTTAAATGTAGATTCTTTAAGAATATCGGAGTGGAGCTTTGAAACACCATTGATAGAGTGTGAGCCGATAGCTGAAAGGTTAGCCATTCTTACCTGTCCATAACCAATTACAGAGAGTTTAGAAATCTTTTCCCAGTTGCCGGGGAATACGTTCCATGCGTCCTTGCAGAATCTTTCATTGATTTCTTTGATAATCTGGTGAATTCTGGGAAGCTTGAGCTGGAAGATATCCTCGTTCCAAGTTTCAAGAGCTTCGGGCAATACTGTGTGGTTTGTGTAGGACACAATCTTCTGCACCATATCCCAAGATTTTTCCCATGAGAAATGATAATCGTCAAGGAAAATTCTCATAAGTTCGGGGATACAGAGCGCAGGGTGTGTATCATTGATGTGGATAGCAACCTTGTCTGCAAGGTTTTCGATTGAACCATAAACTGCCATATGGTCACGAATAATGCTCTGCATTGATGCAGAAACCAAGAAATATTGCTGTGTAAGACGAAGAATCTTACCCTGTGTATGGTTATCAGAAGGATAAAGAACCTTTGTAAGAATATCAGCATTTGTGCTCTCTTCAAGAGATCTTGCATATTCACCCTGTGAGAAAAGGTTCATGTTGAAATTGTGAATGTTTCTTGCCTTCCAAAGACGAAGCTGAGATACAGCCTGAGAATCAGCACCTGATATCATCATATCGTAAGGAATTGCTTCGTATTCTTCACAATTTTCATAGATAACTTCCATATGGTCTTCACGCCATTCTTCACGAACACGACCGCCAAGGCGAACCTTGAAAACTCTGTCTGTTCTAGGTGTGAGCCATACTTCACCACCGGGAAGCCATACGTCAGGAAGTTCAATCTGAACTCCGTCAATAATCATCTGTTTAAACAAGCCGTACTCATAGCAAAGCGAAAATCCTGTTGCAGGATAATCAAGTGATGAGAGTGAGTCCATAAAGCATGCAGCAAGACGTCCAAGACCTCCGTTTCCAAGACCTGCGTCGGGCTCGCATTCATAAAGATCGTCAAGTTCAAAGCCAAGCTTTTTGAGTGATTCACTATAATTTTTATCAAGTCCTAAGTTGCAAAGGTTGGTTTTAAGTGATCTACCAAGCAAAAATTCCATGCACATATAGTACACTCTTTTGCCGCCTTCTTGGTTTACAAGCTTCTTATATTCTCCTCTTTTCGCTGTGAGAATATCCTTAACTGTCATGGCAGCCGCCTTATACATTTGTTCTCTTGTTGCTTCTTTACTTGTGCAACCAAAGTATCTGGCGAGCTTGCCTTCTAAATTTTCTGTGATTTCGTTCACTGTGGGTTGGTAATTCATGTGTCCTCCAAAATTTAATTAGGTATTTGCGATTTTGCCTTACATTCTTTCGTAAAGCATATAATATTTTCTTGCGGAAATTCCCCAAGAAAAGTCAGTATCCATAATCTTTTTAGCAAATCTAGGATAAAGTTCTTTGTTATGATAAAGCTCAAGAGCAGCTACTGTGCGCTCATAAAGCTCACCGGCATAATAGTTTGCAAAGGTAAATCCATTGCCCAAAATTGTGCCATTAAGCAGCCAATAGCCCTTGATTGAGTCATAAAGACCGCCTGTTTCTCTAACTACGGGAATTGCACCGTAACGAGAAGCTATCATCTGAGAGAGTCCACAGGGCTCACTCTTTGAGGGCATAAGGAAGATATCGGCTGCCGCATAAATACGCTTTGACAAATCTCTATCGTACATAATAAGCGCGCGCACCTTATCATTTCTACCTCGCTCAAGTTCTCTGAAAAAGTCCTCATACTGAGCTTCACCCTTGCCGAGCACTACAAGTTGCATATCGTTATTATCAACGAGTCCGTAAGCAACTTCTCGAATAAGGTCGAGCCCTTTATGAGATGCAAGACGCGAGATAATAGCCACAAGTGGAACATCCTCTCTTTCAGGGAGTCCCAATGCTTTTTGAAGCTCGGTCTTGTTTTTAACTTTTTTGTCAAGCTCACCCGAGCCAAAGTTCATAAATATCTCTTTGTCGGTTTCGGGATTATAGTACTTATAGTCGATACCATTAAGTATTCCCGTGAGCTTATGCGCATTGTTATTGAGTATTGGAGCAAGTCCGTGTGAATATTCATCACTCTTAATCTCATCCGAATATCTTGGGCTAACAGTAGTTACCATGTTTGCCATTTCAATTGCGCATTTCATAAGATTTACACATCCGTTATAGTCGAGATAATCGGAATAGTCAAAGCCGAAAACGTAACCAAGTACGCTATGTGGGAACTGTCCCTGATATTCGATATTATGGATTGTGAAAACTGTCTTGATATTTTGATATTCTTTTCTCCAACGATATTGGAAATTCAAATAAGGAAGCGTAAGTGCCGCCTGCCAATCGTGTGCATGGAGTATGTCGGGATAATATCCAATTACTCCAAGCATCTCAACTGCTGCTTTGCAGAAAAATGCATATCTCTCTGCTTCGTCATCATATCCGTAGAGCGCGCCTCTTTTGAAATAATACTCGTTGTCAATAAAGTAGTAAGTAACGCCGTCTTTTTCTAAACTGAGCACTCCACAATAGAGATTTCTCCAAGAAAGCTGAAGATTGAAAACTGCTTCAAGCTTCATCTGTTCTCTCCACTCATTTTTTACTGCATCATAAAGTGGCATTACTACGCGGACGTCTATATCGTCCTCGTGTTCTTTTTTAAGAGCTGCAGGCAATGAGCCGAGTACGTCACCAAGACCACCCGTTGCCGCAAAGGGCATTACCTCTGCTCCAACAAACAAAATTTTTCTCATTGCTTTCTCCTTGTTATACAGTTGTTCCCTTGCCAATGTAGAAAGGAAGTGTTTCGTGACCCGAAAGCATCTTGCCGTTCTTAATAGTTACGTCTTTATCGGTAACTACACAGTTAAGGTAAACATCATCTCCGGTATAGGTGTTCTGCAAAAGAATAGAATTCTTAATAACAGTTCCCTTACCAACTTTTACACCTCTGAAAAGAATAGAATTTTCAACAACACCCTCAACAACGCATCCGTCAGCGATAATGGAATTTGTTACCTTTGCGCTTTCTGCGTATCTTGTGGGAGCAGAGTTTCTAACCTTTGTGTAAATAGGTCTATTCTTAACGTGGAAAACAAGTTTTCTCTTGCTTGAATCAAGCATCTTCATATTGCAGAAGAAGTATTTCTGCATTGAGTCGATATAGTTGAAATATCCGTCATATTCAAATGCAAAGAAACGGTGCTTGCCAAGATTTCTTCTGATAACATCTCTTGAGAAGCTATCGTATCCTCTTGCATCTGCCTCATTAATAAGATTAAGGAGATATGCACGCTTAATAATCATCATATTTGTGTTGATGTGAAGCTCACCCTCCTGACTATCATAAGGAAGATAATCAACGATTTCGCCATTTTCATTATAATCAACCACTCTGATGTATTTATCAAGTGGGAATTTAAGCTCATGTGTATTAACAAGTTTTGTGATGATAGTGATATCCGCATTATTTGCAATGTGATTATCAAGAGCATCAGTAAAATCTATGTTACAAATCATGTTGCAATCAGAAATGATAACATGATCTGCTCCACAGTTTTCAACAAAATTCTTAACGCCAACAAGCGCTTGGAGTCTTGTGTTATAAAGTCGGTCATCACCATGTGTGCCACTTGTGATAAATGGAGGCAAAATTCTAATTCCTCCTGAACGGCGCGCAAGGTCCCAGTCCTTTCCTGTGCCAATATGGTCAAGAAGTGACTGATAATTATTATGTGTGATAAGTCCTACTGTTGTGATATCCGAATTCACCATATTGGAAAGCGCGAAATCGATAAGACGATATCTGCCACCAAAAGGAATACTTGCCATTGTACGAGGCTTTGTGAGTTCGGGAATGGATGCATCGTGTATATTTGAAAATATAAGTCCAGCTGCTTTCATATCATCACCTCATTATTCAGAATATATCATCTGGTTATCGGCAATATCCTCGCCGTCACCAACAACGTTGTTTGCACCGATAACGGTTATACCCTCAGCTTTTTCACGAGGTCTGCCAACTTTTGCATTCTTTCCTACAGTAACATCAGAGTCAAGAATTGAATATTCAACAGTCGCGCCTTCTAAAACAGTTACATGGTGCATAAGAACTGAGTCGCGTACAAGCGCGCCCTTCTCTACAGTTACACCATAGCCAAGAACGGAGTTTATAACTGTACCGTAAATTTCGCATCCCTCGGTAATAGAGGAATTTTCCACTATTGCCTCAGAACCAATATACTGAGGTGCTTCATTTTCGTGGCGTGAGAATATTCTTGCTTTGTCATCATCAAATGCAAGAATGGGCTTTTCACCAAGAAGGTCCATATTTGCTTCCCAAAGAGAAGAAATAGTTCCAACGTCTTTCCAATAACCCTCAAAGTTATAGGCAAACATTCTTTCACCATTTGCGAGCATATTGGGGATTATATTCTTACCGAAGTCGTTGCTTGACTCGGGATCTGCTTCATCTTCAATGAGATATTTGTAAAGCTTATCTGCGCTGAAGATATAGATACCCATTGAAGCCAAGTTACTATCGGGATTTTTGGGCTTTTCTGAGAATTTGTAAATGGATTTATCAGGATTTACACTCATAATGCCAAAGCGACTTGCCTCTTCCATAGGTACTTCAAGCACAGCTATGGTACAGTCAGCATTGTTTGCCTTGTGGTATTCGAGCATCTTGTTGTAATCCATTGTGTAAATATGGTCACCTGAGAGAATCAAAACATACTCTGCCTGATATCTCTTGATGAACTCAAGATTTTGGTAAATTGCGTTTGCTGTTCCCTTATACCAGTCCGAGCCACTAAAGCCTTGGTATGGGGGAAGGATGGAAACTCCGCCAAAGGTTCTATCAAGATCCCAAGGAAGTCCATTTCCTATGTATTCATTGAGTACGAGGGGTTGATACTGTGTGAGGACACCGACCGTGTCCACGCCGGAATTGATACAGTTAGAGAGTGGAAAGTCGATAATTCTGAACTTTCCTCCAAATGAAACTGCGGGTTTAGCTGTTTTCTTAGTAAGTGCGTAAAGTCTTGAACCTTGTCCGCCAGCGAGTAGCATAGCGACACATTCTTTTTTCTTAAACATATCAAGCATTCTCCCTTCATAACGTTGGTATTTCTATATTTAATTATAGACATAGTCATACATTGTTATTATAGTACAAAATCGATAATTTTTCAAGTGTTTTTTTCATATTTTTGGCTTTTTGTTAGTTTTTCACAAAATACATCTTTTTTCCCTCTTTTTAAGGCATTTTATATGCAATTTTTTAGCATTTTTGTTATCTTCTAAACTATTGACAGTTTTTTGTTTTTTTGATATAATAACTATGTATTGCTAAACGGGAGGTAATCTATGAATATTAATCATTTAAACATCATTGGCAACGATGATTTATATCAGTATTTTACCTCTTGCGCAAAGGCAAATTCACTCTCGCATGCCTACATTTTGTTCGGCGCAAAAGGCACAGGAAAGCACACTTTGGCGCGTCTTATAGCCGCTTCTGCTAACTGTGAAAAAAGAACATTAGAGGACGAGAATATCCCCTGCTGTGAGTGTCCATCTTGCAAAAAAATTTTAGCAAATAATTCTGCAGATGTTACCTATATTTCACGCGAAAAAGATAGAGCTACTATCGGTGTTGACCCAATAAGATTAATCAAAACCGATATTGCGGTTTACCCCAATGATGGCGATTTTAAAGTGTATATCATTGAAGATGCTCACACAATGACTATTCAAGCGCAAAACGCACTTTTGCTCACTCTTGAAGAGCCACCCTCATATGTCATTTTCATTCTTCTTTGCGAGCATACTGAAACGCTTCTTGAAACAATAAAGAGCCGTGCACCAATGCTCAGAATGAAGACTCCTGAAAAGAGCGAAGTTATTGAATATTTAAAAGCAAATCATCCTTCGGCGCGCACTTTCATTAACAATTCACCCGAGGAATTTGATGAAATATATATGGCGGCTGCAGGAAGCATTGGCAGAATATTAGAGCTTATTGCTTCAAGCGAAAGAAAGCATATTTTGCAAAGCCGCGAATTAGTGGAACGCTTTATTGAAGCAGTTGCTCATCGCACGGTTGCGCGAGATTTTGCAGAGCTTCTCTCAATATTTCCTCAAAAGAGAGATGACCGCGAAAAACTCATTTTTCAACTTG
Organism: Eubacteriales bacterium; assembly: GCA_045651165.1. GTDB lineage: Bacteria > Bacillota > Clostridia > Oscillospirales > CAG-272 > RGIG4608. Next base: position 54,643 of record JAZRRX010000049.1, read on the forward strand.
CCCAAATTGAGTTAGCACTTCGCGACCTCATGGTGATAAAAAAGGCGGATGAGCCATCTATGACATTCTTTACTGATATCAATTATGCAGAGGAGCTTTCTTACTGCATCTCTGTTCAAAGAATAGCCGAAATAATTGCTTTGGTGGAAAATTCCCGCGCTTCTCTTTTGCACAATGCAAACATTAAATTAACATTGACAAATCTTCTCAGTAAATTGATTTAACGGAGATAAATATGGAAAACAACAATCAAAATAAAAAGAATAACAAAAAAAGATATCATCGATATCACAACAAACACAAAAATAAAAAAGAAAATGGCACAGAAGTGATTGATGCTACTGTTGCTAAAACGGTTGAAGATGTCATTGAAGAAAATGAGGAATTCGTTGAATTTGTTGAGGATATGCTTCCCGAATCATCCGAACAAAAGTCCTCAAACGGACCTCAAGAAAACGAAGAACAGGTTGAAGTTATTGGTATAAGATTCAAAAAAGTTGGCAAGGTATATTACTTTGAACCCAACGGAATAAAAGCAACAAAAGGCGAATTTGCCATTGTTGATACCGCTCGTGGACCTGAATTTGGAGAGGTTTTTATTGCCAATAAATTCGTTGGTGTTTCTGAAACCGTTCCTCCTCTTCGTCCTGTTTTGCGCATTGCAACAAAAGACGATATTCTTCACAATGAAGAAAATATCCAAAAAGAAAAAGAAGCGTTTGAAATTTGTTTAAAGCAAATCGCTAATCATGAGCTTGATATGAAGCTTGTTGACGCTCAATATACATTCGACAATAGCAAACTTCTTTTCTATTTCACATCTGCAGGCAGAGTTGACTTCCGCGAGCTCGTTAAGGACCTTGCAGCTGTGTTTAGAACAAGAATTGAGCTTCGTCAAATTGGTATAAGAGATGAGGCCAAGCTCATCGGTGGTCTTGGTGCATGTGGCAGACCTCTTTGCTGTGCGACATTCCTTTCTGATTTCGTTCAAGTGTCCATTAAGATGGCAAAGGAGCAAGGACTCTTCCTCAACTCATCTAAAATCTCAGGTACTTGTGGACGTCTTATGTGTTGCTTGAGATATGAGCAAGATACCTATGAATATGAAATCGCGCGCACACCTGCCGTTGATTCAACAGTTAAGACTCCCGACGGAGTTGGTGTAGTAATTGAATCCCATCCCCTCTCCGGCCTTCTTAAAGTTCGCATTGGCGATAAAGAAGATTCAACCATTAAAATTCACCACAGAGATAACGTAAAAATCATTCATACCAATAAAAACCAGAACAAGGAATAAATTTTTATATTTATTTTTATAAAACCCTTGCATTTTGTAGCATATGTATGCTATAATATGCACATCAATACTTATGGAGGTATTTATCATGGCTTATAAGATTACTGACGCTTGCATTGCTTGTGGTGCTTGCTGTGACGCTTGTCCCTGTGGCGCTATCACAGAGGGTGACGGCATCTATGTAATTGATCCTGATGCTTGCGCAGATTGCGGCGCTTGTGCTGACGTTTGCCCTGTAGGAGCTCCCGTTCAGGAATAATCCATTACATCTAAAGATACGGAGCAGATTTCTGCTCCGTATCTTTAATTATGAGGTATTATGAATAATATTTTATTTGAAAATGAAACATTAACCGAGGTTAATGAAAATATAAATCTTATACAAAGAAAGAACGGCTTGACATTTGGCACAGATGCTTTTTTGCTTGCTTCGTTTATAAAAGCACAAAAAAATTCAGTTGCAGTTGAGCTTGGTGGTGGAACGGGTATCATCTCACTTCTCTGCGCTTCCCGTGAAAAATTCAAAACAATATACTGTGCAGAAATTCAACAGGATTTCGCCAACATTATTGACCGAAATGCAAAGTTAAATTCTCTTGATAGCAAGGTCATCTCGCTTTGCTCCGATATAAGAGATTTAAAAAGTGTCAATATTGGTTGCGAGGTTGATGCCGTGTTTTCAAATCCACCATATATGAAGGTAGATTCGGGAAAACGAAACGAGTATGATGAGAAATTTATCGCGCGACACGAGGTTTGTGGTGATATTTCGGATTTTTGCGCATGTGCCAAGCGCCTTTTAAAACATGGTGGATTCTTCTATTGTGTGTGGCGTCCTGACAGACTTGTCGACCTTATTTGTGCAATGCGTGAAAACTCACTTGAGCCAAAGGAAATCTGCTTTGTTCACGCCAACACACAAAGTGAACCCTCAATGGTGCTCGTCAAGGCAAAAAAAGGGGCGTCTTCGGGACTAGTTTTGTATCAACCACTGTTTTTGAACGAAGACGATAACCCCAAGGCTCTTACCCAAAGAGCAAGAAAGATATACGAGGAATGTAACTTCTAATGAAAGAATTAAAACGAATTTTAAGCTATACAAGACGTGCAGTTGATGACTATTCAATGATAGAAGAAGGCGATAAAATAGCAGTAGGTGTTTCCGCAGGCAAGGACTCGCTTGCACTTCTCTATGCACTTGCCGAAATGCGCAGATTTTATCCTAAAAAATATGAGCTTATTGCAATTACAGTTGATATGGGATTCCCCAATACAACATTTGAGGGAATCCAAGCACTCTGCGACAAGCTTGACGTTAAATATCATATTGTTCCAACTCAAATTTATCAGATAATTTTTGAGGAGAGAAAAGAAAAAAGCCCCTGCTCTCTTTGTGCAAAGATGCGTCGAGGTGTGCTTTACAACACTGCAAAGGAGCTTGGCTGTAACAAGGTGGCATTAGGTCATCATTTTGATGATGCGATTGAAACATTTATGCTCAATCTTTTCTTTGAGGGAAGAATTGGTTGTTTCTCACCCGTAACTTACCTTTCAAGAATTGATTTGACAATGATTCGTCCACTGCTTTACGCGAGTGAAAAGAGTGTTCGTCAGTTTGCTGAAAAGGCAGAATTGCCCGTTGTAAAATCAACTTGTCCTGCAGACGGCAACACCGAGCGCGAGGAGATGAAACAGCTTCTTCACGAGCTTGATATCAAGCACAAAGGCTTGAGATATAGAATCTTTGGCGCCATGCAACGTGGTGAAATTGATGGTTTTAAGGTTGCAACCTCAATGGACGGCATAAAAGATTACGAAGAATAAATAAAAAGTTCAAAAGACGAAGAAACTTCGCGTTCTTCGTCTTTTTTTATTTATATATTGACAATCGATGTTTTATATGCTATGATGATAATACAGATAATACAGTTTTGTGCAGAAAGGAGATATGATATGGCTAAATATACTTTTGCAAAACGCGACGTTTATCTCGATATTGCTGAAAAATATGAAAAATATATCACCCTTGGCATCATCAAACCACAGGAAAAGCTCCCATCCGTTAGAGCTGCTGCTGCCGAGCTTCGTGTCAATCCCAACACGGTGCAACGCGCATACTCTTTGCTTGAAGAAAAGGGTTTGATACGTTCACTTCCCAAAAAAGGCGCGTTCGTTATTTTCGGTGACGAAAATAAAAACGACAATGAAACCTTTGAAATTCTGACAAACGAATTATTACAACTTAAAGAACAAGGAGTATCAAAGGATAAGATAATTTCATTAATAGAGGAGGTATATAAGAATGATTAAAATTGATAATTTATCTCATTCACTAGGCTCAAAAACCGTGCTTCGAGAAATCAATCTCGAGATATCCGACAACACGATACTTGGAATTGTCGGTATCAACGGCGCAGGAAAATCCACTCTTCTTCGTTTACTCTCGGGCGTTTATCTTCCCGATAAGGGCAACATAACTTATGATGGCAAAAATCCTGCAGATCCTACGACAAGAAAGGATATATTTTTTCTGCCAGACGACCCCTATTACACCGCGTCAATGACTCCCGATACACTTTTTGATTTTTATAAATGTTTTTATCCTACAATCAACAAGAAACTTTATGAGCATCTTTTAGTAGCATACAAAATAGATAGAAATGGAAAGGTTCGAAACTTTTCAAAGGGTATGAGGCGTCAAATTTTTATTGCCCTTGCTCTTGCAGTTAAGCCCAAATATCTTTTGCTTGATGAAGCATTTGACGGACTTGATCCCCTTTCAAGAAAAATATTCAAAGATGCTATAATCTCACTCGTCGAAGAAGGACACACCACTGTGCTAATTAGTAGCCATTCCTTGCGTGAGCTTGAGGATTTTTGCGATAAATTCATACTTATTGACTCAAATGTAATAAAAAATCAAGGAAATATATCCGAGCACGTTGAAAAGCTTTGTAAGTTTGAGCTTGCATTCACCACCTCTATTGATAAAGAAATATTTAACGGTCTTCCCATTGTATCTCTCATCATAAAAAACAGATTTGTTCAAATAGTTCTTGAAGGTAAAAGTGATGAAATGAGAGAAAAGCTTGAAACGCTCTCCCCCGCTGTTATTGATGAAATGCCACTTGACTTTGAAGAAGCGTTTATCCACGACGTAATACAAGGAGGTGTTAAATATGACGAATTTTAAACAATATTTTCGTTCACATTTAAAGGCAAATATTGAATCTATGATTTATATTTTTCTTGTCGCCATACTTTTAACATTTTTGATTGGCATTAGTATTCAACCGACCAGTTACTATGACTTTAATACCGCACAACGTATAAAAACTTATCAATCCACACTTTATATACCCGTTATATTTATATCTATTCTTGCATATGTTCTTCCTGTAACAGAGTTTTCGTTTTTCAAAAAACGCATAAACCTCGATTGTGCTTATGCACTCCCGATTTCTCGCAAAGCAATGGGAGCCGTACATTATTTAACGGGCTTGATATCTCTTTGTGGAGCATACACTCTCTCATACCTTACTAATTTCATCTTGCTTTTGAGCCGTGGTGAGGGTTATTTCAATTTCACTCCTATGATAGGACACTATATTCTTTGCCTGATTATTGGATTTGCGATATATTCAATTATGGTTTTCGTTTTCAATGAGGCTAACACTAAGGGCGATGGAATATGGTTTATGATTTTATACACTTTCGTTATCGCGCTTGCCATCACAACAATAAGAAGAATAATAGATGATAATGGCAGATTCATCGATGCCAATAATCTTATTCCCTGGGGCTTATTTATCAAAATAAATTCAAGTTACCAAAGCATCGTTGAAATTCATGTAGCAGATAGAATGAAATTTTGGAGTTCCCCTGAAAGCGTTAAATGGTTTATTATATGGATGAATCTTGGAATTGCCTCAGCAGTTGCATTTATATTAAGATTTGGCAATAGAAGAATGGAAAAAACAGAAGAAATTTCAGATTCTTATTTTGGATTTAGAACCCTTATTCCCATTTATGCAATAAGTGCAATGATTCTCACCGAATCATCGAACTATATAATTTTATGGGTTATTCTTGAACTTCTAACATTTATCGGATACACGATTTATAGACGAGGATTTCATTATAAAAAGAGTGATGTCATCACCATGTGTATGCTTTTAATATTCTTGTTTATATAAAAAATTTAGGCAGAGAACAAATTTGTTCTCTGCCCATTTTTTTACATACAAGTAACTACAATCTCGCCATTATTGATAGCAAGACGAACCTTTGTGATACTTCGATTATAATCTGCAATGATTTTTTCAGCAATAGCATCTTCAATATGAGTTTGAATATATCTTCTCATATTTCTTGCACCGAATTTTGCAGAATAGGATTTTTCACCAACATACTCAAGAAGCTCTGCCTCATAAGAAAGCTCAATTCCCTTTTCTTTGAGTGCAATTTCAAGTTCACCGAGCATAATTTTGGCAATCTTTTCAAAGTTCTCTTGTGTGAGAGAATTGAACGTGATTATCTCATCAACACGATTAATAAATTCGGGACGAAGGAATCCTTCAAGTGCCTTCATTGTGCGCGCTTCCTCCGCAGAATTATTTTCGGTTGAAAATCCTGCTCTTCCAGAAGAATTGGTAGATCCTGCATTGGTAGTCATAACCAAAATCGTGTTTTCAAAGTTAATTGTTCTGCCCTGCGCATCAGTTACTCTGCCATCATCAAGAATTTGCAAAAGAACGTTCAATACGTCGGGGTGCGCCTTTTCAATCTCATCAAAAAGAATGACAGAATAAGGTCTTCTTCTTATCTTTTCAGTAAGCTGACCTGCCTCGTCATAGCCAACGTATCCGGGAGGCGCTCCGATAATTTTAGATACGGAATGCTTCTCCATAAACTCACTCATATCAAGACGTATAAGTGTTTCGGGTGAGTGGAAAAGGTCATTAGCAAGCTGTTTTACAAGTTCGGTTTTACCAACACCTGTAGGTCCCGCAAAAATAAACGAAACGGGCTTTCTTTTATAAGAAATTCCTGCTCTGTTTCTCTTTATTGCACGGCAAATTGAATTTACTGCCTTATCTTGACCAATAATATGTGTCTTGAGTCTTTCTTCAAGCTTATCTATCTGCTCGTATTCATTTGCGCTTACAGTAAGTGCAGGCACACCAGTCCACACCTCAACCACGTCTGCAAGCTCATCGGTTGTGAGGACAATACTTTCACATTCACCCTCAAGAGCTTTTAACTCTTCTGCAAGCTTAATTTCACGGGATTTGAGCTTGGCAATCTTTTCATAAGCATCTGCGTTATCAGGAGAATCGGGTGGGGTTGCCTCAAGCACTTCTCTATCCTTTTTGATTGCCAAAAGTTGTTCTCTGATTTCAATACTCTTATTAAGTGATGCAGAATTGAGTGAAAGATTTGCCGCTGCCTCGTCAAGCAAGTCGATTGCCTTATCGGGCAAATATCTATCGGTAATGTATCTTTCAGAAAGCACAACTGCGTTTCTTAATACAGAATCAGGTATCTTTATCTGATGGAACGCCTCATAATAATGCTTAATTCCCTTAAGCATTTGGAGTGTTTCTTCAACCGAGGGCTCTTCAACCTTTACGGGTTGGAATCTTCTCTCAAGTGCTGAATCCTTTTCGATATATTTTCTATATTCGTTGAGTGTAGTAGCACCGATAACCTGGATTTCACCACGTGAGAGTGCTGGCTTGAGCATATTGGCTGTGCTTACACTACCCTCACTATTACCTGCGCCAACAATATTGTGTACCTCGTCAATAACAAGGATAATATTACCTGCGTCCTTAACCTCTTTAAGAAGTCCTAACAAACGGCTCTCATACTGACCACGGAATTGAGTTCCTGCTACAAGAGCTGTCAAATCAAGAAGATGGAGTTCCTTGTTTTTGAGTTTATATGGAACATCCCCTCTCACGATTTTTTGTGCAAGTGCCTCTGCAATAGCGGTTTTACCAACGCCCGGCTCACCAATAAGACAGGGATTATTCTTCTGTCTTCTTGAAAGTATCTGAATAACTCTCGCAAGTTCTTTTTCTCTGCCAACTATGGCATCAAGTTTTCCTGATATAGCCTCTGCATTGAGATTTTTGCAATATGAGTCTAAGAATTTTCTATCTTTATTCTCTTTTTTCTTTTCGTCAGTTTTGCCCTTACCATTTCCGTTGCCGGAGTGATTTACGGGTTTATTTTCACCTCCAAAAAGCTTTTGAAGGTCGATGGAAGGTGTTGTTGCTTCGTCAGTATCAACATCTTCTCCCATGATATCAGGAAGATTTCCACCCTCCTCTATTATTTTTGCCATATCGTCTTCCATACCCGCAAGCTCTTCAGAAGATATGCCAAGTTTATTCATCATATCACCAAGCATATTGTCAAGAGGAAGACCTAATTCTTTTGCACAAGTAATGCAAACACCATCATTCTTCTTCTCACCATTTTCAAGCTTGGTAATAAACACAACTGCCATTCTTTTATGGCATCTTGAACACATTAACATACAAATACCTCCTCGGTATTAAATTCAATTAAAAAGTAAATAATCCCAAATAATATATTATTTTTGTGATGACAGTTCCATTCACAAAATCATTACCAAAAATTAATGCTATGATACATACAAGAAAGCTTGTTGTAAGATATGCATTCGCAACTCCCCAAAAGACACCGCCCAAACGATTTAACCAATTAATTACGGGAAACTCAAATACTTTTACAATAATAGCTATTGCAATAGAGCAGATAATAAAGGAAATGATGAATGCCAATACGTATCCTATAACATTTGAAACAACATCTATAACTATCTTTTCTATCTGTTCTCCAATTACTCTTGCATTTTCAGTTTTATCTCCCGAAAGGCTTGAAAACTTTTGTTCAATCTCATCCATGGGAACAAGATTTCTAACTATGGCAGGAATTCCCTCTTTTACTGTTTCAAAGTTGAATTCACCCTCACTTTGTTCAGCGTAGGAAACAAGTCTATTGGATATTGTACCCTCAAACATATTCTTCACAAACAAATTTTGACAAAGCGACACCACAAGTGACCCGATAAGTAAGGTAACAAGAATAACAAAAATTATCTTTGTGCTTTTGAAAAATGATTTAGCCAATCCTCTTTTAATTCCCAAAATCACGAGCAACGCGATTATTAAAACCATTATAACGTCAACTATAATTTGAAAAATATTCATAATAACCTCCAAATGCTATTTTTTAAATTCAATGAACTTTGCATAATACTCATTACAAATCACTACCGTATCATTGTCAATCGGTATCATTTTAAATTCATTTGCTATAAACTCGGTGCTATATACCTTTTCCGTCTTTAAGTCCAAAAGTTTAAATCCACTAAGCTCCTGCAAAAACAAACTGTTTTCGTATAAGTAAATATCAATAAGACCTTCTTCAAGTTGATACTGCTTTTCGATTTTGCCTCGTTTGTTCAACAAAAGAATCTCGGTTTTTCCAGCATTACTTGAAATATCAGCAACAGCTATATTATCTTCCCCAAAAGAGTAAAGATATATTTCACTATCACTTAAAAATTCACCCGTTAGATTAAGATTTGAGTTAAACACATTAACTCCACGCGCACCAACGACGAATATACTTCCGTTATCAAGAATGCTAACGGCATAAGGTACACCGCTAAAGCTTATGCTTTGGCTCTTGTAACCCTCCTTGCCAACATGGTACAAACGAATTTCAGTTTGTATTTCCAAGCCATTCGAGTGAGCCAAAATCACGGCTAATTGAGAGCCGTTTTTGGAAAGTGAAACTGAAGAAACATATCCCGAAGCAAAACTATAGTTATTTATTGTGCCATTTTGCTTATAAACTCTAACAACGGAATCATAGTTTTCTGATTTAGTGATTATCGCAAAATCTCCATTTTGGGACATATCAGCGCCATAAATGGAATAGTCAAGTTTCTCTTCCCTGGTTTTTGTAAAGGCATTATAAAGTGAAAATTGCTTGCCTCCAACATCATAAAGAAGAACTTGTTTATTGCTAACTGCAAGTTTAGGATTTCCATAGTTATGATTGGAAGACACAAGTTCCCTGCCACCTGCCGAGAAAATAGAAAGTCGTTCTCTGCTTGCAACGGCAATTCCACCACGATATGCTGCAAAAACTTGAGAATTTCCAGCATTATATGTTATTGTATCGTGAACTGAATTCACATAATCGTTTGCAAGTTTTATATCCTTTGTAAGATAAAATATCTTTTCATAGGACAAGCTACCTGAAAGCAAAAAGAATGCAATCACCAACACCAAAATCAAACAAAGTATTCTTCTAAAATAGGCATATCTATAACTTGCCTTTGCAAGATATATGTCTGTTTTGCCGTCATAATTCTTTTTTACAGAATTGGGGTCATATTTAAATTTTTCAATTATTTTGTTTATATCAAATTTCATATTTCCCCACTTCCTTTCTTAATATTCTACTTTATTAAGGTAAAGTCCACATGCAGGCACTGTTGAGCCCGCATTTTTTCTATCCTTGCTTTCAGTTATTTTTTCAATATCGCAAGGTTTTATTTTGCCCTGTGCAACGAGTAAAAGTGTACCCGTCATAATGCGCACCATATTGTATAAAAATCCATCTGCTGCAACCTTAAAAATAATGCAATCACCCTCACGATATACCTCTGCATATTTAATTTCGCGAGTTGTATCAACTATTTTTGAGCCCTGTGCCATATAAGAGACGAAATCGTGCTTTCCACAAAAATGTGATGCCGCTTCATTCATTTTTTCAATTATCTCATCAGAATATTTCTGTGGAATATGATATGCTCTATCAGAGAAAAATGGATTTTTAATGGGATTATTCCAAATTTTATAGATATATTCTTTGTGCTTCACATCATATCTTGGATGAAATTCGTCACAGACCATCCTTGCCTCAAGAACTGAAATATCATCTGGCAATACGGAATTAAATGCAAGTGGTGTCTTTTCCATGGGTATTGTACAATCAAGTGAATTTTCACCTTTTTTGGAAACACAGATGTAAAATTCATTCGCGTGTACTCCACTATCAGTTCTACTACAACCGACAACATCACAATCAAAGCCGAATATTCTTTTTGCAGCTTCATTAAGTTCACGTTGAACTGTTGGCTTGTCGGGTTGAACCTGATATCCGTTATAATTTGTTCCTACAAAACTAATTTTAAGTAATAATTTCATTTTAACTTCCTTTAAAATGGGAGGAATGGACTTGCAAATATATTAATGCAAACAACAGAAACACCAAAAGCAATCACGAGGAAAAGCGCAATAATATCACTTGCGCGGCACTTCAATATCTTCATTCTTGTTCTGCCCTCTCCACCCTTATAGCAACGGCATTCCATTGCAGTTGCAAGGTCGAGTGCGTGTCTGATTGATGACGAGAAAAGTGGAATAAGAATGGGAATAAGTGCTTTTGCCCTTTGAATAAGATTTCCATTGGTGAAATCTGCTCCACGAGCTTTTTGTGCGCTCATAATTTTATCTGCCTCATCCATAAGAGTTGGTATAAAGCGCAATGCTATGGTCATTATCATTGCAAAATCGTGAACGGGCAAGCCAATCTTTTTGAGAGGGGATAACAATCTTTCAATACCGTCGGTAAGAGAGATTGGTGTTGTAGTATAGGTGAGCAAAATGCTTGTTCCGATAATAAGAATTGTGATTCTGATTATAAGGAATACAGCATTTATCAAGCCCTCTTTATATATGGTGATAAAACCCCACTCTACGAGTGGATCGTTAGCGCCTGTTGTCCAAAAAATATTGATTATTGCAGTAAACGCGATAATAAACAATATCGGTTTTATTGACTTCAATACTATTTTTATCGGTATTCTTGATAAAAGCACAAGGGCTAATGCCGAGATTAGCAAAAGTGCCATTGAAAGCACATTTGAGCACAAAAACACGATAACGATATACAAAATCGCAAGCACTATCTTTATTCTCGGATCAAGACGATGTATTGGTGAATCGACAGCATAGTACTGTCCTAATGTTATATTCTTCATTTCTTACCTTTCAACAAAGCAGCAATCTCTTTTATAGCTGCTTCTTCAGTATAAATTCCATTATTAACTGCAATTCCGCGCGCATTAAGCTCATGCATAAGCAAAGTAATTTGAGGAACTGCAAGTCCGATTTTTTCAAGCATTTGGGAGTGTGAGAACACCTCATCACGAGAGCCGTTAAGCACAACTTCACCATGAGAAAGAACAATCAAATCATCACAAAGACGAGCCATATCTTCCATGCTATGACTGACAATAATTACAGTTGCTCCCGTCTTTTCGCGATATTTGAAAATTCCGTTCAAAATTATATCTCGTCCCTGTGGATCAAGGCCTGCCGCGGGCTCGTCAAGAACAAGCACCTCCGGGCGCATAGCAATAACACCTGCTATTGCAACTCTTCTCTTTTGTCCACCCGAGAGGTCAAAGGGATTCTTTTGAAGCACCTCGGGGGCAAGCCCAACAAAATCAATGGCTTCTCTTATTCTCTTTGCAATTTCTTCGTCATCAAGTCCCATATTTTTAGGTCCAAATGCTATATCCTTTTCAACTGTTTCTTCAAAAAGCTGATATTCGGGATACTGCATAACAAGTCCAACTCTAAAACGCACCTTGCCTATCTCCTTAGGCTTTTCCCAAATGTCAACGCCGTCAAGATAAACTTTACCTTCACTTGGAGTTGAAAGTCCATTCAAAAGCTGGAGCATTGTGCTTTTACCACTTCCCGTATGACCGATAAGACCTGTAATTGAGCCTTCTTTAATTTCTATATTTACATTTTTTAATGCTTGTTTAGAATATGCCGTCCCCTTGCCGTAAAAGAACGATATATTTTCAAGTTTAATCTTTGCCATTTTATTTCTTAAGCGCCCTCTCAATAGCATCTGCGCATGCAGATGGAGTGTGGCACTCTCCTTCAATATTGATTCCTTGCTTTTTAAGTGAGTGAACAAGACGAACGCATTGGGGTACATCAAGTCCACATTTTTCGAGCTTTTCTTGCTCTTCAAATATCTCTTTTGGTGTGCCGTCCATAAGTATTTCACCATCGTCAAGCACAACTATTCTATTGGCTCTTGCCGCCTCGTCCATATAGTGAGTAATCATTATGATTGTAATACCATGCTCGCGATTGAGCTTTTCAATGGTATTCATAATATCACGTCTACCCAAAGGGTCAAGCATAGCGGTTGATTCGTCAAAAATCATACAATCGGGCTGCATTGCAAGAATTCCTGCAATAGCAATTCTCTGCTTTTGTCCACCCGAAAGACGAGCAGGCTCACTTTTTGCATGCTCACTCATACCAACCACTGCAAGTGCTTCGTCAACTCTGCGACGAATTTCTTTTGGCTCAATTCCAAGGTTTTCAGGACCGAATGCAACGTCATCTTCAACAATGGTCGCAACAAGCTGATTATCTGGATTTTGGAATACCATACCCACCTTTTTGCGAAGCTTAAAAACATCGTCTTCAGTCATTTCGGAGTCGGTAATATCCTTACCCTCGATATATATTTTACCCGAATCGGGTTCAAGTATCATATTAAGAAGCTTTGCAAAGGTTGATTTACCTGAACCGTTGTGACCTAACACTGCAAGGTATTCACCCTTTTTAATATTCAAAGAAATATTCTTCAAAACGGCAGTTTTAGAGCCGTCATCTTCTTCGTATGAAGCACACAAATTCTCTATTTTGATATAAGAATCAGAATTCACTTCTGTGTTTCCTTTCTTTTGTCTTATTTACTTTCCTGCCAACGCGCACTTGCTCCGCAGGGCATAAATCCACCTGTATATTTTACAGGAAGTGCAATTTCACTTGCCTCACATTTGCCACCGTAAATCTTTGAAATACGAAGGTCAACTATGTAACTCATGGTAAGGGGAGAAAGTCCTGTTGTGTAGGAGTTTATAAGGAAGAACAAGGGCTTGTCCGATAACACCTTTGAAGTAAGTGCAACAAGGTCGTCAATGCTATCCTCAATCTTCCAAATCTCACCTGACGGGCCTCTACCGTAGGAAGGGGGGTCCATAATTATAGCATCATATTTATTTCCGCGTCTAATTTCGCGTTCAACGAATTTCTTGCAATCGTCAACAATATAACGAATGGGTGCATTTTCAAGTCCTGAAAGCTTTGCATTTTCTTTAGCTTGAGCTACCATTCCCTTTGCTGCATCAACGTGACAAACTGATGCGCCTGCCTTTGCAGCAGCAACTGTTGCGCCACCCGTATATGCAAAGAGATTGAGCACCTTAATTGGTCTGCCCGCATTCTTGATAAGGTCAGAGAACCAATCCCAGTTAGCTGCTTGCTCGGGGAAAAGTCCCGTATGCTTAAATCCCATAGGACGAAGCACAAAGGAGAGGTCGCCGTAATTTATATTCCATTCTTCAGGGAGGTTTTTCTTTACCCATTTACCACCGCCCGTGTTGGCTCTGCGATAGATACCATCTGCCTTCTTCCATTCGGGCGCGTTTCTTTCACTGTGCCAAATTATCTGTGGGTCAGGACGAATAAGTATATATTTTCCCCATCTTTCAAGACGTTCACCTTCGGACGCGTCAAGAAGCTGATAGTCTTTCCAATTATTTGCACTCCACATATTTAATAAACCTTTCCGTAAGTCTGTTTTTTGTTATAATATTTTGAAATCTTTGATGAGCCTGCGTGTGCGTGACAAATTGCAATAGCCAAGGCATCGGCTGCATCGTCAGGTGTTATCTTTTCTTTAATGTTTAAGAACATCTGCACCATGGTTATTACCTGATTTTTCTCGGCTCGTCCATAACCTACAATACTCTGTTTTACCTGTAAGGGTGTGTACTCAAAAATCTCAACGCCTAAAAGCTCGGCGCAAAGCAAAATTACTCCTCTTGCCTCTGCAACGGCAATACCTGTTTTTTGGTTGGTGTTCCAAAACAATTCTTCCACTGCCATAGCATCGGGATGATACTTTTCGATTATCTCTTTTAGTTCACCATATATACTCGCAAGTCGTTTTTCGGTATCAGTATGTGCAGGCGTGCGAATAACTCCATAATCGAGTGTACGGAACTTTGAGCCACTATATTCAATTACTCCAAAACCCACTATGGCAACGCCCGGGTCTATTCCAAGAATTATCATAATTTCACTCCTGTGCATACTTTATCAATTTATCATTATATCATATAAAACTCTAAAAGTCAAATGTTTTTGTATGTATTATATAATAATATTATTAAAAAAATATTTGATTTTACCATTTACTTGCAGCTTTTTTTGTGATATAATGATTGTGTATATATTTTTTACACGGAGGCAATTATGAAAATAATAAAGCTATTCGTTGGTGACGTGGTGGAAATGAAAAAAAATCACCCCTGTGGCTCAAACCAATTCAAGATAATGAGGGTTGGTAGTGAGGTGCGAGTGGTGTGTCTGGGTTGCTCTCACGATATGACCATTGACAGAATAAAATTTGAAAAATCCATCAAAAAATTCATCGTTTCAAACAATCCTGAAACTGTTTGATAAGGAGAAAAAATGAAGTTTAAAAATCCGTTCAAAAAAATAACAACTAATCAAAAATTGCTTGCTATCAAAAATGAATATGGCTATCTTGGATATGCATTCCTTATTTCTGCCGCAATCATGCTCGCAATTTATTTTGCGTTTGGGCACAAACCTTTTGGCGACCTTTCAGTGCTTACTCTTGACCTTAACGCGCAATACGTATATTTCTATGAGTCATTGAGAGAGTTTTTGCAAGGTGATGCATCTCTCCTATATTCATTCTCGCGCTCACTCGGTGGTGAGTTTATGGGAATTTATGCTTACTATATTGCAAGTCCCCTTTCATATATAGTTGCACTTTTCCCAAAATCAATGATGCTTTTTGCTCTTTTGACCATAATTGTTATAAAGGTTGGTCTTTGCGCTCTCTTCTTTGGATTCTATCTCCACAAGCAAACGAAAAATCCAAACAAGACAAACATAATCATATTCTCAATTATGTACGCCCTTTGCGCGTATGCCATAACCTATCAAAACAATATAATGTGGCTTGATGGATTGTTCCTTCTTCCACTTCTCACATATTCTATCGAGAGATTGATTAAGGATAAAAAATATCTTCTCTTTATCGGAATTCTTGCACTTATGATGATGAGCCACTATTACATTGGCTATATGCTTTGTTGGTATACACTTTTCTGCTTCTTCTTCACATATTTCAAAGAAGAAAAAAGCAATATCAACCCAAGTGGAGAAAAGTTCCATTTTATTAAATCCTTATTCCGAATTGGTATCTCAACCATAATCGGCATCGGTATGTCTGCCTTCGTTGTGGGCGCGGCTTATTATTCGCTTCAGTTTGGCAAGAACGAATTTTCAGAGCCAAATTGGGATATGTTCGCAAGATTTGACCTTTTTGACCTTTTCCCCAAGCTCTTACCTGGCTCATACGATACAGTTATGCATGAGGGGCTCCCCCTTCTCTATTGTGGAGTGCTCACTTTGTTTATGCTCCCAATATACGTCATGGCAAAGCGAGTTAAATCAAGAGAAAAAATATTCTATGGTGGATTTACATTACTCTATATTTTGATAATGGTGATAAATCCCTCAGACCTTTTGATGCATGGTTTTCAAGCTCCAAACTGCTTGAACTATAGATATAGTTTTATTGTTACATTCTTATTGCTTGTGATGGCATATAAGGGCTTTTGTGAAATTGAAGAACATTCACCCAAAAAGATTTTTGCAACGGGTAGTGCAATCATTGCTCTTTTGCTCATTGCTCAAAAGATGACATTCCCCAATTTTGTTCTTGCAGATACTGAAGAATACAAATATGGGTTTGTACTTAATAAACTCCCATTCCTTTGGGTTGTAGTGTTCTCGATTATCGTCATTTTTGCTATTGGTGCAATTCTCTGCTATCTTCTCAAATCCGAAAACAAGCAAAAAA
This sequence comes from Eubacteriales bacterium, assembly GCA_045651165.1. Classification (GTDB taxonomy): domain Bacteria; phylum Bacillota; class Clostridia; order Oscillospirales; family CAG-272; genus RGIG4608. The sequence continues at coordinate 70,991 of JAZRRX010000049.1, forward strand.
TGAAGCGCGTTTTGTTGGTGGCAATATGTGCAGAGCTTATGCTAAACGGCATTGTTACTTTTGCTTCAATGAGATATGACATAGGCTGGGGCACATATTCCTCCTATGTGGATTATTTTAAAAACTTGACTCCAATCGTTGAAACTGTGCAATCACAGGATAAGACCTTATATCGTTCAGAGAAAACAACACATCGTTGCACAAACGATAATATGACTCTTAACATTAAAGGACTTTCAAACTCAACGTCAACTCTTAACCAAAAGGCAATAGATTTGCTTGAATATCTTGGCTTCTATGCAGATGCGCATTGGACACAGTATTACGGCTCAACAGCCATCACTGATGCGCTCTTTGGCGTAAAATACATCTATTCAAACATCTCAAACGAATACAACAAAGAATCCACAACTTTAAACGAGTTTATGGATAAATATTATAACAAGGTTGCCACAAGTGATTACTATTACGCTTATAAAAACCCATATGCTTTAGGGCTTGCATTTGGCGTTGACAGTTCTATAAAAGATTTCGAAACAAATCTTAAATACGATTACAGTAGTCAAGAGGCAGAGGGCTTGAAAAATCCTTTTGAAGTGCAGAATGTTTTGTTAAATACACTTCTTGGCAATAACGAAGAAAACTTTGTTGAATTCTTTTCAGCAATTCCCGTTAGAAAAAATCAAGAAATTAGCGGTAACCTCGGCTCTATTGGAGCAGGCGCAGAATATTCATCAAGCTCGACTGATATGGAGAATAACGCGTTTGAATTCAATATCACGGTTCAAAATAGTGGACCTCTCTACCTCTTCTTGCCATCGGGTTATGAGCGCTCGTTCCACGTATATCTAAACGATGAATTTTATGTTGATGTAAATAATTATTCGAGAATCGTTTCTCTTGGTTATAGAGAAGCAGGTGAAGAACTCAATATCGGATTCCGTTTGCCAGATGGTAAGCTCTATTTCTTCAAGCATACAGAATACCTTTATACACTTAATATGGATGAGTTCGAACACGCGATTGAATATCTTGCAAAGACCAATCTCGTTACAACGGACAAATCAACTGATGACCATATCTATGGTTCAATGACCACCTATCAAGACAACAAAACTATAATGACTACAATCCCATATGACAAGGGTTGGAATGTTTTTGTTGACGGCAAGCAGGTTGAAACCTACTCAATCTATGGCGACTCACTTATGGCATTTGATATTGAAAATGCAGGTGATCACGAAATAGAATTTAAATATATGCCCGATATTTATGTTAAAGCGGGTATCATTTCTATCGTATCAAGTGTAATATTTATTGGATTGATTGTATTTGAATGTGTAAGAAACAAAAAACGCGCTCGCGCCATTGCAGAGTGCGAAAATGAAGAAACAACAGAAGGAGAAAACTGATGTTTTATTATATCGAGGGCAAACTTGCCCACCTTGATTATGGCTTTGCCGTGGTAGATGCTAACGGAGTTGGCTATAAATTAACTATAACTCAAACGACATATGAGGCAATGCCCCCTCACCTTTCAGTGAGTGAAGCTCCTATTGTTCGTCTTTATACCTACATGGCAGTTCGCGAGGATGGAGTTGAACTTTTCGGCTTTGCGACTGAAAGCGAGCTTGAAGCATTTAAGCTCCTTATCACAGTTTCAGGTGTCGGCCCTAAAGCCGCTATTGCTATTCTTTCGGTCTTCTCACCGGACAAGCTCTTCATCACAATTATGAATGAGGACACAAAGGCAATCGCTAAAGCAAACGGAATTGGTGCAAAAACTGCTGCAAGAATTGTTCTTGAACTCAAGGACAAGGTTTCAAAATCCTATACTGAGAGCGTTTCTATTCCTAAAACCTCGACCACAAATCGCAATTCTGAGTCCATTGGTACATCAAAACTTTCAGATGCGCAGAGTGCCCTTTTGGTGCTTGGCTACACAAAGGCAGAGGTAATTTCTGCTCTTCGTGGAGTGGACATTTCAAACAAAGAAACAGATGATATTATTCGTCTTGCACTTAAAAATCTTAGCAGATAAGGAGGAACACAAATATGCGTTACGATGAAGATTTTGATTTTGAAAACAATTATGAGGAACGTACAGTTTCTCCCTCTATGACAGGTGATGACGCGCGCGAAAACGAGCTTCGTCCACAAAGCATTGACGAATATATTGGTCAAGAAAAGGCAAAAGAAAACCTTAAAATCTATATTGAAGCAGCCAAACTCAGAGGGGACGCTCTTGACCACGTTCTTCTCTATGGCCCTCCCGGTCTTGGTAAGACAACACTTTCACATATCATCGCAAACGAGATGGGTGTTAACATTAAAATCACATCAGGTCCTGCGATTGAAAAACAAGGTGACCTTGTGGCAATTCTTACTGGTCTTGAAAATGGCGACGTGCTTTTCATTGACGAAATTCACCGTCTTTCACGTTCCATTGAAGAAGTGCTTTACCCTGCGATGGAGGACTATTCCGTTGACATCATCATCGGTAAAGGTCCTGCTGCAAGAAGCATTAGAATTGACCTCCCCAAGTTCACACTTGTTGGTGCAACCACAAGAGCAGGACAGCTCACAAGCCCACTTCGTGATAGATTTGGCGTACTTTTGAAGCTTGAGCTTTACACTCCGGAGGAACTTGCAACAATCATTAAGAGAAGTGCAAAAATTCTTGGAATTAACATCACAGAAGACGGCGCCCTTGAGCTTGCATCTCGTTCGCGCGGTACACCCCGTATTGCAAACCGTTTGCTCAAGCGCGTGCGCGACTTTGCAATGGTTATGGGAGATGGCATTATCAACTGCGAAATTGCAAGATATGCCCTTCAAAAGCTTGAAATTGACGAACTTGGTCTTGATGGCCTTGACAGACGTATGCTTGAAACAATCATTCGTTTCTATAACGGCGGCCCCGTTGGTCTTGATACGATAGCTGCAACAATCGGTGAAGAAGCAATCACTATTGAAGACGTTTGCGAGCCATATCTTCTTCAAATCGGCTTCCTTTCAAGAACTCCCAAGGGACGTTGCGTAACTCCATTGGCTTATGAGCATCTCGGTATTCCCTACCGTGCAAATAGCAAGGCAGATGCAAGTCAGACGACAATAATTTAATATAAAAACCGCTTGGAATCCAAGCGGTTTTGTTTTTTAGTTCGCAGAAAATTTTTGTTTGAGTTGAGTTACTTTGTCCTGCTGTGCCACTTCGGGCGCGTACCAACCCTTTTCTTTCATCTTGGTATAGATTTGATTCTGCAACTGCAATGACTTATTCAAAGCAGTTGAAAATGATGAGAACACTTGCTGGTCGCTTGCCTCAATCGCACCGTGCATATAGAGGTCACATGCGCCCTTTTCTAAAAGGAGAAGATTCTCCATTACGTTTCTGTCGTTAGTATTTTGGTTCATTTTACCCTCCTTAAAGTAGCTGATAGAAACCATTAAAGATTTCCCCGTGCTTTTGTGTTAAATCGGTTACAAGATTTTTCAAATCTCCGTCCTGGAGCTGTGCTGAACATTCTTGACACTTTGTTTTGAAATATTGTTCGTGTCCAAGAGCATCCTCAATATAAAGTAGTTCTTTGTTTGTCATTTTTAACTCCTTTCAATTTTTGGTATTTGGAGTATTGACTATATTTTAAAGAAATATTCAAGAATAAAAAAATCGGTGGGAACAACGTCCCACCGAATTACTTTATTTAATACTTTTAACTGTTTTGAGTACTTCTACTGCGCCATCGAGATAATTTACGTTCATATCCTCAATTCTGCCCGCATCAACAAGTGAGGCAAGTGTTGGGTCTATTGGCATCTTTGCAAGAAGAGGATAACCATATTTCTCTGCTATCTCTTCAATATGGCTCTCACCAAAAATCTTTATTTGCTTATCGCAATCCGGACATTTTACATAGCTCATATTTTCAACAAGACCGACAACGTCAATCTGCATCATCTTTGCCATATTTGCCGCCTTTTCAACAATCATTGAAACAAGCTCCTGTGGTGATGACACGATTACGATTCCGTCAAGTGGAAGGCTTTGGAAAACTGTGAGAGGAACATCCCCAGTTCCGGGAGGACAGTCAACAAAAAGATAGTCAAGCTCTCCCCAAACAGTACCTGACCAAAACTGTTTTACAGTACCTGCAATAACGGGACCACGCCAAACAACGGGCGCAGTTACATCGGGCAAAAGAAGATTTACACTCATTATTTTAATGCCTGTAGATGTAACGGGTGGGAACATTCCATCATCATTTCCTTCAACCTCGGCGTTTATACCAAATGCCTTAGGGATTGAAGGACCTGTGATATCGGCATCAAGAATACCAACCTTGTATCCTGCTCTTTGCATAAGAGTTGCAAGGGTTGATGTTACCATTGACTTACCAACGCCACCTTTTCCACTAACAACACCTATGACGTGTTTTATTGATGATTTTGCATTAATTGGCTCTAAAAAATCCTGTTTGGATTTAGTAGAACAGCTGTGTGAACAGCTACTGCAGTTATGTGTGCATTCTGACATATATATTTTCCTTTCAACGAAGATAAATTACAACTAAATTATTATACACCACAAAATCTAAAAAGTCAAGTTTGTGAAATTATTATTTATTTTTTCTCAAAATCTATTGCAAAATCTCTCAAAAAAAGTTATACTGTAAGGTAGTGAAAATTTATATTTTATATATGGAGGTTCTAAATGAACAAATCTCTTAACAAATTGAATAATTTTGACGGAGTTAAAGGTCCCGTTCTCACAGTAGTTATGGACGGCGTTGGTCTTGCTCCCGATACTATTTCAAACGCAGTTGCAGGAGCTTACACCCCTACACTCGATATGCTTATGGCTAAATATCCCATGGTTTCCCTCAAGGCGCACGGAACAGCCGTTGGTCTTCCCTCCGATGACGATATGGGTAACTCTGAGGTTGGACACAATGCTTTAGGGTCTGGTCAGGTTTTTGCACAGGGTGCAAAGCTCGTTTCTAACTCAATTGAAAGCAAAAAGATGTTCACATCAAACACTTGGTGCGAGCTTATCTCTAACGTAAAGAACAATTCTTCTGTTCTTCACTTTATCGGTCTTTTCTCCGATGGTAACGTTCACTCACATATCGACCATCTCAAAGCAATGCTTGAGCAGGCAAAAGTTGAGGGTGTAAACAAGGTTAGAATTCACATTCTTATCGATGGACGTGACGTTGGTGAAACTTCTGCTCTTGAATACATTCTTCCCTTTGAAGATTTCCTTGCTTCCCTTAACGATGAGAGCTTTGACGCACGCATTGCAAGTGGTGGCGGTAGAATGAAAATCACAATGGACAGATACGAAGCAAACTGGGCAATGGTTGACCTCGGTTGGAAAACCCATGTACTCGGCGAGGGCAGACAGTTCTGCTGTGCTGCAAAGGCAGTTGAAACATATCGTAATGAATACAAGGTTATCGACCAGGATCTTCCTCCCTTCGTTATTGCAGAAAATGGCGAGCCCGTTGGTACAATTAACGATGGCGATAGCGTAATCTTCTACAACTTCCGTGGCGACCGTTCCATTGAAATTTCAAAGGCATTTGAAGGTGGTGCTGACTTCGACAAGTTCGATAGAGTTCGTGTGCCAAGCGTAGTTTACGCAGGTATGCTTGAATACGATGGCGACCTTCACATTCCCTCAAAATACCTTGTAAATCCCCCCGAAATCACAAATACTCTCGGTGAATACCTCACAAATACAGGTGTTAGTCAGCTTGCTATCTCCGAAACACAGAAATACGGTCACGTAACATACTTCTGGAACGGAAACAAGTCAGGCAAATTCTCTGAAGAACTTGAAACTTATATCGAAATTCCCTCTGATGTTGTTCCCTTTGAGCAAAGACCTTGGATGAAGTGTGCAGAAATCACTGACAAGCTCATTGAATGTCTTGAAAGTGGAAAGTACACATACCTTCGTGTTAACTTCCCCAATGGTGATATGGTTGGTCATACAGGTAACCTTCAAGCAACTCGTTGCTCAATGGAAGCTCTTGACCTTCAGCTCAAGAGAATAATCGACGTTGTTGACAAACTCCACGGCGTTGCTCTTATCACTGCAGACCACGGAAACGCAGATGAAATGTATGAAATGGACAAGAAAACAAAACAGCCCAAGCCTGAAAAGGACGGCTCTTTCAAGTCCAAGACAAGCCATACACTCAACCCCGTTCCCTGCATCATCTATGATAATTTCTACTCAGAAAATTACACAGTAAAGGCAGACAACGGTCAGTTCGGTCTTGCAAACGTTGCCGCAACCATGGTTAACCTCCTCGGCTACGAAGCTCCTGAAGTTTGGAATGAGTCAATTATTGAGATAAAATAATTGCAAAAAAACCCAACGGAAATTCCGTTGGGTTTAGTTTTTATGTACAAGTTTTTTCGAGCAAATCGAGAACTTTTTCAAAATTAGTTGGAAGCGGTGATGTGAAAGTCATCACTTCTTTTGTTCTTGGGTGGGTGAGGTGCAATTCCTTTGCGTGCAAACACTGACCATCAATATGAGCTTTATGCAAAGTGCCAAAGCGCGTTTTATTGCCACCATATGTTTCATCACCCAAAAGTGGATGTCCAAGATACGCCATATGAACTCTTATTTGATGAGTTCTTCCCGTTTCGAGCTCACACTGAACGTAGTCAAAACCGTGAAAACGCTTTAAAACCTTATAATGCGTTACTGCATCGCGTGAGGTATAAGCATCATTCTTGATTACCGCCATCTTCTTTCTATCAACGGGATGGCGTCCAATAGGCTCATCAATAGTACCCGAAAGCTCTTTGAGATTTCCCACAACAATCGCGTGATAAACACGGCTCACGGAATGAGTTTTAAGTTGTTCCGAAAGAAAAATATGAGCATCGTCATTCTTGGCAACAACCAAAAGACCACTTGTGTCTTTGTCGATTCGATGCACAATTCCGGGGCGCGCAACACCGCCAACACCCGAAAGTGAATCACCACAATGATAAAGCAATGCATTTACAAGTGTTCCATCCGGATTTCCCGCCGCAGGATGTACTACCATTCCCGACTCCTTATTTACAACTACGATATCATCGTCCTCATAAATAATGTCGATAGGAATATTCTGTGGTTCAACCTCGCATTCCTTAATTTCGGGATGAAAAATCTCGATGATATCATTTTCTCTTACTTTATAATTCTTGGCAACTGTCTTTGAATTGACAAGCACCGAGCCACTCTCCACGAGCTTTGCTCCTGCAGAACGAGAAATTTTTTCCCTTTCTGCTACAACTGTGTCAATTCTTTGACCTATGTCGTCAATAGTTAAATTAAGTATCGTCTTCTGCATTTTCTTCTACTTGTGAAGCAAGCTTTTGAGCTTTATCCTTCTTGGCTGCTTCTATTTCTTCAAGAATAACTGCGAGCGCGAAAAGTCCCACGCCAACGCAAACAAATGAATCTGCCACGTTGAATATTGCAAAGTTTATAAGACGGAAATCAAGCATATCAATTACATACTTAAGTATGCAACGATCTATCATATTTCCAATTCCACCACCGATAATAAAACTCAAAGCAACACCAAGCAATTTGCTGCCATTTCTATTCTTCCAAAGGTATATTGAAAGTGCAATAATAGAAACCGTAGACACGCTCATGAATATCCATCTTTGGTCGGGCTGGTTAAACATACTAAAAGCCGCGCCCGTATTTCTTACATAAGTAAAATGAAAAACGTCTTTAATCAACGGCATTGTTTCACCAAGTCCAAGATTTATGACTGTTAGCCATTTTGAAAGTTGATCTAAAAAGATAACTCCGGCTATTATCATAAGCCAAATAAGCATTATTTTCTCCATTCTGCCAAAGGCTTGACGGATATTTTCCGTCAAGCCCTAAGCTTAAAAATTATTCAAGTATTTTTCTGCATCTTTCACAGATGAAGCCGTCCTCATCATGAACACCTTCAGTTGAATATGTCCAACAACGGTCGCACTTGTGTCCGTCCGCTTTATCAACAAGAACTGCAATTCCGCTTTCAGTTTCAGCAAATGCACCTTCGGGAGCAGTTTCTGAACTCAAGTGTGCCTGTGAAACGATGAATACAGTTGCAAGGTCTTCCTTAAAGCTTTCAAGAAGTGCCTTGTACTCTTCATTGTTAGTATAAATTGTTATCTTTGCGTCAAGTGATTTACCAATAAGCTTTGATGCACGAGCAAGCTCAAGCGCCTTCATAACGTCATCACGGAGTGCAAAGAGCTTATTCCAATGCTCACTAATAGCACCAAAATTCATTTCTTCACTATATTCGGGCATAAGATTTAAGAATACGCTATCGGTATTATCATCTGCCTTGTGAGGCATTGCCTGCCAAATTTCTTCTGCCGTGAAGGAAAGCATAGGTGCAATAAGACGTGTCATACCGGAAATTATGAGGTACATAGCAGTTTGAGCGCTTCTTCTTGCCTTGCTATCACTCTTTTCAACGTAAACTCTATCCTTTGTGATATCAATATAGAGTTTAGAGAGGTCATTTGTGCAGAAGTTGTTTACGCTATGGTAAACTGTATGGAATTCAAATGTATCATAGCCCTCACGAATAACCTTTGCAAGATTATTAAGACGGCTAAGCGCCCACTTATCGATTTCATAAAGCTCATCAAGAGCAACCATATCTGTATCGGGGTTGAAATCGTTAAGGTTTGCAAGAATGATACGGCTTGTATTTCTAATCTTTCTATAAGTTTCAGAAAGCTGTTTGAAAATGTTATCGGAAACACGAACGTCAACGCGATAGTCACTTGATGCAACCCACAAACGAACAAGGTCTGCGCCGTACTTCTTAATCATTTCTTCGGGAGCGATGGAGTTACCAAGGGATTTGTGCATCGCCTTACCCTCACCGTCAACTACCCAACCGTGTGTAAGAACAGTTTTGAAGGGTGCTCCCTGTCCAACTGCACCAACAGCTGTGAGAAGTGATGACTGGAACCAACCTCTGTACTGGTCAGCACCTTCAAGATATACGTCTGCAGGAGCGCCAACCTCACGATAAAGGTCGGGTGCGCAGAAGTGGGATGAACCTGAGTCGAACCAACCGTCAAGTGTATTGTGTTCCTTTGTAAAGTGAACGCCGCCACAGTGAGGACATACAAAGCCCTCGGGAAGAAGTTCTGATGCTTCCTTATCAAACCAAGCATTTGAGCCTTCTGCACCAAACACTTCGGATACTTTCTTAATTGTTTCGTCTGTGCAGATGGGCTTGCCACAATCTTCACAGTAGAATACGGGAATAGGAAGACCCCAATGACGCTGACGAGAGATACACCAATCGGCTCTTTCTCTAATCATCTGTTCCATTCTGTCGCCACCCCATTCAGGAAGCCACTGAACGCCCTGACACGCCTGAACTGCATCATCCTTGAACGCGTCAACCGAGCAGAACCACTGAGGTGTTGCACGGAAGATAATTGGGTTCTTACATCTCCAGCAGTGAGGATATTCGTGCTCGAATTCCTTGGATGCAAAGAGTGCGCCCGTTTCTGTCATATCGTCAAGAATTGCCTTGTTGGATTCTTCATAGTAAAGACCTGCAAACTTGCCTGCGTCCTTTGTCTGATAACCTCTGTCATCAACAGGAACTATAATTTCAATGCCATATCTCTGGCATGTCTGGTAGTCATCTGCACCAAAGCCAGGAGCTGTATGAACACAACCTGTACCACTATCCATTGTAACGTAGTCAGCGTTGCAAACAAGACTTTCTCTTTCAAGGAAGGGATGCTGTGCCTTCATATATTCGAACTCGCGACCGGGCATTTTTGCAAGAACTTCATAATTTTCGAGCTTACCCTCTTCCATAGTTTTGGGAAGAAGTGCTTCAGCTACGATATAGCACTCACCATTTTCTGCCTTTGCAACAACGTAATCTTCATCAGGATTAAGTGCGATTGCAAGGTTGCCGGGGAGAGTCCATGTTGTTGTTGTCCAAATAATGAAATATGTGTTATTCTTATCGCAGATGCCGTCAAGTCTGCCCTTATCATCATTTACGCGGAATTTAACGTAAATGGAAGTACATTTGTCAGTCTTATATTCGATTTCTGCCTCTGCAAGAGCAGTTTCGTCTTTAGGACACCAATAAACGGGCTTAAGTCCCTTATAGATGTATCCTTTTTTGAACATTTCACCGAATACAAGAACTTCTCTTGCTTCAAATTCGGGGTTCATTGTAAGATAGGGGCGATTCCAGTCAGCAGTAACACCCAATCTCTTGAACTGTCCCATCTGAATGTCAACGTAATCCTGTGCGAATGCATGGCACTGACGACGGAAATCAGAAATGCTCATCTTCTTTCTGTCAATTTTATTCTTCTTAATAATTGCTGACTCAATGGGCATACCATGGTTGTCCCAACCGGGTGTAAAGGGTACAAGATAACCCTCCATAACCTTTGATTTGTTGATAAAATCCTTCAAAATTTTGTTTAATGAAGTACCCATATGGATATTTCCGTTTGAGAATGGAGGGCCATCGTGAATAACGAATGTAGGTCTGCCCTGAGCATTCTCTTGCATCTTGCCATAAAGGTCGATGCTGTTCCAATAGTCGAGCATAAGAGGTTCTCTTGTGGGAAGATTTGCTCTCATCTCAAATTTAGTACTGGGAAGATTTAAAGAACTTGTGTAATCCTTTGCCATAATATATCTCCTTAAAATTGTTATCTAAATAAAAAACGTCCCAATGGTCTTTTCGACCATTGAGACGGAGTTACCGTGGTACCACTCAATTTGCATTTTAATATAAAATGCCACTCAAAACCCTTTAACGCAGAGGTACGGATTGCCTAAGTTTATTGTCAACAATCGGCTCAAAAGTGATTTGTGCTTTCCTACTCGCTATGCGCTTTCACCAAACGCGCACTCTCTACAAGCCCTTCAAAAAACACCGTCTTTGTCATAGCCACAATAAATATTAACACAAAAAAAATATTTTGTCAATATATATTATATATATTTATCAGCAAAAAGGCGCAATCTGCCCTTTTTAGTTGCTTGAGAAATGTCGCGGACGATGAATTTTCCGTATCCGCGAGCAGAAATAATATCACCTTTATCCACTCGGCTATCGGGCTTTGATGCCGTTTCGTAATTAAATTCAACAAAGCCACCTTTTATAAGATTTTGTCCCTTTTCGCGCGAAAGATTAAACAAAGATGCCACCACACAGTCAAGTCTATCACTTGCAACTGTATCGGTAAATCCTTGATATTTCTGCATTGATGCCATATTCTTATCAAGTGAAACTTTCTCAATCTTAACTTTATCATTGCCAATGGAGGTTAATTCAAAAATGAGAAAATCTACAATCTCGGTTGAGCAAAAAACAATAGCATTACCACCATCAAGGACGCAGATATCTCCAAGCTTTTCCCTCTCAATTCCAAGAGCCAAAATACTGCCAAGATAATCTCTATGAGAAAGCGTTCTAAATCCACTTCCACTAATTTTAAGCGCAACAATGGAATTATCAAGATCTTCCTCAATAACGTCAAAAATATTCATTTCTTCGGCAGAAAATGAGATATATTCGGGCAAAAGAAAGATTTGCTTTCTCTGGGCCTCAAAATAGCCACCAAAAAAGCAAATCATATCTTTATTCCCTTTTGCCTCAAAATATTTCTCTGCCCTATAAATTTCGCTTGGCGTCATAAATGAGGAATGGCACACCACTCCCCCACGAGCCCTTTTTTCAAGGTCGTCAAGCTTTGCATAAAAGAGCTTCTGCTCTTTAGTATCAAAGGCAGGTGAATTATTCATAGGAATTATTCTTCGTCGTAGATTTCTTCTACTTCTTCAGTTTCTTCTACTTCCTCTTCAGTTGTGTCTTCAAGATCCTGAACACCAACATTTCTGGGAGCAAAAACAAGAGTTGTCTTTGTAACACTCTTCATATCGCCACCAAGAACGTGAACTGCGCCCAAAAGGAAGTCGATAAGACGAATAGCACTCATTCTATCAAGAGATTCGATGTTAAGAACTACTGTGCTACCAGCTACAAGATAATCTGCAATTGCAGCACCTTCTGCATTGCTCTTAGGCTTAATAACCTTAAGAGAAACAGGAGCTGTCTGACCACCGAGTGTCAAGCCATCTTTGCCCTTTTCGCCGTATGTAGTTACATCATCGTCTTCACCATAAACATCATCTTCATCGCGATAATATTTATCGTAATCGTTATTGTCTTTTTTTCCGAACAAGGATGCAAAATTCTTCATTTGTTTTTCCCAACTTTCTTTTTATTTTAGTTTTTATTAAACATTTTTCTGCCAATTCTTATCATGGTGGCTCCCGCCTGTGCCGCAGGCACAAAACTGTCGCTCATTCCCATAGACAATATTAACCCATATACATTATGCCCTTTTTTTTGCAAAATGTCAAGCACTAATTGATAAGTTTCGAAAAAATATTTCAAATATTCGCTATTTTTTTCACATTTTTTGCCCATTGTCATAAATCCGCGCACTTTTATGCCCTCAAAATGCGAAATTTCATCTAAAAATGCTTCAAGATTTTCGGGTAATACTCCACCCTTACTATCTTCTCTTCCCGAATTGATTTCGACAAGAACGTCCATAACAAGTCCACTTTTTCGTGCTTGCTTATCAATCTCGCGCGCCAGGTCAATTCTATCAAGTGAGCATATCATATCGACTTTATCGATAATATACTTAACTTTATTTGTTTGAAGTGAGCCGATAAAGTGAATTGGAACTTTTAACTCCTTTAATTTTTCGTATTTTTGGAGAAATTGCTGTACTCGATTTTCACCAATAGCACTTACAGGATATCTCTTAACAAGGTATTCTATTTCGTCAATTTCTGCGCTTTTTATGGCAACCGATATCTGTGGTGGATTTTCGCAACATGCAGAAAGCTCTTCTACAACGGCGCTGTAATTCCTATCGATATATGAATAGTCCATATCACACCTACTTTGTAAGTATTTTGCCCTCATACATTCCATCAGGTTCAAGAATGATAAGGTCATTTATATTAAGATATTCATAATAATTTTCTTTTGTCTTATCAAGTTTTGCGACAATATAATATCCGTTACCCTCAACAATAATATCAACTCTACGGAAATTCACAACGCTTGCATTTAGAATATAAACTCCAACCTTCTCTTCTCCACTTTCTTTGTCAACTACAGTTGTTAACGCTTCAGTTGGCACTCGATAGCCCTCTATCGAAGATATGTCGAGTTTAAACGTTTGATAACGAGAATAATCAAATCCTTCGGGCATAAGTGAACATGAGAATACAAGCACACACTCTCCATTTTGACTTTCACCAATCTCCTCAAGAGTTACTTTAAGTGTTCTCTCTTTAATATCAAAAAGAGTTATGTTATATTCTCTTCCAACCTCTAAAAGACTTGATGTTACATCATCACAAACGGACGCTATTTTCCATACATTTTCGTAAACGAATTTACATGTGTAGGGGTTTTTCACCTTTGGATTTTTCTTTGTTTGCTCCAAAAGTTCTTGCATCTCACTCGGTGTAAGAGTTGAGAGCTTTTCATATGTAAGTTCTGTTTCATAGCCATCACAGGAGTGATAGAAATATCCACCCTTGTCGGCAAAAACATATTCTTTTTCTCCCTTAAATGAGCCATAAAGTGTTTCAAGTTCTTGCTTTAGACTTTCTATCTCGGCATTGTAATTTTTAACCTCGCCTCGATATATCTTCATCTGATTTAGGCAAACAGTTAATTCGTTTTCTATACGCGAAACTTTGTAATTCTCATTGTTCGAAATGGCAAGCATAAGAGATGTATAAAGCTTGTCAATCTCCATTTGAAGCTTTTCAATATCGACAACCGAAACAAGACCTTTAACGTTACTGCGTTCTAAAATATCTATTTTTTCTTTAATCGTTTCTATTTTAGAATTGATATCTTCCCCAGAAAGTTCCGAATATATCTCAGCAACTACAGAATCGGTGGAAACTCTCTCACCGTTTGAAAAATATGGACGCATATCGCCCTGATTTTTCGTTTTTATGGGCTCTTCGTTTCTAAAAATAACACCCTCAAGCATCACAGAACTACTCTGCTCAACAATACCTGCGGCAGTAGTTCCAACACTTTCAGAAAGACCTGAAAAAACGTGGTATCCTGTATAGATTATCAAAAGAGAGATAACTATGGTAAGAGCTTTCCAAGCAGGGCTAAAACGTGGTTTTTTATTTACTTTTTTCTCGTTTTTAGTTTCTTTTTCCATATTTACCTCCTACTTAGAATTTTGGGTTATTTAAAGATTTTCTTTTATTATGTTCTCTGCTTCATCACAAAGCTCGATTAGTGATTTATCGTCAGCCAAAAGCCATTTAACATCTCCGTGGGATGAAAACCATGTCAACTGTCTTTTTGCATATCGTCTAGTTGCCATTTTTAAGTCTTCAATAGCATCTTCAAGCGCTCTTTCACCCACAAAATAAGTGATAAGCTCTTTGTATCCTATTGCTTGAGCCGCGGTGGCGTTCTCTTCAAACACTCCGTCTTCAAGCAAGACTTTAGTTTCATTAAGAAGTCCTGTGTCAAGCATCTTATCAACACGAAGATTTATTCTATCATAAAGACGCTCACGGTCCTCATATTTAAGTCCAATTTGTATTGCGCGATATTTACTCTCAAAGGTTTTGCTCTCTTTATCAAGTTCACTTTTGGTGCGTCCACTTGTCTTGTAAATTTCAAGAGCGCGTATAACTCTTTTTACGTTATTTGGGTGAATTTCGTCTGCAGAAACGGGGTCAATTTCGCGCAACTTTTGATGAAGCGCTTCGTTGCCTCTTTCTTTAGCGTAATTTTCCATTTCGCGTCTAAAATCTTCGTCAATTTCAGTTTCTTCAAACTGTGCCCCCGACAAAAATCTGTCAAGATAAAGTCCTGTCCCTCCACAGAAAATGGGCATTTTACCTCGAAAAATAATATCCTCAACCACTTTTTCTGCAAGTGGAATATAATCAGCACAGGAAAAGCTAACTTTAGGGTCTGCGAAATCAAAAAGGTGATGCTTTATCTCTGCCTGCTCACTCTCAGTTGGCTTTGCCGTGCCGATATTCATTTCTTTATATATCTGCATTGAATCACAGCAAATAATTTCACCATTTAAGCGCTTTGCCAGTTCAATCGCAAGCGCGCTTTTTCCACTCGCTGTAGGTCCTACCACTGCAATTACAGTTTTTTTCATAAGCATCTCCTTTTAGATTATTTTAATTAATATATTATATCATAATTAATATTAGATTTCAATAGATTTGTGGGATAAATTTTGATTTATCATTCTCAAAAAAATAAGTGGCTGTAAAAAATACAGCCACTTAAATTTCTTTTTTATTTGATGTGGTTTTTCAATTATTTTAAATCAACTCTGTTTCTGATTTCACCATTGAAAAACGATTTTATGTTCTCTTTTACCTCATCGCAAAGGCGTACTCTTGCATCGAGTGAACCCCATGCCATATGTGGTGTGAGAAGAACGTTATCCTCATTCATTATCTCATAAAAAGGATGCTCCCTGCCAAACGGCTCACAGGAATAAACATCGCAGGCAAATCCACCTATCTTGCCCGATTTTACCGCTTCTGCAATAGCTCTCTCGTCAGTTACAGCTCCTCTTGCCACGTTGACAAGAATTACTCCGTCACGCATTTTGGCAATTTTTTCGGCATTGATGAGTCCACGTGTGCCGTCATTAAGTGGTGTATGAATTGTAATTACATCGCACTCGCGACAAATTGTGTCAATGTCCACGCAATCAAAATCATCTATTGCTTCCCTTTTGTTGACGAGCACCTTGCAACCAAGTGCCTCGGCTACACGAGCCACTCTGCGACCAATATTGCCAAATCCGACAATACCCCATTTCATTCCGTCAATTTCACGGTAAATGGGGGACAAAATATTTGCCACTCCACACTCGGAATACTGTCCACTTGACACACTTCTTTGATATTCTTTGCTACGATTTATAAGTTGAAGCACAAAGCCGACAGTTAATTGTGCTACATTCGTGGTGGAATATCCAACCACGTTGCAAACACCAATGCCACGCTCTTTTGCATATTCAATATCAATGTTATCAAAGCCAGTTGCCGTGACGCAGATGAGTTTTAGATTTTGGGCATTTTTGAGAGTATGCTCATTTAATTTGAGCTTGTTAGTTATTGCCACGTCGCAATCTATTGTTCTCTCTCTTATTTCATCTTCGGTGCTTGATGGATATATTTCAATCTCGCCCAAAGCGGAAAAGCTTTCAAGGTCGAGTCCATCTCCAAGTGCAAGAGAGTCAAGAAATACAATTTTCATATTTTTCTCCATAGTTAATTTATAAATTGGGATTTGTCGGGATGTAAGTAGAAACTATTTTCAAGCCAAAGTAACCTTGTAGGGACCGACGTCCCCGACGGTCCATTTCAAAGATAAAGTAACTTTTTTATAAAAATATTTGATTTTGTTTTCGCGAAGCCGTGAAAAATGTGTTTATCGTTCGTTGTGGACCGCCGAGGTAACGAAGTGGCGCGAGGGTCTTAGAAAACAACACAGTGTGTTGTTTTCCCCCGAGCGTGACCGAGCCGCAGCGAGACCGTCGGTCCCTACAAAAGTTAGTTTTTGTTAAAAATAAATTTCAAACTCCCCGACAAATCAAAATTTGATTATGTATCATTTTAACACAAAAATAGCGCAAATTCAAGTGAATTGCGCCATTTTTTGAGTGTTTTTTTATTCTATTTTCTCTTTAATTTACCAATTACACGACCTACGCAACTTACAGTTTCAAAATCCTTAAGAAGAATATCTCCATAGATCTTATTCATTGAAATAAGTCTATCTCCACCGTAAATTTTGAAATAGCCATTTCCGTCAAGAATGAAAATTCCAAGCTCACCCACCTCAACGTAATCGGAATTAGCAACTAGTAAAACATCACCATCGCGATATTTGGGTTCCATACTGTTACCGCTTATGCGCAAAGCAAAATCCGCCTCGCGAGTTCTCTCGTTATCGGGAATCATAATATCATCAGTTGCAGGTGAATCAACAAACACGCCAACACCTGCCGACACGGGCATATCGAAAAGTGCGATGGAACGCTTGCCAAGTCCCCTGTTCTGCTGAATTTCTCTTGCGCTGATTTTAGTATCAAGAGATATTGCAGTGGGCAAAATCTTACCCTGGGGCTTTGTTGCCACGGAATGATCCATATAAGGTGCGCGCGCAACTCTTTCCTTCTCTTTATCAAGAACCATGGTTACAAGCTCCTTACCGTGTTGGTCGAGCGCACGATAATTTTCAATTATTCTCATTTCACCACGGTCAAGTGTGAAATTATTTGTATTCTCGGGAACACCGTTCACCACGTATTCAAGGGACGTACCAAGCGCATCACAAATGGCAACAATATTTGAAAGTTTGGGACTATCACTTATTCCTGCAAGAATTTTTGAAAGTGTGCCAAGCGGAATACCGGTCATCTCCGAGAGCGCGTCATTGGTTATTTTCTTTTCACTTTTAAGTAATTTTATTCTATCAATATAATCCATAAGAAAACTCCTTTGTCAACAAATTTCCTTTTGTGGAATCATTATAGCACATATTTTTCCGTTTGTAAAGAGTTTTTTGAAAATTTTTAAAATATTTTTCTATTTTTGGAAAAAACCTATTGACAAACCGTGTCAGTTGTGGTATTATAATGTCACAACAATTCCAATTAAGGAAAAAGGAGAACAATTATGAACGCAACTTACAACTATAAAACAAGTAGAAATAACATAAATTTTGCACCTAGCAATTCCAAAAAAGGAACTTGCCGTCCATTCGTTCGCAAGCGCCCGGCTTACGTTGAACATGCCGAAAAATGCCTTTCATTTATTGATATGATTCTTGAATTTCTCTGCTCTGCTCGTGTTATTGTTGGAGCAAAAGCAGTGTTCGGATTTTTAGCGCTCATCGGTCTTATTGGCATAATCGGTGGCATTGAAGTTGGCAAGATTTCCTTGCTCACAGGTGTCCTCTGCTTAGCGCTTGTAGTGGCTCTTGAATTTGTGATTTTGAGAGATGACGACTATAATAGATAATATAAAAATATAACTCCCACGGAAATTCCGTGGGAGTTTTTATTATACAATCTATAAATTATTCGGCTTCGTAGCCCCATTGAACGGGTGCGAAAACTTGTTGATCCATTTCAGAATCATATCCAACATAGTTCCATTCTTCATCCCAAGTTTCAGGTTTAGATGTGGCTTCACACTTAACGCTTAAATTTAAGCAACCGTTAAATGCATTGTAATCTATTCTCTCAACCGACAAAGGAATTACTATACTTGAAAGATTGGTACAATTTTCAAAAGTACCCCATTGAATGAAATCTAAATTGTTTGAAAGAATTACAGTTTCGAGACTTGTACAATTCAAAAAAGCAAATGAGCCAATTTCGGTTACCGAATTAGGAATTACAATGCTTTGAAGACTTGTGCAATTAGCGAATGCATAATGATCAATGTAAGTTACAGTATTTGGAATGACTACCGAGGTTATTTCTAACTCATAGGCAAACGCATTACTATCAATAGCCACAACGGGCAAGCCCTTATATTCTGCAGGGATAACTACTTCTGTTCCTTGATAAGTGCCCATGTCTGTAACAATATATCCCGTGCCTTCGTCATTAAGCTCGAATTCAAGCTCTTCGGGTTCGATTTCATATTCGGGAATATCAATCTCTGTTGTACCGATATCGTAAACAGGGCAAATCATTTCCATATTACTATTACTATTCTTACTCATAATAACGAACTGGGTAAGTGTTCCATTTTCAAAATAAAGGCAAATGGCTGCTCCCTCTCCATCAAAATAGTAATATCTATTTTCTGCGTCATATGTGAATTCGGGAACACCTTCTCCACCCATCTTTAATATTTCTGCAAAAACATTTTCTGGTACAGTATATTGAGTTTTTCTTGCGTAAATCTCTCCGTCTTTTTCAATGATTGTGTAATATACTCCCTCAATAATAACTTCAAGATCATCTTCAATACCCATAGCATTATCATAAGTTTGAAGTCTTGCATCTTCCGTTACCTTATATACCATATAGTTACCACCTGTCAGTGTACCTGAAATTGTGTTAATAGCGAACGTAAAATTATCAAGTGCCATGCAAGCATTCCATTCTTCTTCAGTTACAGTAGTGCGAGCATCGGCAGGAGCAGGATTAGGTTCTACCTTACCATCACTTATGTTGATATATGAATCATACTGTGGAACTGTTGTTTTGCCTACATCTTTAATTTCAATATAAGCTTCTTCTGCCTCAGAAGACATATCATATTTACAATAAGAAAGAACTCCGTTTTCAAAACAGAATTTTACAGTTGAATATGAATAATCTTTAATATATGCTTTTGATTCCTCATCATACACCATTTCTTCATAATCAGGAAGTGAAACCATACCAATTGAGCCTAAATTCATTTTATAATTTTCGGCAACATCATCGGGCATATTTGCAGCAAGCCAACCTATTGACGATTCACCAACCAAAAGTTTTGCATTGATATCAATGATTTGTTTAGCTCCCAAGTAATCAATATAGAGTTTTGTATCTGCTACGGCGTATGTCATAGAGTATTCGCCCTGTTTCATAACATAGGTAAAGTTTGTAAGATCCTTCATCTTATTCCATTCTTCTTCAGAAACAGTTGTTCTTGCCTCTTTAGGAGGATCTTGCTTTTGTGTAGTTGTAGTGGTATCAGTACCGAACAAATCACAAGATGTGAGTAAAATTGTTGTAAGTAGCATAATTGCTACGAGCATAAGTGATAAAATTTTTTTCATAGTTTTTCCCTTTCTATAGTTTGATAAAACCATTTTAGCACATATTTCTATATTTTGCAATAATATTTAATAAATAATTGTGCAAATTTTGATTTGTCGGGGAGAAGTTACAAAGTAAAGATGCGCTAACGCCGCGCAGGCGCCACCTTTGAAAAGGTGGCCGAAACAATCGCATTGGTTTGTGATGATTTTGCGTAAATTTTCGATAATTCAAAAAATGAATTATCGGTTTTGAATTAAAATTCCAATCTTACAAGCACGCTTGACGCTTGGAATTTCACTCCAAAACTACAAAAATCACTCCTTAGGAGTAATTTTCTAAAATTTACTTAGATAAAGCACAGGGATTTAGATATCAATATGCCTATGATTAAAGGTAGCAAATTAAAGATTTTCGAGCCGCCTGTTAAAATGGCGAGAAAATCGTTATGTGT
>JAZRRX010000050.1:0-13403 GCA_045651165.1 Eubacteriales bacterium
TTCGCGCAAATTGTGTTGTTACACAACACATAACGATTTTCTCGCCATTTTAACAGGCGGCTCGAAAATCTTTAATTTGCTATACCATTAGTAAGCACATTACTCTTGGTTTAGGTGATGTCTTATTAAAGCATTATAATACACTTAAGCATAGTTTTTACCCTACGGTTAAGTAAATTTTAGAAAATTACTCCTAAGGAGTGATTTTCGTAGTTTTGAAGTGAAATTCCAAGCGTCAAGCGTGCTTGTAAGATTGGAATTTTAATTCTAAACCGATAATTCATTTGTGAATTATCGAAAATTTACGAAGATACTTCACAAACCAATGCGATTGTTTTGCTCCGCTTTTTCAAAAGCGGAAGCCCAGCGGCTTGAGCGTCCCAAAATTAAAACTATCTCCCCCATAAATCAAAATTTGAAATCTAAGTGTTAAAAACACAATATATATTTTCAGGTGTAACAATGAACAACAAAGAAAAAATGCTTGTCCTCGGCTCGACAGGTTCTATTGGTGAGCAAGCGCTCGACGTGGCAAAAAAGACCGAAACTGAGGTTTTGGGCATCTGCGCCAATCGAAATTGGAAGCGTGTTGCCGAGCAAGCGAGAGAACATAAAGTTAAATACGTGGCAATGTGCGACGAGAGATCTGCTGCATCTCTTTTAATTGCTCTTTCAGATACCGATATAAGAGTATTTTGTGGAGTTGACGGCATTTGCGAGATGATTGCAGAGTGTGCTGAGGCAGGCGCTACCTTTGCCGTGAACTCAATTATCGGTCAGGCAGGACTTTTGCCCACACTTGCCGTGCTTGAAAACGGAATTAGATTAGCACTTGCAAACAAGGAAAGTCTTGTTGTTGCAGGCGAAATTGTAATGAATTTGGCGCGCGAAAAGGGAATAGAAATTCTCCCTGTTGACAGTGAGCACTGTGCAATTCATCAGTGTCTTCGCGCGGGCAAAAAGGACGAGGTTAAGAAGATAATTCTCACGGCGTCAGGTGGCCCATTTTATGGTATGACCAAGGAAGAAATGTATGATTTGCCCGTGTCCCGAGCACTTGCGCACCCGACCTGGAAGATGGGCGCAAAAATCACTATCGACTCAGCAACCCTTATGAATAAGGGCTTTGAAATAATTGAGGCGGCACATCTTTTCTCACTTTCCGCAAGTCAAATAGACGTTTTAGTTCACCGAGAGAGTATAATTCACTCAATGGTGGAATATATAGATAATAGCGTAATTGCCCAACTTTCAGTCCCCGACATGCGCCATTGCGTTCAGTATGCACTTGATAAGGCAGAAAGAGGAGTAGGCGTTATCGAGCCACTTGATTTGGCAAAAATTTCAAAATTGACCTTCGCAAAACCCGATAGAGAGGCATTTGCGCTTCTTGATTTGGCACTTTATTCACTCGATAGGGGTGGAGCAACCTCCGCAGTTTTAAACGCTGCAAATGAGGTAGCAGTTGCATCATACTTGTCGGGACAAATTAAATTCGGTCAAATAACCGAATGTGTATCCCACACAGTATATGCTATACCGGAAGCGCGTGAAATTCACACGCTTGATGGAATTTTCAAGGCAGATGCCAAGGCGCGTGAGATTGCCAAGGCATATTTAAACATTTAAGGAGATATTAGCTTGACAACACTTTTATACATTCTTATTACGGCTTTAGTGATAGGCTTTTTAACATTTATTCACGAGTTTGGACACTTTTTCTTTGCTAGACTTTTCAAAGTCCCCGTGCTTGAATTTGCAATAGGTATGGGCCCTAAAATTTACTCTTGGGAGGGTAAATCGGGAACAAAATATGCACTTCGCGCCTTTCCCATCGGTGGCTTTGTTCAAATGGAGGGCGAAGAGGGAACAAGTGAAAACCCCAATGCATATAACAACCTCAATCCTTGGAAAAAGATTGTGGTAACAATAGCAGGTCCCCTCGTTAATATTATTTTTGCCGTGATAGTAATGTTCGGCATTGTTGCCTCATCGTCTTTGCTTGGCTCAACGGTGGTTGGTGAATTTTATGAAACATCAACGAGTAATGCTCAAATTCAAGTCGGTGATGAAATTGTGAAAATCGGAAACGCGAGCGTTCATACCTATGAGGAGCTTTCTTATGAAATTATGATGCAGGGATATAAGGCCCTTGACGTAACAGTAATACGAAACGGAGAGAGAATCGTCCTTCAAAACGTAGTTTTCCCCGCAGCTCAAGATAAGCAGTCGGGAGTATTGCTTGGCATTATGGACTTTAAAATTTATGCTGTAAAGAATCCAAATATATTGGACTATTTAGAGCACGCATTTTTCCGTTCAACGAACATGGTAAAAATGGTATTTGACTCACTTTGGGGAATGATTTCGGGCAGATTTAATTTAAATGCGATGTCGGGCCCCATTGGAATGGTAGGAACTGTTGGAGAGATAACCGAGGTTTCAAAAGAGAATAATACGATAGCTCCCATCTTAAATCTTGTAGTGCTAATAAGCATGAATCTTGGAATTTTCAATTTATTGCCCATCCCGGCGCTTGACGGAGGACGAATATTGTTCCACCTTATTGACGGAATTGCAGGACGCAAGGTAATCAAAAAGGAAATTGAGGATAGAATAACGATAATAACAATGATGTTGTTGCTTGGCTTTATGCTTTTGATTTCAGTTAAGGATGTAATTAAGTTGTTTTAAGGAGAAGCAATGAAGTACAACGAAATAAGAAGAAAAACGAAAAAACTGAAGATAGGGAATACCTATATCGGTGGTGATTCACCGATTGCTATTCAATCGATGACTAATACCGATACTTGTGATAAGGTGGCAACTCTTGAACAAATTCGCACTCTGCAAGTGGCAGGTTGCGATATTGTTCGTATTACTGTTCCTACACTTGAGGCGGCAGAAACCATACCCTATCTCAAAGAAAACGGAATATACATACCCATCGTTGCGGATATTCACTTTGACTATCGCATAGCTCTTCGTTGTGCCGAGGTCGGAGTTGACAAAATTCGAATTAACCCAGGTAATATCGGTTCTGATGATAGAGTCAAAGCCGTAGCAGACGCGTGTCGCACACGCAACATACCGATAAGAATTGGCATAAATTCGGGTTCACTCCAAAAGGATATCCTCGAAAAGCACGGCTCACCCACACCCGAAGCACTTTGTGAGAGTGCATTCCGTCACATTCATTTACTTGAAAAATATAATTTTGAGGACATTGTTGTGTCTATAAAGGCATCAAACGTTCCCTCAATGATAAAAACCAATAAATTACTTGCCGAAAGTTGCCCATATAATATCCATTTGGGAGTTACCGAGGCAGGAGGAGAACGCGCAGGCACATTAAAGAGTGCTATTGGAATTGGCTCACTTCTTTGCGAAGGAATTGGAGATACCATTCGCGTGTCCCTCACTGCAGACCCCGTGCGCGAGATTGCCGCAGCAAAGGATATTCTTTCGTCCGTTGAAATTGAAGGACAGAGTGGCATGAAAATTGTAAGTTGTCCCACTTGTGGAAGAACGAAGATTGACTTAATCTCCCTCTCAAACAGATTTGAGGAGGCGGCAAAGAAAGAGAATTTACTTGACAAGCCCATCAAAGTCGCACTTATGGGTTGCGCAGTAAATGGCCCCGGGGAAGCAAGAGAAGCCGATATCGGTATTGCGGGGGGAGTCGGTGAAGCACTGCTTTTTGCCCACGGTGAAATAATTGAAAAAATCCCAGAAGATAAGATAATTGATACATTGATAAAGAGAATAAAAGAAATATAGGTTTTAAAACAACAAAAGATAATTTTAACCGTTTTAATACAGCGGATGTTTAAGGAAGTTTAATATGGCACAAAAGAGTTTTTTAGAGATATTTAATAGATATAACCCCACGGACACGGAGATAATTCGTGTCTTGTCGTGCGCAAAGGATATTTCTGTTCGCGCAGACAAAGAAAAGAGAATTATTCAAGCAGAAGTAAGCTTTGATGATATAGTTCATAAGGATATTTTATATCGCATAGAAAATGAGATAAAGACGGCATATTCTTTAAATTTTGTTAAGATTTTGCCGAAATATCCTGCAAATCTTTTTGATAAGCAGTATTTTGCTCAAATTCTTCTTGAAAGTGAGAGAGTTGGCATTGTTGCGCGTGGATTTTTCGCGTCAAGTGATTGGGAATTTAAGGGTGATAATATCACAATTACAATTCCGTTCGTTTCGGGTGGAGTGAAACTCCTTGAAGATGCAAACACTTCTAAGATAATTGAAAATATCATTTTTTCTGAATTTGGTCTTAAATACAGAGTAAATTTTGTCAGTGATGAAAATATGTCAAGTAGCGCGCAGGACAGGGTGAGAAATGAGCTTATGACACACGATAGAAATATCGTTGAGCAAAGCAAGAGATATGACAGTGCCGTGTCGTTCGGGGGGGATGCACCCAAGAGTGAAAAGGAAATTGCAGGCGCGAATTTGCCCCGTGTTGCATCACTTTTTGAGGGCGCAGAAACACAAATTAATGACGGAATTTGTCAAATTGGATATAAGAAATATGACCTTTCTTCCCCCGAATATGCTTATGGTGAGGAATTCGATATAAATCCAACACCTATTGCTACTCTTAATGGATATATGCGCGATATTGTTATCGTTGGTGAAGTTTTTGGCTTTACATCAGAGCCTGCAAGACGAGGAAATAGAGTTTCAACTACTTTCTGCGTCTATGACGGCAACACCTCAATCGAGGTGCGCGCATATGAGGACGCAGAGAAGAGCGACCTTATTGCATCAGTTGCAAAAAATGGCACAAATATTGCTCTTTACGGCAAATGTGAACCCGAAAAGAAAAAGGATGGTAGCTTTGGCAAAGACCTCATTTTCTCGTTCAATCACATAGCAAAAATCAAAGAGATAAAAAGAGAAGACAATGCAGAAGAAAAACGCGTTGAGCTTCATTTACATACACAAATGTCCACAATGGATGCACTTTTGCCACCCGAGTTGGCAGTTAAAAAGGCGCACGAATGGGGACATAAAGCCGTTGCCATTACCGACCACGGAAACGTTCAGGCATATCAAATGGCAATGCTTGAAGCAGAAAAGCTGGGGATGAAAGTCATCTACGGTATGGAAGCATATTTCGTAAATGACAAAACAAGTGCCGTAACAGGTGAATATAAGGGTAGCTTTGCCGATGAATTTGTTGTTTTTGACATTGAAACAACGGGTTTGTCAGTTCTCACGTCCGAAATAATTGAAATTGGTGCAGTTAAGATAAAGGACGGCAAGGTGCTTGATAGATTTAATAAATTTGTAAAGCCCTCGGTGTCAATTCCCGAGCTTATCACAGACCTTACGGGTATTAATGATGATATGCTTTGTGACGCTGACAAAATTGACGTAGTTCTTCGTGAATTCCTAGATTTCATTGGTGATAGATTGCTTATCGCGCACAATGCGAACTTTGACATTTCGTTTATAAGAAAAGCATCTCGCGACACAGGGTATGCGTTTTCAAACCCCTATCTTGATACAGTAACTCTTTCACGTTTTTTGAATTCCGACTTAAAATCCCATAAGCTCGATTCAGTTGCAAAATATTATAATCTTGGTGAATTCAATCACCACAGAGCGTGTGATGACGCCGAAATTTTGGCTAACATCTTCTTTGCTATGATAGATAAGATGCAACGCTTTGATATTAAGAATTTTGAAGAGCTTCAAAGAGATATGAGTGAGAATGCAGATCCACTTAAGATTAAGCCCTACCATCAAGTAATTTTGGTTAAAAATTCACAGGGACTTAAAAATCTTTATAAGCTTATTAGCTACTCATATTTAAAATATTATCGCAGAATGCCAAGAATCCCCAAGAGTGAACTTGAAAAGCACCGCGAGGGACTTATTATCGGCTCTGCGTGTGAGGCGGGCGAGCTTTTCCGTGCTATTCTTGAAAAGAAACCCGACGACGATATAAGAGATATTGTCAATTTCTATGACTATCTTGAAATTCAGCCCATTTCGAACAACCGATTCCTCATCGATGAGGGAATGGTTGCCGATGAAGAGGGTTTGCGCGAGCTCAATCGCCAAATTGTTGAGCTTGGTGAAAGACATAAAAAGCCCGTAGTGGCAACGTGCGACGTGCATTATCTCAATCCCGATGACGAGATTGGAAGAAAGGTGCTCTTAGCCGGTATGCGCTTTAAGGACGCAGATAAGGATTGTCCTCTTTATTTCCGTACAACTGACGAAATGCTTGAGGAATTTTCATACCTTGGCAAAGATAAGGCGCGCGAGGTGGTTATCACTAACCCCAATCTTATTGCGGATATGGTTGAGGATGGCATTCGTCCTTTCCCCAAGGGCACATTTACCCCCAAAATTGAGGGCGCAGAAGAGGATTTGCAAAGAATGTGCTATGAAAATGCCGAGAAAAAATACGGCAAACCCTTGCCCGAATACGTAAGAGCAAGACTTGACAAGGAATTAACTTCAATTATCAAAAACGGCTTTGCGGTGCTTTACGTTATTGCGCAAAAGCTTGTAAAATACAGTGAGGATAACGGCTATCTTGTTGGCTCGCGTGGTTCAGTTGGCTCGTCATTTGTTGCCTCTTGTGCGGGAATTTCAGAGGTTAACCCATTAAAACCCCACTACTATTGCCCCAAATGTCAGCATAATGAGTTTTTCATGAATGGTGAATACGGCTCGGGCTTTGACTTGCCCGACAAGAATTGTCCTGAATGTAACACCAAAATGTGCGCTGACGGACACGATATTCCGTTTGAAACATTCTTGGGATTCTATGGTG
This sequence comes from Eubacteriales bacterium, assembly GCA_045651165.1. GTDB lineage: Bacteria > Bacillota > Clostridia > Oscillospirales > CAG-272 > RGIG4608. Next base: position 6,816 of record JAZRRX010000050.1, read on the forward strand.
AAAAATCCCCCGATATTGACCTTAACTTCTCTGGTGAGGTTCAGGGCAAGGTACATAAATATACTGAAGAATTGTTTGGCGCAGAAAACGTTTTCCGTGCAGGAACTATTGGTGGTATTGCAGAAAAGACTGCCTTTGGCTTTGTGCTTAAATATCTCGAAGAAAAGGGAATTAGCTTGCCTCGAGCTGAAATGAACCGACTTGTTTCAAAATGCGTTGGTGTTAAGCGTACGACAGGACAGCACCCGGGTGGCATTGTTGTAGTTCCTAAAGAGATGGAAATTTATGATTTCTGTCCCGTTCAGCACCCTGCAGAAGATGCAACTTCAAATATAGTAACAACTCACTTCACGTTTGAATATCTTCACGATACGCTTCTCAAACTCGACGAGCTTGGACACGATATTCCAACCAAATATAAGTGGATAGAAAGATTCACTGATACTAGCGTTATGGACGTTCCGATGAACGACCGTGCAGTTTATGAATTGTTCCTTTCCACAAAATCTTTAGGAATCTCTCCCGAAGATATTGGTGGTGCGAAGATTGGTACATACGGCTTGCCCGAATTTGGCACACGTTTTGTTATGAAGATGGTTGAAGAAGCAAAGCCATCATCATTTGCAGACCTACTTCAGATTTCAGGTCTTTCACACGGAACTGACGTATGGACGGGCAACGCGCAAGACCTTATCAATAACGACATTTGCGATATTTCACACGTTATCGGATGTCGTGATAATATTATGAATGACCTTATCGCATACGGTGTTGACAGTGCGCTTTCGTTCCAAATTATGGAGAGTGTTCGTAAGGGTAAGGGACTTAAACCCGATTGGGAAAAGGCAATGATTGAAGCAGGAGTTGACGATTGGTATATTGACTCTTGTAAGAAGATTAAATATATGTTCCCAAAGGCGCACGCGGCGGCATATGTTATGTCGGCAATTCGAGTTGCTTGGTATAAGGTGCATATGCCCACAGCCTTCTATGCTGCAATGTTCACAGTATCAAGCGTTGGACTTGATGCCGAAATCGTAATGAGAGGGCATCGTGGTGTGTCCGATGAAATTAAGAGAATTGAGGAGCTCGGTAAAGAGGCATCTCAAAAAGAGCAGGCATCAGTTGCTGGACTTCAGCTTGTTCGTGAGGCATATGCTAGAGGAATTAAATTTCTCCCCATCAATCTTAAAAAGAGTGACCAAAAGGCATTCTTGCCCGAAAATGGTGGAATTCGTTTGCCATTCTCCTCACTTTCAGGACTTGGTGAAAACGCGGCTCAAAATATAATTGACGCAAGAAACGATGAAGATTTCTTCTCAATCGAGGATTTGCAGATTAGAGCAAAACTCTCTGGCACAGTAATCGAAATCTTGCGCAAAAACGGAGTTTTAGACGGACTTTCAGATACCGACCAAATGTCGTTCTTCTAAATTTTAATAATATGTGGGAGGGGTTATCCTCCCTCCCACAACGATTTCAAATTTTGATTTATCGGGATGTTGATATTTCATTTTAATAAAACTAACTTTTGTAGGGACCGACGGTCTCGCTGCGGCTCGGTCACACTCGGGGGAAAACAACACACTGTGTTGTTTTCTAAGACCCTCGCGCCACTTCGTTACCCCGACGGTCCACAACGAACGATAAACACATTTTTCACGGCTTCGCGAAAACAAAATCAAATATTTTTTATAAAAAAGTTACTTTATCTTTGAAATGGACCGCCGAGGACGTCGGTCCCTACAAGATTGCTTCTATTTTGAATTTGTTTGTTCTAACTAACCGACAAATCCCAATTTAACGTTTAAATTTATAATTAACAAGGAAACCAAAATGGCAGACATTTTTGAATTATTTAAGAAAATTTCAAGTGAAAACAGTGCTTCACGCGAGCCGATATCCCACATTATTGTGGGACTTGGCAATCCGGGTGCGCAATATCTTCACACAAGACATAACGCGGGCTTTTTAGCCATAGATTATATTTGCGAAAAATACAATGCTCGCGTAAATAAGAGTGCTCACAAGGGACTTTGTGGTGAGGCAACCATCGGTGGCAAACGAGTATTACTCGTTAAACCTCAAACCTTTATGAATTTGTCGGGTGAATGTGTACGCGCAGTCCTTGATTTCTACAAAATCAGCCCCGACAATCTCATAATCATCTATGATGACATCTCTCTTGACGTAGGACGTCTTCGTGTTCGTCGCGATGGAAGTGCAGGTGGACACAATGGTATCAAGAGCATTTTAGAGCATCTTGGTACAAAGACATTCCCAAGAATTAAGGTGGGTGTTGGACAAAAGCCACATCCCGACTATGATCTTGCATCTTGGGTGCTTTCCGAGTTCAAAGCAGATGAACTCAAGGCACTTGAGGGCACTTTCCCAACAGTATGTGAGGGACTTGAAAAAATTTTGACAACAAGCATTGACGATGCAATGCAGATTTGCAATAAAAAGAACTAATTGGAGTAATAAATATGAGCTTTATTACCGAAGCGATACGACTTGATGGCGAATATCGACAACTCCTTGACACGATAGAAAAGGAATTTCGCACTCACAAGTCATATCCTATAGCAATCAGCGGTTTGTCTGACGGTGCAAGTGATAGCGCGATAATTTCTCTTGCCGAGGATACGAAAGAGAAACGAGGCAAAATGCCCCTGTTTATCATATGTCCTGAAGAAAAGGAATGCTTGCGTCTTCAAAAATTGTTCACTCAATTTGGATACAGAGCAGGCTTCTATCTTAACCGCGACCTAAATTTTTATAATATTACTGCCTCCCATGAGTATGAGCATGAGAGGCTTAAAGTGTTGTTTGGAATACTCAATTCCGAACTTGATGCAGTCATTACCACACCCGATGCGGCTCTTTCCTATACGATACCGCCTATGGAACTTCGAAAGAGCATCATCAGACTTGATACAAACACAATCACCACTCCTCGTGAGCTTTGCAAATTCTTGACTTTATGTGGATATGTCAACGTTGAAATGGTTGATGGAGCAGGTCAGTTTGCACAGCGTGGAGGCATTGTTGATATTTTTGCCCCCGGTGGTTTTTATATCAACGAGGACGGTGAGCGAGCACGCGCCGATTTGCCCGTGAGAATTGAATTTTTTGGTGACGAAATCGACCGAATGGGACTTTTCTCAATAGAAACTCAAAGAATGATTGAGAATGTTGAGTGCATCGAATTTTCACCTGCGCGCGAGATTTTGGTAAGTGCCGAGAAAATCGCAAAATTGCGTCAGGCAATTAGTGAACAGTTCAAATCCTCAAAAAATGCCGATGCCATTATCGAGCTTACGGGTGAGCTCAATGCCATTGACGGACTAAACGGTGAGGGTGGCTCACTTAAATTTATTGATAAGTATATTACTCTTGTCTATCCCGAAAGATGCTCACTCTTTGACTATATCACCGAGCGCACATGCGTAATAATTAAGGGAACAAATGCTATTGCAGAGCGCCTTCGTGGTGCTGAATGGCATCAGCATCAAGTAATTGAAGAATTGATTGAGGGTGGCACGATTGCACCGAAATATACTGACTATTCAAAGCCCTCGTCCCATTACGAGCTTTTCTGCGACAGAAACGTGGCATTGCACACCGACTCAATAACGCAGGGACTTTCGGGCAAAAACACAAGTGGAATTTTCCATTTCAGAAGCAAGCAAACCGTATCATACGATGAAAAAACCGAGCTTCTTTTTGAAGATATTGAACAGTATCTTGCAAGTAAATTTGCCGTTTGTGTGCTTTGTGAAAACGAGGTTTTTGCTAAAAATATCGTTGGTACGCTTATAGAGAAAGAGATAAAAGCAAGTCTTGAACCCGAAAGCGTGGCGCAGGGTGAGGTTGGCGTTTTCTATCGCGACCAATTCTTTGGCTATGAACTGCCAAGCGCTCGTATTGCCGTACTTTCTACAAGTCGAGAGGGAAGAAACGGTGGCATAAACTCCGTTTCAAAGTCGATGCGCAGACGAAAGAAAAAGAGCAATACACAGCAAATCTTCTCATATAACGACCTCGAGGTCGGAGATTTGGTTGTCCACGAAGCGTACGGTATCGGTAAATATGCAGGAATTACAAATCTTGTCCAAGACGGAATCGGACACGACTATATCACAATTCAGTATGCAGGTAGCGACAAACTTTTCTTGCCCGTTGAAAAGCTTGATATGGTTTCAAAATACGTTGGTGCGCACTCTGACGATGGTCTTATAAAGCTTTCTCGATTTGGAGGAGCAGAGTGGGGCAAGGCAAAGGCAAAAGCCAAGGCAGCGGTAAAGGAGATGGCAAAGGAGCTTATCGAACTTTACGCGCGCAGAATGAGAACACACGGCTTTGCTTTTCCACGCGATGACGATTTCCAACGCGACTTTGAGGCGGCGTTTGAATATGACGAAACCGACGCTCAAATTGAGGCAATTAACGATATAAAGGGAGATATGATGCAGTCAATGCCGATGGATAGACTTCTTTGCGGGGACGTTGGCTTTGGCAAAACCGAGGTTGCATTCCGTGCGGCGTATAAGGCGGTGCTTGGTGGCAAGCAGGTTGCAATTTTAGTGCCAACTACAATTTTGGCGCTTCAGCATTATCAAACTGCACTTTCGCGCTTCCGTGCATTTGGTGTGAACGTTGATATGATTTCGCGTTTTAAGACCGCCAAACAACAGGGAGCAACAAAGAGAAAGCTCAAACGCGGAGAGATTGATATATTAATAGGTACACATCGTCTTATTTCAAACGACGTTGAATTTAACAATTTGGGACTTTTAATTGTTGACGAGGAGCAGAGATTTGGCGTTGCCCAAAAAGAAAAATTAAAAAAGCTTTCGGGCAATATTGACGTGCTTTCACTTTCTGCAACTCCCATTCCAAGAACGCTTAATATGGCAATGGGTGGACTTCGTGATATTTCCGTGCTTGACGAAGCACCGATTGATAGAATACCCATTCAAACCTATGTGTTAGAGCAAGATGACCTTATTGTCAATGAGGCAATAAGACGTGAGCTTCGTCGTGGTGGTCAGGTGTTCTATATGCACAACTTTGTTGACAGTATTTATGCAGTAGCAGCTCGACTGACGCGTGCATTTCCCGATGCAAGAATTACCGTAGCACACGGCAAGATGGACAAGGAGGAGCTTGAAGAAATTTGGGGTGAGATGCTCAAGGGTGAGATTGATATTTTGGTTAGCACAACCATTATCGAAACGGGAATTGACATTCCCAATGCCAATACCCTCATCGTTGATAATGCCCATCGACTTGGATTATCCCAGCTCCACCAGATAAGAGGACGAGTTGGACGTTCAAGCAGACGCGCTTATGCTTATTTCACATATCCCAAGGATATGGCACTCACCGAAATTGCTCAAAAGCGACTTGAGGCAATAAGAGAATATGCCGAATTTGGCGCAGGATTTAAGATTGCTATGCGCGACCTTGAATTAAGAGGTGCAGGAAATATGCTCGGCGCCGAGCAACACGGACACCTCGATGCCGTGGGTTATGACCTCTATATTAAACTCCTCAATGAAGCCGTACTTGAAGAAAAGGGAGAAAAGGTCGAAGAAAAGCCCGAATGTACAGTAACACTTAACTATAACGCGTTCATTCCCGAAAAATACGTTTCATTTTCGTCGCAGAGAATGGGACTTTACAAACGAATTGCGCTCATAGACAACGATTACGATAGACTTGATATCTTGGACGAGATGATAGACCGTTATGGCGATATGCCAAAGCCGGTTGACAACCTTTTAATGATTGCGCTCATTCGTGCGAATGCGCTCAAGTGCAAGATAACCTCAATCACGCAAGAGGGAAGTGAGTTCCGTATCATACCTGCGCGTATAGATATTGATATTTGGAGTGACGTTGAAGAAACCTTTGACGGCAAGATGAAGATTGTGCTTTCGTCAAAGCCATATATAAGTGTCCGTCCAAAATCGAGCACCGATGCACTCAAATCCCTCAATAGAATACTTGAAAAATATATTGAAATTGAAGCAAAAAATAAGAATTAAAGGAGAAAAACTATGAACTGTTTATTTTGTAAAATAATTAACGGAGAAATTCCGTCAAAGAAGGCATTTGAAAATGAGAATATCTACGCGTTCTATGACATAGCCCCTCAAGCTCCCGTGCATATTTTGGTAATTCCCAAAAAGCATATCGCAAGTGTTGATGAGATAAATGCTGAAAATAGCTCCATCGTTGCAGAAATTTTTGAGAATATTCCTAAAATTGCAAAAGAGGCGGGAATTACCAACGGATATAGAGTAATTTCCAACTGTGGAGATGATGCTTGTCAAAGCGTACACCATTTGCATTTCCATATTGTAGGTGGCGCACAGCTTTCCGATAAAATGGCATAAGTTGAATAGAAAGAACCCAATTTTTGGGTTCTTTTTTGTTTGCTAAATTGGGATTTATGAGGAAGTTAGTTTATACGGATTTAGGGGGATTTTGAAAAATCCCCCTATAACCCCAAAACTTTTTAAACCTATTTAAAGTCAAATTTCGCGCAAATTGTGTTGTTACACAACACATAACGATTTT
>JAZRRX010000051.1:0-23753 GCA_045651165.1 Eubacteriales bacterium
AACGATCCTTTTGCAAAGCTCGACCAGACAGGTGTTGGTAAGCTTATGAACATGGCAGTTACACTTGGTAGACCCGTTAACCCCAACCTTCACGTTGGTATTTGCGGTGAACACGGTGGTGACCCCACATCCGTTGAATTCTGCCATAGCATCGGTCTTGACTACGTATCTTGCTCACCTTTCCGTGTGCCGATCGCTCGTCTTGCTGCTGCTCAGGCTGCTATTAAGAGCAAATAATTCTTAATAAATAATAAAATTGCCCTGCAAAGAAATTTGCAGGGCTGTTTTTTATATAAATATACTTGACACATAAAATATTTTCTATTATAATGAAATAAAGAGTTGAAGGAGGAAAGCCTATGAACATTTTCAAAAAGCTCCTAAACCTATTTAAGAAAAAAGAACAAGAACCCAAAACTTGGTATAACACTATAACAAACACTTATGACCCCAAGGTTGGTACACCTAATGGTGAGGCTTATAGCAGCCCCAATAGTATTGTAATGAGTCAAAATAGGCATTGATAAAAGTCCTCGCAATATTTGCGAGGACTTTGTTTTTTATTTATTTACAAATTTTACTGCTGTTCCGTATACGATAACTTCGGCAGCTCCCTGCATTACCGCAGAAGAAGCATAACGAATGTTAACTATTGCATCTGCACCCAATGCTTCGGCTTCAGCAACCATTCTCTTAGTTGCAATAGCGCGCGCTTCATTCATCATTTCGTTATATGACTTAAGCTCACCACCAACTAATGTTTTAAAACTTTGTGTGATGTCCTTTCCCAAATGTTTGGACTGAATTGTACTTCCCTTTACAAGAGTAATTGTTTCAAGTTCTTTTCCACTAATATAATCAGTATTTACTAATATCATCTTCTTCACCTTTCTTGATTTCATTTATTCTTTCAATGCATACATAAACAGTAACTGCCGAGATAATCAATGGGAAAATGCCAAAGACACATTTCCAAAATCCAGGCAATAATGACATTATGAATGCAAAGTAAACTATGTAATATAGCACCATAATAATTGTTACGATAATTGGTGCAATCATCTTTTTTCTATGATTATTCATTGCCACACTCCTCTATATAAATAACAACCAAATAAGTTTAGACACAATGTGCACTCCCATATGAGCAACCATAGCGCAGTATATTCCGTGTTTCTTATAAAGTCGACCAAATAGTAAACCAAAGCCACCATTTAACAAAAAGCAACGCAATACTATCATAGGTGTAATGCCAATCATCATTGCCGTTCCAGGAAGATGTCCCGCAGCAAAAAGAATTGCTGCAGTTACGTTTGCAAGAATAAGGATTTTATCATTGATTTCTCGTTTAGTAACTTTGCAAATAATAACCGCAACAAGTGACATAAAGAATAATCTAAGCATCACTTCTTCAACAACACCACCATAAAGGATGGATGCAATAATATACTCAATGGTTGGTTTTGTCTCATAACTATTTTTTATTATATTAGAGAAATGATTAAAAATCAAGTGGTCCGCCATAATAAATATAATTCCACCAAGTATTGTTACAAGAATAATAGTGGTTACGGCTTTCTTTGAAAACTCCAACTTTCTCCAAAGTCCAATTTTCTTGGAAAGAAACTTACCTATCAAGCCAAGAATAACGGCATATAAAAGACCTTGGATGGCAGTTACTAAATATACAATTTCTACACTATCCACTTCACCCAATGCTTCATTTAAAAGCTCGGGAGATAAATTTTGAAGAGTATAAATACCTGTAAAATAACCACCAATTAAACCACAAATTGCAAGAAAAATTATATATTTTAAGTTATTTTTAATTATTGTTTTCATCGTTTTTTCTCTTTTCATCACGGTAAATAATGTATGCATAAATCATTATTATGGGCAACGAAATCATCAATCCCAATACTGACAAAAATGCAGCAAGAACACCCTTTACAAAAAGTGAGGAAATTGTAGAAATAGCACCCGCAATGATTAATACATAGCTTGCAAATTTGTTGGATTTATTCCAAGTAACATCGTTATATCGTGTCCACGGTAAACGAAAACCAATGTTAGGATTGTTTCGAGTCTTTGGCATATAATTTCCAAGCACAACTATCATAATACCCATAATCAAACCAACAGCTCTTGATATATCAAATTCAGGTAAATTGTTATTTGGAGATACATGCACATAAGTCGCATACAATGTAACTATATTCATGACAAAGAATAAACACATAGTAGCAATGCCCGTAATATTAAGCACCTTGGCATTTGAAAGATACTCTGCCTTCTCTTTTTCATCATCAGTTTCTTCTGCTTTCTTACGATATGATTTTGCCATAGGGCCTAAAACAAAAGCACTCGCGATTAAGATAACGGGCAAAAGTAAAAGCTCAAATTTTGAACCCCATCTATCTGGTGCACCACTTATATCAAAATGTACAGGTACTGTATCCGGCAATATAAAGAGCATAAATAAGGTTGAAAGCACAGTTAATATACATAAAATCCACTTTAATGTTTTCATTTTTTATTACCTCCAAACTGTTTGATCCATAAAATCAATTCTTCAAATACAGTTGCATTGATTTCATAGTAAATAAAATTTTTCTGCTTATACTCCATAATCAAATCTGCTCCTTTAAGTTGCTTCAAATGGTATGAAAGCGCAGCTGGAGTGATATTTAATTCTTCGGCAATTTCACCCGCACTCATTCTGCCCTTTTTTAGCATAACAAGTATATCTCTTCTCTGCTCGTCAGCTAAGACCTTGAATAAATTATATTCGCTCATATTCCCTCCTATTTCAAATTTTCTTTAAATAGATTATATACTACAGTTTATGATTTGTCAATATCTATTTTAAAAAAATTTTAAATAGAATATAAAAATAAACCCTGTGGATTCTATCCACAGGGTTTTAAGTTTACAATTATTTGTTTGTAAGCTTTGCGATTTCTTCAGCAAAGTTTTCTTCTTTCTTCTGAATGCCTTCGCCCTTTTCAAATCTGCAGTAACCTGTAACTGTGATGTTACCACCAAATTCCTTAGCGCACTGAGCTACGTACTGGCAAACCTTAAGAGAATCTTCCTTAACGTATGCCTGTTCAAGCAAGCAGTTGTTGTCATAGAACTTACCAATTCTACCAAGAACCATCTTTTCGATGATCTGTGCAGGCTTCTTGGAGTTAACAGGGTCATTTGCGATCTGAGCCATAAGGATTGCCTTTTCTTCTTCGATTACAGAAGCAGGAACAGCTTCCTTATTAAGGTAAGCAACGGGATATGCACCAACCTGAAGAGCTATGTTCTTTGCGAACTCAGCAAAACCGGGGTGGTTTACAGCCGCTTCATCAGCGTCAAAAGAAACGATAACACCGATAGAACCAAGGCCGTGAATGTATGTGCTTGTTGTACCTTCAACGATTACGAAACGACGAATGTCAAGCTTTTCACCGATCATAGCGATCTTTTCAACAAGAGAATCTTTAACAAGTGTAGCTGTGCCATCGAAAGCTGTGTTAAGAAGAGCTTCAAGGTCAGCGGGCTTGTTATTGATGATTGTTCTAAGGAGACCCTTAACGAATTCCTTAAATGTATCGTTCTTAGCAACGAAGTCTGTTTCAGAGTTAACTTCAACCATAGCTGATACGTTACCGATTGTCATAATGTCAACGATACCTTCAGCAGCGATTCTGCTTTCTTTCTTAGCTGCAGTTGCAAGTCCCTTTTCACGAAGAATCTTAACTGCTGCATCGATGTCGCCATCAGCCTCAACAAGAGCCTTCTTGCAATCCATCATACCAAGTCCGGTCTTTGCACGCAAAGCCGCAACGTCTTTTGCTGTAATATTAGCCATTATTTTATCCTCACTTAATTTTTAAGATTAAATTATTCTGCAACTTCTTCAGCAGCTACTTCTGTTGTTTCTTCAGCAACTGTCTGTTCGCCCTGTCTACCTTCGATAACTGCATCAGCAATTACAGAGGAGATAAGCTTGATAGCGCGGATAGCGTCATCGTTACCAGGAATTACGTAGTCAGCATCGTCGGGGTCACAGTTTGTGTCAACGATAGCAACAACGGGAATACCGAGTTTCTTTGCTTCAAGAACTGCATTTCTTTCTTTCTTGGGGTCAACGATGAAAATAGCAGCGGGAAGTGTATCCATGTTCTTGATACCGCCGTAGCTCTTCTCAAGGTCGAAGATTTCTTTCTGCTTTGTAGCAACTTCCTTCTTAGGAAGGAGATCGAATGTACCATCTTCCTGCATCTTTGTAAGAGCATTAAGACGAGCGATGGACTTCTTAATTGTCTTGTGGTTTGTAAGCATACCACCGGGCCAACGAACGTTTACGTAGTACATACCGCAACGTGTTGCTTCTTCTTTGATAGCATCTGTTGCCTGCTTCTTTGTACCAACGAAAAGAATGTTACCACCCTCTGCTGCAACGTCACGTACAAACATGTAAGCTTCTTCAAACTTCTTAACAGTTTTCTGAAGGTCGATGATGTAGATACCGTTTCTTTCTGTGAAGATGTACTCACTCATTTTGGGGTTCCATCTTCTTGTGTGATGTCCGAAATGGACGCCAGCTTCAAGGAGCTGTTTGATTGAAATAATTGACATTTTAAATGTCCTCCTTCGGTTTTTTCCACCACAAATAGCCAACAATCGCAATCACCCATGGGTGACACCGGCATTGTTTCGTGCCTTTGTGTGTGTATTTTTAAATTTTGCGCGACTTTGTCGCACAATTACAAAAGATTATAACATATACTATATTATAATTTCAAGAGCAAAACAAAAAGTTTACAATTTATTAACATTTGTTCAATCAAACACCTTCTTTTTCTTCTTTCTGCAGAACCCTTGTAGTTCCAAAGAATTAAATCTAACAAGAATTGTGTCCTCCCCTATGCACTCTATTTTACACCAAGGAATGACTGCAGTTTCCCCAGAACCAAGTCCCAAAAATCCCCCAGACTTTTCGACTATTAATCCCACTATTTGTGCTGTGCATTTATTGAATTCAAAATCACAGGCATATCCCAAACGCGCCCCATCGCAAAGATTGATTATCTCTTTTTTTCTCAGTTCTTCGGTACTGATTATATCCATAATTTCCTCCTTATAGTATTAAAGCACCGACAGTAGTCGGTGCTTTATGTTAGCCTTTTTGAATGTATTTAACGTTTACGGGTTTAATGCCTGTTTGCTCATATACAATTTCATTGATTTGCGACATATGACTTGCAAGAAGACCATCAGTCATTACAACTACAGTACACATGCCATCATTGATAATCGCGATGCACTGTTCAAAGCCCTTTGCCATTACCATAGCTTCAATATTTGCTTCAGCTTCAATATTATTGGCTATAGTTGCGATATCCTCAAGTGCCTGTGCTTTTTCTGCACTGTCTGCATCAGCACTATCAACAACACTTTGAAGAACTGCAAGTGCTTCTTCTCTTGCTCTATCACGGCTAACTTGAGTGGAAGCAAAATATGCAAGAACTTCACTTGTTTCAGTGTTCTCAACCTGATTACCTGCACTTCCGCTTCCGTCACCATAATCATAACCTGCATCACCATTATCGGCAAAAAGCACCCAGTTAAGACATATAGCAACACCAACGAGCAATACTGCACCAATAATAATTAGATTTCTTCTGCCTACCTTAGCAAAAAAATCCTTAACTCTATCGAGCACGCTTACCTCTTCTTCTTCAGTTTCAATTAATTCGTACTTTTCTTCTGTATTCATAAAACTCCTCCGTTCATTTTGAAGTACACTATATGTATATTCACACATTTTACTTTTAGAACATATAATGCTTACTTTTTTCCTTCTACAACGTATATCTTGTTTTTAGGCACGTTGTAAGCAGATGATATCAAATTGATAAGTTGATTTGCAATAAGTGAATTTCCACCTCCTTTACATACAATAGCAACACCACAAATATTCGGCATTTTTTCGACAACGCAAACCATACTTTCATCATTTCCAGAACCTATCGTAACGTATTTTTTCTCGGAATTTGTTCCACTTGAGGTTTGTTTGCTTTGCTCATTATAGGCATATACAGTTTCAAACCCTGAATCAAGATAAACAGTTACCCTTACATTAGAAACACCATTTATGCCCGAACATAGTGAAGCAATCTTCTCTTCAAGCTCCTTGGTATAATTAGATAGACGTTCTTCATCACTTTGAGAACCGCCCTTGTTCAGTGTTCCAGTTGGTAAAACGAGCAATAATATTCCCAAAATCAGCAAAGCAAGAATTATCAAAGTATTCTTCTTGTTTTTTATGTAATCAAAAAAATCCACATTCTTTTTATTCATAATATTCTCCGTTTATTTTATCAAAACTGTGCAAGTACATTCCAATAAGGTTTTAAAATATTCCTCTATTGTATAAGGATTTTTAAATATTGATTTGCCCGACAACAATATCTGAATATGGGATGCTTGCAATTTGCCGTTCTTATATTGCGTGGATATACTTACATCACATTCATTTTTAGGTATTCCAAATTTATCAAGCAAAATATCCTCTATTGCCCGCCTTAACTCATCAACCGAAAACGAGGCAAGATAGTCGTTGAATATTTCATTGTATTCGTTTTGTTCATTCTTATCTTCGTTAATTAATTGATCCTTAATACCCTCAAGTCCTTCTTCATCAAAAATAGTTAAAAAATCTTTTATGGGGGATATTATCACGCACAGAACTATAAGCATGCCTATCATCTTGCTATATTTCTCAATGCCGTGAAATTGAGGCGCTATTATATTGTATATACCCACACAGATGGAAACAGTTATTATAATTATTAAATAGTTTTTCATAATCCACTACGTTAAAGGTGATGAGCATTTAGCAAACACTGTTATCAAAAGCAAAAGAGTTATGGCACATATCGATATTATTGCTAAGACATATCCATAAATACTTGAAATTTCAAGAAGCATTCTTCCCTCTCTATCACACCCCAAAAGTCCTGCAAATGCATTAGAAATGATAAAACCCAATCTATAAAGCGCTATTGAGATAAAGGTTGGCATAATCATTATAATCAAGATGATTATTAAAACCACTCCTACATTTGAGCGCAGATATTCAATGCTTGCGCCCGCTGTTCTAAGAGTTTCTCCAATAGTACCTCCAACCATAGGTATTATTTGTGTAGCAAGCATTTTGGCAGTTTTGGCGCTCAAGGTATCAGCTTTGCTTGCAAGCAGAGTTTGGGTTGAGATTACTGTTGTAAATATCAACATCATCATGCCTATAAAGAATGTAAATGTCTTCTTGATAGCATTACTTAAAGGAAGAATATTTGCTTCATCTATAAATGAGGAAGCAATCGTTAATCCCAAGCACACACCAAGTATTGCTTCTAACGAAATAATACATATATTTTCAATTATGGATAAAAACACGATTAATCCATAATTATTTACTAATGCACTTGTTACATTGCCTCCCATTGCATATATTGCGCACATTACGGGAGATATTGTATTCGTAAACATCTTTATTTCTTCAAGCAAAACCATGGCTCTCTGTAGTGGCTCGCGCGATATTTGAAGCATTATAAGAATCATTGAAGCAAGACCAACCCAAGTCAAAACGCGCTCTGTAGCACTACTTTTGATACTGTTTTTTAACATATTTAAAAGTGAGCAAAGGACAAGCAATCCTATTATAGTTGCTAAGGATTTAAGTAAGGATTTGATATTTAAGCCCAATATATCAAATGCCGTATCAAATATGTACTCCCATGAAGTTAACTTGTTTGTTCCAATAGCTATATCATCAATATTGTTAGAAAAAAGTTCATCGGGCAACATATCTGCTATGTCATCTGGCAAGGAGTCAAGCATCTCTTCATATTCATTTGGAATTTGTGTTTCATCTTCAGCAAAAACAATAAAAGATGGAGTAAGTAGAGCCAAGGCAATCAAGAAAATACAAATTACCCTTACCATTCTAAAAGCTCCCCTGCCATTGAAATGATGTTGTTTATCAAAGGCAAACTTAAAATAACTATTTCAATTTTGCCAACTGTCTCAATACCAAAAGCTATGCTACTTTCTCCACTTTCTCTACACATCTCACTTGATATTTGTGTCATATAGGCAATAGCAAGTGTTTTAAGTATTATTTCTATATATTCAAGTGGCAGAGTTTGTCCCATAATGTTATTCAAAAATTTAACTATTGGGGATATTAGCAACACTACAACACCAAATATCAAAACTATTGCGGCAAGGCGCACGGGAATTAAAAACTCCCCTCTATAGTTTTTTATTAAGACACAAACTATCGCAAATATGATTCCTATAGCGCATATTTTAAAACTATCACTCAAAGCTCAAACACATCCTTTATTCGATCAAAAAGATCTCCCATCTCTCCAACAAGGATAAAAAACACCACTATGATACCCGATATTATTAGCATCATCCCCTGCTCGTCCCTGCCTGATTTATTAAGTATCTGTGCTACCACAGATACAATAAATCCAACACCCGCTACCTTTAAAATAAGTCCCAATTCCATAAATATTCCTTCCCTTTATATTAACAAAAGTATTAGCGAAAAGGATGCTCCAAGGCATAATGCTACCCGTAGCTTTTTTTCCTTTATGCTTTTTTCCTTTAATTTATCTCTTTGCTTTATCAATTCATTTCGATAGTAATCACAAGATCGCAACTGCTCTTGCATATATCCTTGTCCAAAATTTTTCGAAAATTGATTGATAAGGTCAATACACTCTGCATCACAGTAAAAATCTGCCGACATTATCAACTCTTCTAAATTATCTATTTTCCTATGGTCGTTATTGATTCCACATGACCTTATCATATTTTCATCACAATTATGAATTATGGTATCTATAGGAAGCAAAAAACATTCAATTTGGTTTTTAATATATTCAATTAGCAAGATAAATGAATTGATTTGCTTAATTTTTATTTTTTCATATTTCTGAATCTCGAAATATATTATCAGTGCCGAGATAACAAGACTTCCACTTCCAATTATTTTATATATTGTCATTAGCTTCACTCCACGAGTTTATCTGATATAAAAAATCACGACGATTTCCGCGTTTAATACCCACATAATGTTCAAAAATTTTAGATTTGTGAAGGTTATATATACCCGAATGCGATAATATATCCTTTAATGATGAGCCATGACAGGTCGCAATTATAGGAACACCTGCCCCCTGGGCATCAATTATGGCAGATGCATCCTGCTCGTCCCCAATTTCATCACAAAAAATAACCTCTGCATTCATAGTTCTAACTGCTATTTCAATTCCCTTTTTTCGAGGATATCCGGACAAAACACTAACAAGCAAATCCTTTCTTTCAAGGTCAAAGCAAAGTTCTCCTCTAGTGTCAATTACGGCAGTTCTTTTAGCACTATACCCTTGTGATATTTTATATATCATTGAACGAAGCAAAGTAGTTTTTCCAACTCCCGGTGGAGCATAAATTAACAATGAACCCAATTTACTTAATTCAATTATTTTTTCGCATTCCACTCTAATATTATGTGGTAATCTTATAGCAAACTCACTAATGTCATATACTCCAACTATACTCCCGTTTTCAACACTTGCCTTACCAATAATCCCTATTCTTATTCCATTATCAAGGGATATATATCCATGCGAAATAGTATCCCTATAAGCATATAACGAATAGTGAGAAATGGTTTTAAGTATCTTTAACATTTCATCATCGGTGGCTATATAATTGATTGCGATATTTCTGCTATCAAAAATTATATATGCTTGTCTGTTTCTTCTTATTCTTATCTCCTCAAGAAGACCTTCTTTGTTTAGATTTCTTTCTATTTCTTTTATTGCTCTTATCGGCAATATCTCTTGCATTTTTATATTTAACAAACTTTTCACACCCTTCTTGTTAATATATATTCGCAGATATGAAACAATATCACAAAAATGGTATTATTTCTATTGAAAATTCCATAGAATTATGATAAAATAAATTATCAAATATAATTTTTATCGAAGGAGGCGTTATGAAAAAGTATATTTTGGCACTCGATGAAGGCACAACAAGTGCAAGAAGTATTTTGTTTGACCACGAATGCAATGTAATTTGTTCTTCACAACACGAGTTTGCACAGTATTATCCCAATCCAGGTTGGGTTGAGCAAAATCCTATGGACATCTATGCAAACCAGTATGCTACATTAACTGAATGTATAGCCAAAAGTGGAATCTCCACCGATGAAATTGCAGGCATTGGTATTACTAACCAACGCGAAACAACTATACTTTGGAACAAAATAACGGGCAAACCCGTTTATAACGCCATCGTTTGGCAATGCAGACGAACTGCTGATATTTGCGATGATTTAGTTCAAAAAGGATATTCTGATTACATTCAAAAAACAACGGGGCTTCTTATTGATGCCTATTTCAGCGCGACTAAAATAAAATGGATTCTCGACAACATCGATGGCGTGCGAGAAATGGCAGACCGAGGAGATCTTCTTTTCGGCACTGTTGATACTTGGCTCATTTGGAAACTCACTGACGGTAGAATCCACGTTACAGATGCTACAAACGCCTCACGAACAATGCTCTATAATATAGAAAAGGGTGAATGGGACGATGAACTTCTTAAAATTCTGGATATTCCCAAGTCGATTTTACCTAAAGTTTGTTCAAGTAGTGAAATTTATGGCCATGTTGATATTATGGGAACATCAATTCCCATTTGTGGAATTGCGGGCGACCAGCAAGCAGCACTTTTTGGTCAATGCTGCTTTGAAGATGGTGAAGCTAAAAATACATATGGAACAGGTTGCTTTTTGTTGACACACACGGGCAACAGAAGAATATATTCCTCAAATGGTCTTATCACTACAATTGCGGCAACAGAATTAGGTAAAGCACCCGAATATGCTATTGAGGGCTCAGTTTTCGTCGGTGGCGCTGTAATTCAATGGTTGAGAGATGAGTTAAGGGTAATTAACGATGCAAAAGATAGCGAGTATTGTGCCCTTCAAGTAGATAATACTGCAGGAGTTTATATTGTTCCAGCATTTGCAGGACTTGGTGCTCCACATTGGGATATGCATGCTAAAGGCACAATAACCGGTCTTACGCGTGGGTCTAATATTAATCATATTATTCGCGCCGCTCTTGAATCCATAGCTTATCAATCTAATGATGTTATAAGCTCGATGGAGGCAGATACGGGTGTTCATCTTTCATCATTAAAAGTTGACGGTGGTGGTTCTACCAACAACTTCCTTATGCAATTTCAAAGCGATATATCCAACGTTAAGGTAGTTAGACCTCAAACTATTGAAGCAACTGCTCAAGGTGCAGCATTTCTTGCAGGACTTGCTGTTGGCTTTTTCAAAGATAGAGATGAATTGAAAAACATATTAAAAAATAAAGATTATTTTGTTCCCAATATCGACGACAAAAATCGTAAAGATCTTCTTAGTGGTTGGGAAAATGCTATCAGAGTTTGTAAAAATCAATGATATGGAGGTAACTATGCATTACACTATTTTAGATAAAAAAGTTCTTTCCTCTAACGGAAAGAATATGCTTGCAGGAAAAGTATATTTACCTACTGGTGAAATCAAAGGATACTTTCATATCGTTCATGGTATGACTGAATATATTGAGCGTTATGATACATTTATGAAAACTCTTGCTCAAAATGGATATATTGCTTTTGGATATGACCATCTCGGTCATGGGCACACCGCCCAAAATGACTCGGAGCTTGGATTTGTTGCCGAGCGTGATGGTGATGATCTTCTAGCCCATGACGTTAAGATATTTGCAGACGCTATGCGTAGTGAATACGGCGAACATCCTTATTATCTTATGGGACACAGTATGGGTTCTTTCGTTGTAAGAATGGCAGTACAAAAGTATATTACACCTGACAAGCTAATTATTATGGGAACGGGTGGACCTAAAGGTATTGTCCTTTTCGGACTTTATCTCTCAAAATTTATTAGTAAAATAAGAGGTCCTAAACACTATTCTAAATTGATAAAATTCCTTGCATTTGGTTCATACAATGCTCGTTGTCCCAAAGTAGAGGGACCTCACGCTTGGCTTACAAATGATGCTGAAATTCGTGATAAATATCATAATGATAAATTCTGTACATTTGAGTTAACAGTATCCGCTATGCACGACCTCATTTCCCTTACCTATAAAGCCAATCGCGAAGAATGGTTTAAGGATGTCGCTAAAAAAACGCCAATTTTCCTTATTTCAGGCGTTGATGACGTGGTTGGAGATTACTCAAAGGGAGTTATTGCCGTTAATGATAAGTTGCTTAAATACGGTGCAAATGTTAAAATGAAACTCTATGAGAACAATCGTCATGAATTGCTTAACGACAATGCTCGTAAAGAATGTACATCTGACATATTAAACTACATAAAATCATAAAAAACAAGCCATCAGCTGATGGCTTCTTTTAAGTTGTTATATAAAATATCTTCAATTAGTTTTTTGAGTATTTTTTCATCGGAGGTGTATTCCCCATTTTCGACCCATTTGCCGATAACGTTACAAACTATACGGCGGAAGTAATCGTTTCTTGCATAACACAGGCAATTATCAGCAGTATTAACCGTACAAATTACGTTGCCAACAGGATGCTTAGCGGCATATCCTCTAAGCTGCAATTCAAGATAATCTTCACTTTGGCCTATTTCAAACTGAATATGATTTCCTGTTTTAGGTAAAGCATTATTACTTTCAAGATAAGAAAGAGCATCTTCGTCAATATCACTTCCACTTAAAAGCCATCTCCAGCCAAGCTTTTTGTATTCAATACCTAAAGTTCGAGCTATCTGCATATCAAGAAGATCACAATCTTCTAACTCAACATTTGGGTCCTTTGATTTTATCCGTTTAACTATTTCGTTTGCGAGAAATGAATTTGGCTTTATAAAATTAGAAAAGCTATTATATTCGGCTATTCTGCAACCGTTATTATTTGCTTCATTGACGTAATCTATCAAAGTTTTTTCCAAAGAATTGAGGTCAGTTATCTCATCGTTTGAATAAAGCTCTTGCATCCAAGAAAGAGTTAATGAATAGTGATACTCTATTTTAGTATGCTCTAACAATTGCTCTTCATTAAGCATATCAGAAATAATTTTGGAATTAACCTCATTCCAAATCAAGTCGCAATTAACCTCGCAGATACAAAAATCACAATCAAAGTGTTTTTTAAGTTCCATATGGGAGAGAAGATACAGCGGATGTCCTGCAAATTTTGGCAATACCGAACAAAACGCTTTAAATTTTTCATAATCGGAGGCATCCCCTGTTATATATTTTTCATCTATTCCACAATCTCGCATAGCATCAAGTTTATACATATCATTTAGTAAAAATGCCTCTGCAACATTATTATATACTTTATCGCTAGGTTCGTTTTGTGAACAAAGTGAAATTATCGGCAAGTCCTTAGCATATTCGAAATAAAGCTTTTTGGCGGTTTCGTTATGCAAGAGATAGTTTTCGTTCATTTGTGTGCCTCCCTTCCGTTTTTTTATATTATACAACATATTTTTAAAAGTTTCAAGAAAAAATAATAAAAGTATTTACGAAAAGGCAAAAATATGTTATAATGTTAATAATTTTTATTAAGGAGTTATTATTATGGAAAATAAATTACTCACATTACTTGAAAATGACGCTACACTCACTCCCGAGCAACTCTCTCGTATGCTTGACAAGGAAGTTGGCGATATTAAAAAAATGATTCTTGACTATGAAAAAGAAGGTGTTATTCTCGGTTATAAAACTCTTGTCGACTGGGACAAGACATCTCGCGAATATGTTACCGCTATTATTGAAGTTAAAACCACTCCTCAGCCCGAGCGTGGTTTTGATAGAATTGCCGAAAAAATATATAACTATCCCGAAGTTGAAAGTCTTTATCTCATTTCTGGTGGCTTCGATTTTGCAATAGTTATACAAGCTAAAACTTTGCGCGAGGTAGCTCTTTTCGTTGCTGAAAAGCTCTCCCCCATTTCACATATTCAAAGTACATCAACGCATTTTGTATTGAGAAGATATAAAGACAAGGGTGTTATATATGGCGCTGCACCTGAAGTGGACGAAAGAGAGATTCTTGGCGAATGATTGATTACAATAAAATACTTCCCCAAAGAATAGTAGATATTCCTAAATCGGGTATTAGAAAATATTTTGATATGATTACTCCCGATATGAAGGACGTTATCTCGCTTACCGTTGGTCAGCCTGATTTCGTTACTCCTTGGCATATTCGTGAGGCAGGTATTCAAAGTTTGGAAACCGGAAAGACTTTTTACACCGCTAATGCCGGTCTTGAAGAGCTTAGACGCGAGATTGACAAATATATGACTCGTCGTTTCAATCTTTCCTATAATCCATTATCGGAAATAATTGTTACCGTTGGTGGCTCTGAAGCAATTGACATTGCTATGCGAGCTACAATTGACATTGGTGATGAGGTAATTATTCCAACTCCTTCATTCGTTTGCTATGAACCGTTGGCAAAAATGGCAGGAGCTACTCCGGTAATACTTGAAACCTATTTTGAAGATGAATTTAGAATCAATCCTCAAAAATTAAAATCTCTTATTACAAACAAAACAAAAATGATTGTTCTTCCCTTTCCCAACAACCCCACGGGTGCTATCATGACCAAGGAAGAACTTGAAGAAATTGCTAATATAGTTAGAGATACAAATATCGTTATTCTTTCTGATGAAATATATGCAGAAATGACATACGGCTCTAAACATTGCTCAATAGCAACTATTGACGGAATGAAAGAACGTACTATCGTTGTAAACGGCTTTTCAAAGGCGTTTGCAATGACGGGATGGCGTCTTGGCTGGGTATGCGCTCCTGCACCAATTACCTCTCAGATGTTAAAAATACATCAGTATGAGATAATGTCTAGCCCCACAACCTCGCAGTTTGCCGCAATCTCTGCTCTTCGCAACGGAGATAACGATATTGCATATATGATATCAGAATATGACCGCAGAAGAACACTTATTTACAACAAATTGCTTGAAATGGGTATTGATAGCTTTGAGCCCAAGGGCGCTTTCTATATCTTCCCTAAAATTTCTCAGTTTGGTATGAGTGGAGAGGAATTCTGCTCCGAGCTTCTCAAACGTTATCACGTTGCCATTGTTCCAGGTGAAGCATTTGGTGAAAGTGGCACGGGATATGCCCGAATTTCTTATGCATACTCAGTTCACCACATAACTGAGGGACTTGACAGAATGGCTAAGTTTATTGACGATATCAAATCTGGCAAAATATAAAATTAAAAGGCGTTATCCAAATGGATAACGCCTTATTTCTATATTTTTTGATTATACAAGAAGGTTTCTTTCAGTTGTAGGATCAAAGAAATGCATTACCTTGCCCTCAAATGATACATAGATTGTAGAACCATAAACAAGATTATTACGCTCTGCATCAGTAAGAGAAACTGTAGGAATACGAACGATAAGTTTATCGCCGCCCTCAACAACAACGTGAAGGTGAAGCTCACTACCCATCATTTCGTTAACCTGAATTGTACAAGGAATTGCAGAAGGATCACCTTTCTGAGAAAGTGTGATATGTTCAGGACGAACACCGAGAACGATTTCTCCTGTGCCAACCTTCTTTGCTGCAAGCATATCTGCCTTATCACCTGTAACTTCAATCTTTGCGCCGTAAGGTGTTACATAATACTTTCCGCCTTCACAAACAAGATTTGTCTTGAATGTATTCATCTTGGGAGCACCAATGAATTCAGCAACGAAAAGGTTAAGAGGCATATCAAACACCTGTGTGGGTGTTCCAACCTGCTGAATGTAACCATCCTTCATAATAACGATACGGTCACCAAGAGTCATAGCCTCTGTCTGGTCGTGTGTTACATAAATGAAGGTTGTGTCAATCTTCTTTCTAAGAAGAATGATTTCAGCTCTCATCTGATTTCTAAGCTTCGCGTCAAGGTTGGAAAGAGGTTCGTCCATAAGGAACACCTTGGAATCACGAACCATTGCACGTCCGATAGCAACACGCTGACGTTGACCACCAGAAAGTGCTCTGGGCTTTCTAGTAAGATACTCAGTAATACCGAGAATTTCGGCTGCCTTTGTTACTCTTTCGTAAACCTCGTCCTGAGGAACTTTTTTAAGACGCAATGAGAATGCCATATTCTCAAATACTGAAAGGTGAGGATAGAGCGCATAGTTCTGGAAAACCATCGCAATATCACGGTCACGGGGCTGAAGGTCATTAACTACAACACCATCAATTTCAACAGTACCCTCAGAAATTTCTTCAAGACCTGCAATCATACGAAGTGTAGTTGACTTTCCACAGCCCGAAGGACCAACGAAAACTATAAATTCTTTATCGGCAATATCAAGGTTGAATTCTTGAACCGCAACCGTATCTTTGCCGTATATCTTTTTTACATTTGTTAATTTAACACTTGCCATATTTATCTCCTTTTATCCCTTTACTGCTCCGCCTGTTACACCTTCAACATAGTATTTCTGCAATGACATAAATACTATGGTTACGGGAATAGCTACGCAAACGCCCGCGGCACAGAACATAGTATAGTTTCTAAACATTGAGTCACCACTACCATTAATCCATTTATACATACCAACGGCAACGTTCATACCGTCAGAGTCATTGTTGATAAGGAATCTTGCCAACATATAGTCACCCCAAGGAGCCATAAATCCCATAAGAATTGTATAAATAATGATAGGTTTAGACAAAGGCATAATTACCTTATAGAATACTTGCCAACGAGTTGCACCGTCAACACGAGCCGCCTCGTCCAAGCTCTTTGGAATGGTATCAAAGAATCCCTTTGAAATATAATAACCCATACCAGAGCTTGCGCAATATACTATGATAAGTCCAATTGGCGCAGCACTTTCAGTAAGTCCCAAATCTGCAAATACCTTATAAATAAGAATCATTGTAAGGAAGCCTGGGAACATACCAAGAATGAGCATAAAATTCATAAGTGCTTTTCTTCCCTTAAATCTAAGACGTGAAAGTGTATAGCTCATTGAAAGAATAAAGAATGTCTGCAATACAGATACTGCAACGCCCATAAGAATTGTGTTCAAAAACCACTTTGGAAAATCGGATTTAAACAATCTTATATAGTTATCAAAACCAAATTGTTTAGGTATAAGATATCCTACTTGCCCCGTACTTTCACAACGGAACGATTCAAGCACTATGCCAACAAAGGGTAAAAGCCAAATAATACTAATAACAATGAGGAATATATAAATAAAAGTGTTAGTTATATTTCTACTTGCCTTGGCACCAAGACCGTGCTTTTCAATTGAATTATTGTTTTTCATTATGCATAGTCCTCCTCATTCTTATTTGAAGGCATTACATTATAAACGACTAATGACAGCAACGCCACTATAATAAACACTAAAATACCAATTACAGACGATAAATAATATTTACTATCGCTTCCTGTTGTTACCTTGAACAAAAAGGTAATAAGAAGATCCGTATGACCTGGCATAACACCGCCAACAGTACCCATTTCAACCTTAGCGGGTCCACCGCCACTCAAGAGATAAATAATATTAAAGTTATTAAGATTTCCAACAAAGCTTGTAAGCAATGAGGGACCGGTCACGAACAACATGTAAGGAAGGGTAATCTTTGTGAACTGCTGAACGGAATTTGCACCGTCCACACGGCTGGATTCATAAAGGTCTGCAGGAATATTCATAAGAATACCTGTTGCAGAAAGCATCATATAAGGAACACCAACCCAAAGGTTAATCACAACCAAAAGAATCTTAGACGTAGTAGGATTGCTCCATAAAGAATAATGATTTTGTTCCAACAAAACTTCAGGCATCAAACCCGACTTAAGCAAAAAGTCACCTACAACACCAGTTTGTGAGAACAATTGACCAACATACAAAAGGGATACAAATTGGGGAATTGCAATGGTCATAACAAGAACAGTTCTCCAAAGTTTTTTAAATTTGATTCCCTTTTTATTGATAATAATTGCAATAAACAAACCAAAGAAATAGTTTGTAAAGGTTGCAAAAAACGCCCACATAAGAGTCCAACCAACCATTTCACTAAGTGCAAGACCCAATCCACCGGCACCAAAACTAGTCAATGAGTTAAAGTTATCCAACCCCACCCAAGAGAAAAGATTTGCATGTCCGTCATGAGCCGCATCATAGTTTGTAAATGCAATGATTATCATATAGATAATGGGAAGCACAGTAAACACAAGTATACCAACCAAGGATGGTGTGAGCAATGTTTTATAGAACTGCTCGTCAATAAGAGATTTCAAATCATCCTTTGCGTACTTTATTTTTCTTCCCTGTTTTTCAAGTTCCATATTGATACGGCATTGCTTTATCTGCATTCTCCAAACAACGAAGAAGGCAATAACAAAAAATACGGAAAGCAAACCATAAAGAAGAACTCTTACGGAGTCGTCACCTGATTGCCAGCCATAAACATCATAAACAGGGTCATATACCATCATACCTTGAATATTACCAACGGTAGATCCTTTAACAAACCAGTGAACTTTTCTCATCCAATAAAGACCACCTGTGGGAAGAACAAAGGTATATACAATAAATACTATCTCAAATAAAAGGAACAAAAGGCCACGCATTACCTGACCGTAATACATATTACCTGCTCCAAATGAGATAAATGAAAGCTTAACAGCCCAGTTACCGTTTTTAAAGGTATTAATTATGTCAACTGTTCCATCCTTGATTCCAATAAAGAAATTTTTTATCGTCAACCAAAGTTTAACGAACATATTCTTAAACCAACCGGGAATCTTAGAAAAGAAGAGTCTAAAATCATACCAAAACGCCTGGGTTTTGCTTAATTTTAAATATTCTAAACTATTTAATGTTTTCATAATCAAATATAAATGAAAATTTATATCTCCTTATTTTACTCAACAAGGCATTGTTGACCGATACACAAGACATAGTCCCTTGTATCCCGGCCAACAATGCCTTTCTATGAAATTGGGGTGAATCCACAAGGGATTCACCCCTTCTCAAATACAAATCAAAACAATCTATTATTTACCAATTTCGGCTTCAAGCTTATCCTCGTATGTCTCAAGAGCTTCACGAATTTGATCTTCTGTTAATACAGGCTCCATTGAAAGTTGACCAAGAACTGCTAATTCTGTCCAGAACACTGAAGGAATAACTCCTTCAGGCTGAGAGTATGCATTCTGCTGAAGAAGAGCTGAAAGAATAGGATTCTCAAGAACGTTCTCATCCTTCTGAGCAACCTTATTAGAAGGACCCCAACCAAATTCAAAGTATCTATCAAGCTGAGCATCTTCGCTTACAAGATAAAGAGCAAGATCAGAACAAAGCTTAGCCTTCTTAGGATCGTCTTGAGGCTTGCATCCCAAGAACTTGTATCCTGAGAATGAACCCAACTGATATTCTACACCATCAACCTTGAAAGTAGGAAGCTTTGTAGCTTTCAAATTCTCCCCATAAACTTCCTTAGCTGAACCTGCTGCCCATGTACCAGAAATCAATGCAATTGTTCCTTCAGCATCATTCCACTTATTAGTCAAAACAGCAGTGTTAGCAAGATTATGCATTGCTTTCATAGCAATAACACCATTGTCAGAATTAAATGTATCGTTAACTTCTGCAAGTGTCTTTCCGTCTTCAGCATATTTGAATGTTGATGTGCAAAGAGGTTTGCCTCCTCCTACAGGCTGTGAGAAGAAGAAACTAGCTGTAACAAAAGCTGTTCCACCAAAATCAAATCCAAGATATGCATTAGCATCTTGACAAGCCTTAACTATACCATCAAATGTCTTAGCCTGCTCATCAGAAATCTTGCTTGAATCATAGTAAAGGAAATAACCGTTATCGGATGTCCAAGGATAAGCATAGAGACCTTCACCAACGGTAGCCGCGTTTATAGCACCAGCATCGTGTTCATCTGTAATTGTAGCAGCCGCTTGAGCGCCAAGAGGTGCAAGAGCACCACCGAGTACAAGACGCGCCATTTGGTCCTGTGCAAAGCAGTACATATCGGGAGCGGTAGCAACGTCCTTAAGAACTTCTGTAGCCGCATCACCTTCACCTACATCTTTCATATGGATGTTAAATTTGTATTCGGGGTGAAGCTTTTTAAACTCTTCAACCTGTCCTTTTACAAAATCAACAACGCCATCAGTTGTGGAAACCCACAATGTAATATCGTATACCTCTTCATTTTCAGGCTGTTTTTCGCCACAACCAACGAAGCAAACAGAAAGCATAAGAAGAGCTAATACGAGTGATAAGATTTTAGTCATTTTCATAACTAATTCTCCTCCTAAAAAAATAATTATTTACGCATTTAGCGTATATAATATTATAATACTATTTATAAGTTTTGTCAATAAAAATATATTATATTCTATCATTTTTGGCATAATAGCCAAAACACATTGCTGCTTTTTTAACAAATTGCGAACAAAGAAAAAATTAAACCCGAATGTTATTATAACATTCGGGTTTTTATGACATTTTATTTAAGAATTACCGTTGTTTGAGGCCCAAGTGTAAGCACTGTGCCATTAATAGTTGCATCGTTTACACCAACATAATCAAGGATTGTAAATGATGAATATCCAGCAAGAAGCTTACTATCATTATTAGTCTTAAGATTCTTAAGATCGATTGTTACTGTTTGGGTAGAAGATGTGTTATGAAGAATAATAACGTCTTCATTACCATAATCTACAAAGAATCCAGCAAATGATGATATGCCACCATAAAGAGGCTTGTAAGTACCACGTGCAATCGCAGGGTATCTATTACGAATGGAAAGAACTTTTGAATAATGCATCAACAAACTATCTGAATCGTACTGCTGATCAAAAACACTATTGCTATAAAGATTCATATTTTTATATTTAATAGACACATCACTAGAGATTTTGCAAGTATAAGTATTATCTCCCCATTTCATTGGAAGTCTAAGATTAGCATCATTAGCAGACTCACCGTCACCCTCAAGGCCGATTTCCTCACCGTAATATATAACGGGTGTACCAGGGGTAAGAAGATATAAACTTGCCGCCATTTTCTTTAATTCATTCGATTTAAGGAAATGATGGCTTCTATCTTGGTCGTGGTTTGTGAGGAAGTTTGACATCACACCATTAGGATTAACGTTTTTAATTCTCTGTTGTAAATTAGATATGTAATCAACATAGGTGCTCATATTACCAGTTTCCTTTACTGCATTAACAAGAACGCCATTACCTTGATCTGCAATTTTAAAGTTAAAGCAGTTCATAGCGTTGTAATATTTTAGCATATTAGCTTCATTATCCCAGCACTCACCAACAAGGTATATTTCAGGATTTATTTTACGAAGTTCGCCTGTATACCATTCATAAAATTCAGCTGATTTTCTATGTTGTTCGGCTGTACATTGATCATTAGTGCCGTATAGTACTTTAACAGCATCAAAACGGAAGCCGTGAACACCAAGTTCCATCCAATACTTAGCAACATTGAGCATTTCGTTTCTAACGTTTTGATTATCGTAGTTAAGATCGGGCATACTACCGCCCTCCAAATCGAACCAAGACTCATACCACCAATTAGTGTCCTTCAACTGTACATAACCGTCCTTTTTATAAGTGCTCCAGTTATAGTAGTTGTAATATTTGTTTGATGTATTGCCCGATTTATGTGCATCTCTTGACTGCTTAAACCAATCGTTTGAAGTTGATGTGTGGTTAAGCGCAAGGTCGAGAACGAGTTTAACGTTTCTTTCGTTACAAAGATCGATAAGGTCTTTAAGATCTTTTTCTGTACCAAACTCTGGATCAATCTGATAAAAATCTATAGCATCATATTTATGAGGTGAACTACCATAGAAAATGGGTGTCAACCAAATTGCCTGAACGCCGAGGTCCTCACCGGAATTGATATCACCGTCATTCAAATAATCAAATTTATCGATAATGCCACGAATATCACCTATACCATCAGCATTGCTATCAGCAAAGGATCTAACGTAAATTTGATAAAGTGTTCTATTATTGTCGTCAATGGGGTCAACCATAGGATCACCGTAAACGGTGCCACTAGACTTTGTTGTTCTTTTGATAACAATAACCTTCTTAGTAAAAAGGCTCGTGATATCACAAGAAACGAGCACGGAAAGAAGCATCGCCGCAAGCAAGAGCAACGCTAAAATTGAACGGATTTTTTTGAAATTAAACATTTAAAACTCCTTCTCCCGTTTTTTAAAAAGAAAACGGATAAATTTCATCGTAAAATATGTTAGTTTACATAATTTATCACTATAGATTATACCATTAATCTAGATAAAATTCAACAACGCATATTAAACAAAATAAAGGGCCATTATTTGTATATTATGGCTATATCACTTCTCTCTTATATTAAAACTCAAAAAAGCACGCGCCCGAAGGCGCGTGCCAAAATCAAATCAATTATTGATTATTTTTAATTAACCCTTAACAAAAACACCTTTGAAGAAGTCAATGATATTCTTAAAGAAGTTAAGAATTGCTGCCCAAACCTTTTCGAAGAAGTTAGGTTCTTCTTCAGGCTGTTCAGGTTCTGTGGGTTCTACCTTTTCAAGTGTGATTTCGTATTCACCCTCACCTTCAACGAAGATAATACCAATGTAGTATGTACCGGGTTGAAGATCGATTTCATTACCTGTGATATACTGTGTCCATGAAGCACCTGTTCCAGCTGTCCAGTCAGCACCCTCTGCACTTATTTCTGTTGTGAAGAGTGTAAGTCCTACTACCTTATCAGATGTGAACTTATAGTGACCAGCTTCTGTTACTGTATATGTTGTGAACTGGTAAGGATTACCATGATCCACAGGAGGCTGTGGAGCTACAAGGTGGTACTTGTTACAAACTACATTGTTTGTTCCTACTACCATAAAGTTGTGTTTATAGTCGGGGTTAGCTATCTTACAATAGTTGCAATTTTGATATGCATAGTAGTGTGCTTCAGGATTTACTTCACCTTCAGTTGCAGTACATACTGAGCATGTCTTAGGAGTTGTACATGTTGCAGGTACCCAAACGTGTTCGCACTCTGGATCAGCTACTACCTTAGAAACATTAACTGTGAATGTACCAGTCTTGCCAGCCTCACCTGATGCGATATAATATGTTACACCAGCTTCAAGTTCAGCAACGCCAGTAATGCTTACATATGCTTCGGGTACAAGGAGGTCCTTAGATGTTAAAACATATACATTAAGTGTATCATTAGTACATACAAACTTATAAGTAGCTGTTTCACCAGGTGTAAATGTATGCCATGCAATAGCCTGACCACCAGGATTTTTTACAGAACCATCGATAACTACTGTGTTATCACCCACAGAAAGTACGGGATCTTCTACAGGATCAGTGGGTTCTTCGGGTTCTACGATTGCACCCTTTGTTACAGTCATTGTGTAGTAACCATGTTCATTAGATAAAGGAGCAAAGAAAATAATATAAGTGCCTGCTGTAAGTTGTGCCTTACCAGT
This sequence comes from Eubacteriales bacterium, assembly GCA_045651165.1. Taxonomy (GTDB): domain Bacteria; phylum Bacillota; class Clostridia; order Oscillospirales; family CAG-272; genus RGIG4608. The sequence continues at coordinate 23,664 of JAZRRX010000051.1, forward strand.
AAAACCGCAAAGGTTATTGCCAGCCATATCATAAACAAATGGTGTTATACCTGCGCCTGCAAATGTATAAAGATCTTCTTGTCCTTCAAG
>JAZRRX010000052.1:0-3431 GCA_045651165.1 Eubacteriales bacterium
GTTAAAATGCCGAGAAAATCGTTATGTGTTGCTTTGCGAAGAAAAGCAACACGATTTGCGCGAAATTTTGTCGCGAAGCTGGTTAAAAGTTTTGCGGAGCTTTTTCAAAAGCGACCATTTTTTCTTTGTAACTTCTCACCGTTAAATCCCAATTTACCAATACATTATATACTGAAATTTATAAAAATATGCGAAAGGAGAAAGGTATGTCTGAAAAGTTTTTAAACGAGCAAACTGAAAATTTAATAACAACGTACATGGAGCGCTCACTTCATCGTTCATTGAAGTTGCATTTTTGCTCCGATGAAACAAAGCACGAGATAAAAATTGGCAGGTTCGTTGCCGATGTGTGCGATGGAAAAGCGATTTTTGAAATTCAGACGGGTAATTTTTCTCCACTTCGCAAAAAGATACAATTTTATCTTGAAAATACTGATTTTGACATTGTTGTTGTGCGTCCGATAGCTCAAAATCGAAAGATTTTTTGGATTGACGAGGAGTCAGGTGAAATAAAAAAAGCGCCTCGACTATCATCGAAGCACGAAAATTTGGCAAGTGGCATTGCCGATTTGCATTATTTGAATGAATTTTTGGGCAATCCTCGACTTTCATTTTGCTTTGTTTTAATGGAAATTGACGAGGTGCGCCTGCTTGACGGCTACGGAAAGCATAAAAAGACGCGAGCAACAAGTGTTGACCGACTTGCAGGGGAGATTTATTCACTTAATTACATAAAGAGCGCAACCGATGTCGCAAACGCACTTTTCCTACTCCTACCCGACGAGCCATTTGGCAGGGAAGAACTCTCGAAATCACTCGATCTCAAGGGCTTGAAACTTTGGAGTGTGCAAAAACTCTTACTTGAAACCAATCTTTTAACCTGTGAAAAAGAGGGAAATAAATTGATTTTTCGAAAATAAATCAAAAAGGGAACTCAAACGAGTTCCCTTAAATTTTTATTCAAATTATCTCTGGATACGACCGCTTCCGTCGCCGCCTGCGAGCTTTTCAACTTCAGCAAGAGTAACCATATTGTAGTCACCCTCGATGGAGTGCTTAAGAGCAGAAGCTGCAACTGCAAATTCAACAGCCGCCTGAGTGTCCTTGCCTGCAAGGAGAGAGTAGATAAGACCGCCACCGAAGGAGTCACCACCACCAACACGGTCGATGATGTGAAGGTTATACTTCTTAGAGAAGCAGTACTCGTCGTTTGCTACGTTGTAGAGCATTGCAGACCAACCATTGTCGAATGCGGAATGGCTCTCACGGAGAGTGATAGCAACGTATTCGAAGTTAAACTTATCAGCAAGCTGCTTTGCAACGGACTTATATCCTTCGTGGTTGAGCTTACCACCGTAGATGTCGGTAGCTTCAGCTTCAATTCCAAATACGTCCTTTGCGTCTTCTTCGTTGGAGATGCAAACGTCAACGTACTGGCAAAGTTCTGTCATTGCAACTCTAGCCTGTTCTCTTGTCCAAAGCTTACCACGATAGTTAAGGTCGCAGGAAATCTTGATGCCACGAGCCTTAGCTGCCTTACAAGCATCCTTACAAATTTCAACAACATTTTCACCAAGCGCGGGAGTGATACCTGTGAAGTGGAACCAATCAACGCCCTCGAAGATAGCATCCCAATCGAAGTCGGATGTGGAAGCCTTTGCGATAGCGGAGTTTGCACGGTCATAGATACATACTGAACCTCTCTGAGAAGCACCCTTTTCGTTGAAGTAGATACCTACTCTGTCACCACCACGAACGATCATAGATGTGTCAACGCCATATCTTCTAAGGCTATTTACAGCTGCCTGACCAATTGCGTGTGCAGGAAGTTTTGTAACGAATGCTGCATCGATACCGTAGTTAGCAAGAGAAACAGAAACGTTAGCTTCACCGCCACCGAATGTAAATTCAACGTGGTCGCACTGAACGAATCTCTCATAGTTATAGGGCTGAAGGCGGAGCATAAGTTCGCCAAATGTAACAACTCTTTTCATTTTAGTAATTTCCTTTCAAAAATCTATATAGTTTCTAACAAATTAATGACAAATGTGGAATGCGAAGCCACCGATTTCGTCTGCAAGGTAGATGAATGTCATCTTGCCTGCCTTATCAAATCTTGCAGTTGAGTGGTCGAATCTTACACCACGACGTTCAAGGTGGTAAACAGCGCGTTCAACGTTGTTTGTCTGAATACCAACGTGACCGTTTGTGCCCTTGCCAGGTGTGTGCATAATTTCGATGGACTCGGAAGCAAATGTAGAAGCACTTGCTGCTCTTGTACCAAGACCGAAGATGCCGTTGATTGCATTTGCATCACCGTTTGCTGCATCTGCGCTTGTTTCGTTGATTGCCATGTGCTTGAACTTGAAGCCGAGCATTGTGTCAACTGCCTGACGAACGAGCTTTGTGATGCCGTCAAAGTCACCACTTGCAATCATTTCGGGTTTAACCATCCAGCTACCTCCGCAGCAGATGATTTTATTGAATGAGAGATAGTCGTTTACGTTACCAGGACCGATGCCACCTGTGGGCATGAATGTAACTGCACCGTAAGGAGCACTCATTGCCTTAATCATATTGATACCACCGCTTTGCTCTGCGGGGAAGAATTTAACTGTTGTAAGACCGAGAGAAAGAGCCTGTTCAATTCCTGTGGGATTGTTGATACCAGGAACGATGGGGCAACCCTTTTCCTGACAATATTTAACGATTTCGGGATTGAAACCGGGGCTTACGATGAATTTTGAACCTGCTTCAATAGCATCGTCAACTTGTTCCTTTGTGAGAACTGTACCAGCGCCCACGATCATATCGGGATATTCCTTTGTGATTGCTGCGATAGCATCCTTAGCTGCTGCAGTTCTGAATGTGATTTCTGCACAAGGAAGACCACCGTCGCAAAGTGCCTTTGCAAGAGGAAGAGCATCTTCAACTCTGTCAATTTTGATTACAGGAACAATACCAATAAGTGATAATTCTTTTAATACGTTCATATTTTTCTCCGTTCTATGCTTACTTAAGCATTTAAACTTTATTTTTTTGTGATATGGCAACATTTTGCCATCCTATTTCATCTTATATTTTATCACAAATAGGAAAAATGTCAATAGTTTTTTAATAACAAATGATGATAGAAAAAAATTAGCTTTTGGTGTTTCAAATTTTGATTTATGGGGGAGAAGTTACAAAGTAAAGATGCGCTAACGCCGCGCAGGCGCCACCTTTGAAAAGGTGGACGAAACAATCGCATTGGTTTTTGGGCAATCTTCGTAAATTTTCGATAATTCACGAATGAATTATCGGTTTAGAAAGCATAATACCATCCTTACATACAAGTATGACGGATGGCATCATACTTTCAAAACTACGAAAATCACTCCTTGGGAGTAATTTTCTAAAATTTACTTAGATAAAGCATAAGAATTTAAATA
>JAZRRX010000053.1:0-14216 GCA_045651165.1 Eubacteriales bacterium
GCCTTTTCTTCAAAAGTCAGTCCAACCTTACGGAAACTCTCTCTGTCGGCATTCATTTCTTTGAGGATTCGCAGAGCCTGCTCTGTGGCATTTCGGATGATCTCTTCTGAGGTTTGCTCCTGTGCAGCCCCAGCCTCCTCCGCGGTAAGGTGTTTACGCCGTTCATGATACTGCTTGATGGTCTCTTCCAGCATTTCCTGGAATTTCTTCGCCGCCATCTGATTTGTTTTGCCGTATTCTCTAATTTGCTTCCGTAGCATTTTGACCAATAATTCCAGTTTGGATGCAGGCATCTTCACGTCAGACAGTTTTTCAAAAAACTCCGGGCTAAAAATATCTTCCTGTTCTCCATCCTCCAGAACGCTTTCGACCTTATTGTACCTTAATGCTTCTTCTACCATTTTCGCCACGCGGCGATTCATGGTATCTGTATCCACTTCGCTGGTTCCGCTCATTTTTCGTACAAAACCTGCGATTGCCATAAAACACTGGGCAAGTGCGGATTCTTCTTCTCCCAGTTCACCGGAGGGCTGACAAATATCGTAGGCTGCCCGCATCCTTTTGACGGTTTTCAGAAAATATGTCTTAAAAGAGACCTTTTGAACGCTCTTACCGTTACCACTCTCTGATTGAAGTTCCTGGGTAGAAACAAACACATATTCTGCGGCTTTTGCCAATAACATGTATCGTTCCGCAGGGTCTCTGTTCGGATCGAGAAAAGGCATAAGATCATACCCAGCAAACAGGTCTTTCAGGATTGACAATTCCTCTCGGAACACACCGGTAGCCTGTTCAACGTCATCGGCAGTTGGCGCGACTGAATTATCGCCGCCATATATTTTCATAGCTTCGCGCATATTATCACGAATGCCGATATAGTCGATAACAAAACCAAAGTCTTTGCCTTTAAACTTTCTATTTACACGGCTGATGGTCTGAATAAGCAAATGCTTCTTCAAAGGCTTATCATTGTACATATAAGTCAGTGAAGGAACGTCAAAACCGGTAATCCACATATCAACAACAATAACAATATGGAAATTAGACTTGTCCTGTTTGAAGGCAGCATCAAGCTCCTCGGAACGATTACTGTTTTTAACGCCACCGAGGTAGTTATACATTTCTGGTTTATCGTTTGCGCCTACGCTTGCAACCATAGCCATAAACGGCATCGGCTTTAATTCACTTAATTCTTCATCGGTTGCAGAAACACCATCAGCAACCTTCTTTTCAACAAACCACTCGGGATATTTATCTTGGAATTTCTTTAAGAGTTCATATGCAATAGTTCTGCTCGAACACACAACCATAGCCTTCTGCACTCTATCGGGATCATTTGCACAGGCAGAAACATAGTGGTCGTGAATATCTACCGCAAGGCGTTCCAAACGGGACGGCTCACCGAGAATAATCTCCATGGAGCTCATAGCCTTTTTACTGGCCTCAATATCATCTGCGGTAGCACCGTCATCGGCGCACTTTTTATAATAATCTTCAATTTCTTTAACTTTTGCTTGGTCAAGCAACACTTTAGCAATACGAGGATGATATTTGATGGAGACGGTAAGTCCGTCAGCAACCGCTTGATCCATTGTATAACGGTCAATTTCTTCACCAAAGGTCTGATAGGTTTCTGAAATCGGTGTGCCGGTAAAGCCGACAAATGTTGCATTCGGCAGTGCTTCTCTGAGCACCTTAGCATAAGGCTTGGACACCATGGCTTTCATATTATCGTCAGCATCTTTGCTAAATTGAATCTTTTTAGCATTTTCAACCTGAGTTCTATGCGCTTCGTCAGAAAAACAAATAATATTGGAACGGCTGTTAATTTCGCCGATTTTATCATCTTTTCTATCGCAGAATTTCTGAATGGTGCAGATGTAAAAACCACCGCTTTCACGCGCACCAAGTTCTTGACGAAGAGTTTTTCTGTCGGGGACAACAGTAACCTCACCAAGGTTTAAGAACTCTTTACTTTTGGTAAACAGTTTTGCGCCTTGTTCCTGAAGGTCATCTCTATCCACAATCATAACGATGGTAGGAGAACCAATTTCGGGAATATCGGTGCAACGCAATGCAAGTTGACGGGCAAGGAAAGCCATTGTATAGGTCTTGCCGCATCCGGTCGCACCAAAATATGTACCGCCTTTACCACTTTTCTCAATAACAGATTTAATAATGCTCTGTTTTAGGAGGCGCGAAGCAAAGAACTGCGGATAACGACAGACAATTTCTCTTTCCTCGCTGTCGTATTTGCTATCTTGGAAATAGATATAATCACGGAAAATTTCAAGAAATCTTTCGGGACTGTAAACGCCCTTTATCATTGTTTGCATTTCATCAAAAGGAAGGGTGGAAATCTTATCCCCTTCATTTACACGGCGCCAAGCATAGAAATGCTCATATGGAGTGCGTACGGTTCCGAGACGTGTTTTTACACCATCAGAAATACAAGCCAAGGGACAATAATGTAAAAGATGCGGAATATCGCGCCAATAACGAGTAGTAATCTGCTCGTAAGCATCATAAATCGTTGCATTGGCATCGGCAGGATTTTTAAGTTCAATAATACACAGAGGCATACCGTTAACAAACAGAAGAATATCGGGACGACGAGTTTCCTTCTGCCCATTATTGATATATTCAACGGAGAATTGGTTCACGGCACGGAAAATATTATTTTCGGGATGTTCAAAGTCGATAAGGTCAATCAAACGAGCAATTCCGTCTTGAGGGGTAAACTGCACGCCGAAAACCATCCAACCGTACACCTTATGCAGTGTGGCAAATTCGCTTTCCGCACCTACAAGGCGAACGGTATCCATAATCTGATGTATTTCGTCAGCAGTTAAATCCGCATTGGTTTTGCTCAAAAACTGTTCCATATCATCGGCGTATAAAACTGTTGTTTTTGAATTGCGAGAAATACTGTTGCCATGTAGATAATGCCATCCCTCATCCTCTAAAAATGAGAGAAAAGCATATTCAAATTCTGACTCGCAGTATTTGCCGTTGAATTCCTGTAATTTTGCCATTGTTTTGCCTCCGTTTTAACGATATTAAAGCTGTTATAGTATATTAATCAATGAACCTTATAACAAACTTACTAATCTTAAGACGTTAATTTGGCTCCGAGAAAAAACCGTGTGCTAATGAATTACGTCTTCGTGTTAATTCATATAGGATTTTTTCATCTTGTCGTATATTGCCTTCAAGATTCTTTTCAATTTTTTGAACAGAACTAGGTTTCTTCTTGTTGTGATACTTGTGAGCGATTGATTCCAATTCCATTTCTCGTCTTGCTTTTTTGGTTTTAACAAATTCTATAGCTTCATTTAGTTCAGGTAAGCTATCAGCTCTTAAAGTATCACCTAAAAGACTTGCATACTCACCAAATTCTCTAACCAAAGTGAATGCACCCAATGGAGTGTATGTATAGGATTTTACCTCATTTATGATACTGGTATCAACCTTACTATCTGTTACAGTTTGATATCTGGATACAAAACTATCCATTGTATACATATTGAATTGCATGTTGGTGTTCAATGAAAATTCTTTCTTTAATTCTTCGCGAGGCCCAAGTGTTTTTCCGTGAAGAATATTCCACCAATCCTCTTTTTGATCGTGAGTAACAAAAATTACATTCTTATTATTTGATTTTGCGTAGTCCATTATTTGCTTCCAAATAATCAAATCACCATATGTGTTATTGTCGTTGTCAGAATTTTCCTTATTAGCATCTTTGAATCCGGGAGGAATTTTCTTTTTATAGCGATCAATTCCTTCTTTCTTAATCTTCTCCAACTCATCTACTGTATATGAAACACCCGTTTTTCCGTCAAATAATTGTAATATTTTTTCTAAAATAGGATCATCAGAGGTGGTTTCGACCAGAAGATTGTTTGACTTATGTTGTTCGATCCACTTATGTACATATCGTTGCAATAAATTGAAATCAGAATCATCGTCTTTGATTCTTAGTTTTTCTTTACAAGGTCTCAGAATCTCGTCTTCTAAATTAGAATACCTTCTCGCGGATTCATATATGATTTCTGGACGCTTCCTCATGAATTCGTATGCAACGTGATATGGCATCCATATGCGATCTTTAAGCTCTGCCATCGCATCAATTAGAACATCACGAGTCTTTTTCGAATAGCGATATAAGTTGAAGAAAACATTTGTATCGAAAACAAATGTTGCATTTTCCCACAGTTCTTTTTTCTCGTCATCAGTTAACTCTATATATTCTTTTATTGCGTTTTTCATATATAAGTTCCTTGCCTTTTTGTAATTAATCTATTTTGTTATAGTCAATAATGTAACCGATAGATTTTAGCTCTTTAAGTACATCAAATTGCCAATTGTTTTTATCAGTATAAACGATGCCTTGCATATCTGATGGTAATTCCAGTCCATTTTCGGCAACAATAACTACTTTATTTCTGCCAAGCTTACCCATAAAATATCCCGTTTCAAAAACCACATTTTGTCGTGCTCGAGGAATTTCTTTTGATTCGGCTTTTGTATGTCCCAAATCATCTGAAGTAAACAGACAAATGGCGCTTCCAACATCGCTGTTTTCCTCAAATTTTTCAATAATAGTCTTACCCTTGTTTGCTTGTTCGCTCAAAATAATGGCATTTAAATCTTGCTTTTCGATAAGGCGAGCAACAGCGTGTTTCATAGCACTATCGTGACCATGAACGACAAAAATTTTATTCATATTGCTTGTCTTGGGCTTTGCAATGGGTTGGGCTGAAGATTTATCCTCATCGTCAATATCTTCCAAATACGTTTCAAACACTGCCTTGCAAGATCTAAGTCCTTCTGCACAACATTGAATAGAGAGTTTTGCTTCTTCAAATTCATCAGTGTCAATCCATACAACAGGTGTAAAATATGTATCTAGAAACTTCTTGTGTTCATAAGAATTTTCGCCGTATTTTTTTATTAAAAAACGTTCAGTTTTTGTATGCCACGCTTCAAAAGCAGGAACAGAAGACCTCACATGATGATTAATTAAATCATCAATCTCATCAATTATGCTTTTGAGTTTTTGATAATCTGTCATTATACTTTTCCTTCCTTCATTGCACCTTGAATTAATACCGGACAAATATCTTTGATTTGTAATTTTAATCGTTCATTGATGTTTTTTCTCTTGATATATCCGTCATAAATGTTGGCGATCGACTCCTGAATTTCAATAGGAGGCAAAGGAATTTTATAACTACTTAAATCTTTCCATTCTATCACTTCTCTAGCCGATCCCCAAGAATTATAACGAGCATATCTATCCATTTCAGTTCTCAAGAACCATAGAAATAGATATTTAGGTGAACATTTTGTTTTATTAACTTTTAACACTTCATATATTGAAGAAATGATACAAGGTTCATCGGCAATACCACAAGCTATTTTATCGCCGTTTCTATTAGTAGTAGGCACATAGGCAATGTCATCTTGTTGAACTAATTTATAGTTATGGAGAGATACGCCATCCATGTTTGCTTTTGTGTCAATAAACTTTTTGTACACAGTTAAACCTTTTACATTTTTGCAACCTTCATCTTTATTTCGCTCATCCGAAAGATAAGCAATATCTCCAATTGTTACTTTTAAGGAATTTTTCTTTAACTCTTCAATAAAACCATCACAAACCAACTTTAGATCTTCCAATCCACGTTCATAGCTCTGTTGGTTAGCAACCATCGCCTTATAAATATCAACATATTTTTGCTGAGTTGGCAGGTCTGGGAGTTCAATATCTATATCGCACATAGTATCCCAGTCAAATGTTTCTCTCGCCGACCCCCACGAATTAAAGCGTGCATAACGGTCAAATTCGGGACGATTAAAGTACATAAATAAATAGTCAGAATTCAACAAATCTGCTCTTGCTACACGAAATACGGTATAAATTGATGAAATTAAAATTGCCTTTTCAACATTATTAAAAGCAATAGCAATCTTTTCGCCGCGTCTTGAAGTATCGGCCACATATGCAAATTCTTGTGATTTTACGACCTTATACGAAGACAGACAGACCCCATCCATATTCGCTTTTGTATCTATGAATTCTTTGCCTGTAGATATACCTTTAACATCGTCAAGCGTATATAAGCCATCATTATTTCTTTCGTCGCAAGGTTCGATTAAAACACCAAGTTTATATTTAGTCAATGTCATATCCAATCCCCCTGAATGCATCCTCAAGCATTTTTTGAGATTGCTTTTCCTGTGCGAGAATATCGCGCATTTCTGCTTGAATGCGGCTCATTTCAGCGTTGAAATCGATATTCAAATCGTGATCAATAAACTCAATATACTTACTTGGAACAAGGCTCCAGCCCTGTAATTTGATTTCATCTGTTCCTACACTACGATATAATTCGGGCACGGCGTAATTTGTTCCATCTGTTCCTTCATTTTGCCAAGTGTGATAAATTTTAGCAGCTCTTTGAATTTGTTCAGTTATTAACTTAATCTTTTTAAAGTTTTCTCCCTTAACTGGATTTTCTCTCCATGTGCGTAAATCCAAAAACAAAATCTCATTTTCACGATTCCTAAGCTTCCTGCCGTGATAGTTACCGCCTTTTTTATTCTGATTCAAAATCCAAAGGGTAACACTTATGTCTGTAGTAATAAACAGGTCGCGAGGAAGTATAATAATAGCTTCCACCTTATCATTTTCAATTAACTTTTGTCGGATATTAACAGTATCACTGTCACCCAAAGCACCATTTGCGAGCAGGAATCCGGCAACACCATCCAGAGGCTTTAGGTGAGACAGCATGTGTAAAATCCAAGCATAGTTGGCATTGCTCTCAGGCGGAGTAGCATAATCTGCCCAACGAGAGTCATTTTTCAAATTGCTGTCATACCATCCTTTAAGGTTAAATGGCGGATTCGCCATGATATAGTTGAAATACAATCCTTTATGTAAGTCATGGGTAAAAGTAGAATCACTTTCTTCGCCGAGGTTATGGCTGATACCACGCAAAGCAAGGTTCATTTTTGCCAGACGGTAGGTGGCTGCCTCTTTCTCCTGTCCGTAAACATTGATACAACTGATATCGCCGCGCTTTTCTCTGATAAGGTCGGTACTCTGAACGAACATACCGCCCGAACCACAGCAAGGGTCATAAAGTGTACCATCAAAAGGCTCTATCATGGCAGCAATCAACTGCACCGCATCGTGAGGGGTGTAGAATTCGCCTTCTTCTTTGGTTGCGTTTACGGCAAATTCTTTAAGGAAGTATTCATATACTCGACCGATAAGGTCTTTTTCTTCACCGAACGCTTTATGACTGATTTTATTAACCTCATCAACAATCTGCTTAATATCATTTGGAGCAAGATTACGCGTGGTAAAAGTGCCCTCAACAAAGCAACCTTTGAGCTGCTTACTGCTGGTAGCAATGCTGTGCAAAGCGGTATCAAGAGCAACATTTAGTTTCGGTGCAGGAGTATTGATGATGGTAGACCAACGGGCATCTGCAGGCAGATTATATGTACCATCCGTAAAGGTGGCATCATCAAAAAACGCTGCAAAGATTTCTTCATCATCCGGATCAAGTCCTTGGGCGATTAAATCTTCACGGAGCTTTGCAACGCCATCTTCAAACTTCTCGCCAATAAAGCGCAAAAATACAAGGGTGAGCATCATATCACGCTTCTCGAAGAACGAACCCGAGTTACGCGCTTTGCGCAATATATCACGACATTTGAACAGAATAGAGTCCAAATTTATTTTTTCTTCAACTTTTTTCTTAGCCATATTAGTTAACTCCTCATATTAACCTGCAACAGCAACCAAACATGTGGCAGCACATAAAGAATACGTTGCTACAGAACCGACAACAATGCTGATTACATCAAAAATTTTAATTATCGTATCTTTGATACTTTTTCTAAATATTTTTACGAACGACAATAAACAAAAATAGACCATACATCCTAAAAACACATTTAAGAAAAATTGAACACTAATTTTTTCTACATAGTTAAAATGTAAAATTAATGCAAGGCCACAAAGAGATAATATCAAAGAAAATGACATCCAAATATTTTCGTAACGGAATTCTGTTTGATTTATCAATTCATCGCTTAATTGACCTACTATTTTCATACAACGAAATTCCATTATTGCATATTTAAATATTTGAATTATAACCATACTTGATGTAGCAAGTGCAAAAGCATACATAGGAATTTCTGTATTTTTAAGGTCACCTTGCGATAAAATAAGGAAAACTGCTATCCAAATTGCCGCAACCACATATAGTATTTTGTATACTAATTTTAAACGTTTTTCGCGCAGTTCAAAATATTCTGCTCTACTTAATTTTTTATCGTCATTATTTCTCATTGAAATCTCCTTATTAGTAATTATTTTTCCTTTAGTCTATCTATCGCCATTTGGACATCTAAGGTGTGGAAGCCGAAATAGACTGTTGCCATTCTTTCGGCATTTGCGATGGCATACATCTCTTTGCTGGTTTCACCTGTGTAATAACGCCAATAGCGGTAGGTGTAGCCCGACCAATACATAATTTCATTATGGTATGTGCTTCCGGCTTTTTTGAGACCGCCAACTTCATCGTTAAGCTCTTCGAGAATATATTCTTCGCCAGCCCACTGCAAACGATCGTAGGTTTCGTCCAGAGCCGCAGCGGTTTTACTATTCATAAACTTCTCAATAAAGTCCTTGCAGTCATATCCGTTTTTAAGTGCTAATTCAAACAATCTGCCCTGAATATCGCAGAGACCAAATTGTTGGTTATTTAGTTCGGTCATATCATTCACCGGCTTTCAATATTTCATCAAAGAAGCGTCCTTCACGACGGTACTGGCGGCAAATTTCATCTGCTAATACAATACCTTTGGAACGGTTATCTTCACTCTCTATTCTTAATGTCTCACGGTCTGTTTCGGTTAATGCTTTTTCTTCAACAATCGTAATTTGCTTACAAGCCTTTTCGGTAAGCGCTACATACTGTTTACCAAGTTTAAGAGCCGAAAGACTATGGATGAGTGCCTCATCAGTAATCTCACCCTTAAAGAAACGGTCAAGTACAACAAACATTCGGTCATTAGCAATAAATCCGATTAACATATCGCATCCGTCAGCCATTTCAGCAATGCGATTATAGATAGCCGTACCTTTAACGGAATCCATTTTGCCACGATTGTAAGCAACAAGAAGTGCCCAATCAATACCGACTTCAATATCAAGAATTTTTAGTCCAGACAAATCAACATTTACTGTGTATAGCTTGGCATCGGGATAATTGCAAATTAAAGTAAGAGGCTGTGCCATTTCGGTTCCCATATAGAATCCTTTACCAAAGTCACAATGTTCACGACTTGAGGGTGCGATATCGCCAACAATACCTGACTTGGAACCGTGATACAATGTTACAACTTCATCAGAAGTAATAATGCTATTACCCTCAAACTGAGCATAGTCAATTTTATTGTCAGCACACAGGCGTTTTATATTACCAAGAGCAATCTGAGAAGGTATGCGATGGCCCTTCTCCCAGCGATTAACCGTAGCAAAACTAACCCCCAGTTTATCTGCAAGTTCCGTTTGGCTAAGATTTAATCTTGAGCGTATATCTTTGATAATGTCGGAGCTTTTCATAGCGACCTCCTATGATATAACATTTATACATCGTTATTATAACACATACTCTATTTTTAATCAATAGATTTTTAATACAAGTGTTATATTTTTTGTTTAACGATGTTATATACACAAAACCTCGGCTGAATTAGCCGAGGTTTTGGTTATAGTTGAGTTATATTTATAATATGTTTTTCTTTTTTCACCGCGTAATCTAAGGCGATTTTGGTGCCGCTTTTGCGGGTTGTTGGGGCGTTGGGTTCGTCATAGTAGACTATGCAAAATTTGCTTTTGTTTATCATTTCGTAGTTGCGCTCGACATAGGCGGCGCGGCCTGAGCTGCGGATATGTTCAGGATAGTATGTGTCCTCGTAGCTCTCTAAAAGATAGTTTGTATATTGCTCGTTTATATCCGGATATTCTGCTCGCACATAGATTCGTTTTATGTGCGGGTATTTTTCTTTTATTTCGGTCACAAGTTCAAGGCACAAACTATTAAATCGGCTCTTGCTCCCGAAAAGAAATGTATCGACTTTTTCGTCCACAATTAGTTTTCCAACAATCTCTTTAAGTTTTGATTTTAGTTCTGCGGTTTCATTTATCGTTCTATGGCCGAAAAAGCAGCAAGTTTTCTTTTTCATGATTACATCTCCTGTGTGCGATATATCGCAATTATAACACAAAAGTTTCAACTTTGCGATATATCCCACACGATATATCGAATATTTTTATAAAATTATAGTAACGATATATCGTAGAGGTGGAATTATGAATACTAAAAATGCAGTAGCAGACCGTATTATTGAATTGTGTAATCAGAAAAATATTGCAATAAATGCTTTAGCAAATTTAGCAGGTATATCTCCGTCAACTCTTTATAGTGTCCTAAACGAGAAAAGTCAAAATCCTGGAATCGTCACTATTAAGAAATTATGTGACGGATTAGAAATTTCTCTCCGCGAGTTCTTTGACGCTGATATTTTTGACGATATAGAACAGGAAATTAAATAACATTCTATTAACGAAAAAACGCTCTGCCGCGGCAGAGCGTTTTGCTATTGTATAGGTTATTTTACTGTATCATACGGCCAGTCGATGATGCCGCCGAATTCTTTTACGTTGGTGTAGCCGAGTTTCACAAGTTCTTCGGATGCAATTTTACTTCTTCTACCGCTACGGCAGTAGACTAATATTAGTTGCTCTTTGTCGGGCAGTTCTTTTTCGGCACGATCTTTAATTTCGTATTCAGGAATTAAAATGGCATTTTCTATATGCCCCTCGGCAAATTCGTCTTCGGTGCGAGCATCTATAATGACATAACCCTTTTCGGTGTCCATAATAGTTTTTGCTTGCTCGGCGGTAATCTGTTCATAGGTCGATGTTTTATTATTTTCGCCATCACAAGCGGTCATTCCAAACAATGAGAGTGATATTAAAAGCATTATAATCAATCCTTTAACTTTTTTCATATTATTTGCTCCGTTTTATTTATTATAAGGTGAGTATCCGTTTTTCAATCTCGGCAATTACCGATTTGAACACCTCATCGCTTTGTCCTGTAGGATCGGGCAGATTCCAATTATCGTCAAAGGCTCTGCCGATATAGGGGCACCCGACATCGCAACCCATTGAAATTACAATATCGGGTGTGGGAATTTTATCGATTGTTTTGCTATACTGTGTTTGCTCCATATCGATACCGTAAAGTTGTTTCATCAATCTTACGGCATCCTGATTTATTTGTGGTTTGGTTTCGGTTCCCGCCGAGTAAAAATCAAGCTCATTGCCACGCAGGTGTTTACCTAGTGCCTCGGCAATTTGACTGCGACAGGAATTATGCACGCAGAGAAAGGCTATTTTCTTTTTCATCTGAACGGACACCTCGCGCCTATACATTGGTTATTTTGTGCTGAATGGGTGCATTTAATTTCATCAAGTTCCATTTCCACACCGAGATGCTCTTTAGCAAACTCCACGGCCTTAATAATTGAAATGTAGGAGTCCCTCTTACAGCAACGAGGACCGCCGATTTCTCCGATTGCGCCGAGAGCCGAGGCAGTCATTTTATTTGAAAGTCCCCAAGCCTCGTTTGCGAGAGGTGTTGAGCCGGTAACGATAGAAACAAACATACCGGTGCTGATTCCTGAACCGCAAGCGCCCCAAAAACCACAAGCTCCGCCCGGGACTTGTTTGCCCCGTGACTGCATTTCGACAAGTGCTTTATGTAAATCAATATTACCGCCTGCATTTTTATAGGCGGTCAACAGTGCCGCACCCACCATAATATGATGCTCGGGACCGTGCATATGGCAAAACGGCAGTGCCATCAGCTTTTGCAAAATCAGAATAGGATTCTTTGAGGTTTCAGCAAGACAAACAGCGATAATGGAATCAATTCCGCCGGTATGACATTCGTTACAAACATAATGTCCCTTTTCGCAAGCAGTCTTGCTATTTTCTTTTTTATGACAAAGGGCACATTCCATTTGCGTTTCGTTTTCTAAATATGTAAGCGGTGCTCCGCAAATTAAACATTCGTCTTTCATAAATTTTCCCTCAAAAATATTTGAATTTTGTTATCAGTTCAATATATTATTCACTTACTTAAATTTATAATTGAATAGACCATAATGCCAACACCAATACCAAATAATACACAACCATATACTTCGGTTAACTGGTTTGCAAAGAATCCTACTGTTCCACTACCCAAAGCACATAATATTGCAAATAACAATTTCTTCTTTTTCATATAGGTATACCTCTCTATAAATTGAATTCATCAGAAAATTCCTTTATTATATTTAATCATCGCCTTAAAGCTTAAAACAAGCCCTACAATAATACCAACAATTAAAACTGCGGTTCCAATTAAAACAAAGATGTTATTTTCGGTATATAAAGTTATAGCAGACAAAATGCTGAATATTATTATACCCACACCGATAATAACAGTACCTAATCCCACTTGTTTTCCAAACGGAATCCTATCTTCTTCGGAAACTCTATGGCGATGATATGAATGTAGTGATGAAATATTTCCCCGCATATTCGAAATGCCGAGCGCAATCAATACAACTCCAATAATAAAAGGAACTATAAATTCCATCATAATTTCCTCCGTTATTTTTTTATCATTAAAATAATTATACCACACAATTATTAAAATTGCTACATATCTGTTTGCTAACCGGTAAGAATAGTTAATAGAAAGTAAACGGAGGTAAGTTTATGTTTAAACACGAAAAGATGCTATTTCATCCTGTAGCGGTAGAGAAACCTAATCCGCAGTATGCGGCGCTTTTACAAGAACAGCTTGGCGGCGGTAACGGTGAGTTAAAGGCGGCTATGCAGTATATGTCGCAGAGTTTTAGAATCAAAGACCCTGAAATCAAGGATTTATTTCTTGACATTGCCGCCGAGGAACTTGGTCATATGGAGATGGTTGCACAGACCATTAACCTATTAAACGGACACGATGTTGATGCTCAGCAGGTGCCATCTGGCGAGATTCAGTCCCACGTACTTTTAGGTCTTAATCCCGGACTTATCAACGCATCGGGTTACTCTTGGACGGGCGACTATGTAACGGTTACGGGTGACCTCTGTGCAGACCTACTCAGCAATATCGCATCTGAGCAACGTGCAAAGGTGGTTTATGAATACCTTTACCGCCAAATCAACGACAAAAAAGTGCGCGAGACAATTGATTTCCTCTTAAATCGGGAAGAGGCACACAATCAGATGTTCCGCGACGCCTTTAACAAGGTGCAAAATTCCGGTTCCAACCGTGACTTTGGCACAACCAAGGCTGCAAAAATGTATTTCTCTATGTCGGATCCAGGTCCTAATGCATTTGCTTCAAACCAAACAGGGCCTGTGTCTTTCAATTGATAAGACAATAACCGGTATTGTATTTAGTCCCAAATACGAAAGGAAAACACCAGACCATGGCAGCATGCCCGGTCAGGTGTTTTTCTATGTTAGTATGGAGGGGACTGCAATTCAATATGTCAACAGTAACACTGAGGAAGGAAATAGACCGCAGACACAACGCCTATGTCTGCGGTCCAAATAAATAAAATTACTGTTCCTCTGGGAAGGCATACTGTGCCTTGTAGCGGGCAAACTGTTCTGCAAAAGCGGCGGACTCATGCAGCTCAGCGGCCTTCAGGGCATTCAGATATTCGTGTGCTTCCAGCTTGCCTTCAGAAACCTGCAGCATTTCCACAGCTACATTGGAGCAGTGGTCTGCGGTACGCTCGCAGGCGGTCAGCAGGTCTTCCAGCACAAAGCCATACTCCACAGTACAAAGCCCATCTCTCAGTCGGCGCACATGACGGGATTTGACCTCACGAACCAGTGCGTCAACAACCTGCTCTTGGGGTTCAATCTTAATGGCACCATCAAGATCGAACCTGCCGTAAGCTTCTACAGTGCGATCCATGATATCCAGTACAGCCTGTCCCAAAACAGCAAGCTCGCCCTTCGCCTGGTCGGAGAACGCGATCTTCTTTTCCTCCATTTCCAACGCGGCTTTGGCAACAGCCATTGCATGGTCGGCCATACGCTCGATATC
>JAZRRX010000054.1:0-3240 GCA_045651165.1 Eubacteriales bacterium
ACAAGCGAAATGGGCTTTGGTGGTGTTGGCGAAAGTGGAATGGGCGGCTATCACGGCAAGGATGGTTTTGACGCATTCTCCCATTATAAGTCCATCGTAGATAAAAAGACTTGGATGGATTTGCCGATGCGTTATCAGCCGTTCAAGAGTAAGCTTTACGAAGCATTATTACACATGTTTTTGCGATAAATAATGAGAGGATTTGAATAGAATGAAAACAAGAATTATTGTGGATTCCACAGCAGATTTAATGCCTGAATTTAAAAACCGTGTGCATGTTGTTCCGCTTACCGTTCACTTCGGTCAGGAAGAATACATTGATGGCGTAACCATCGATCACAAGACTTTTTATGAAAAACTTGTAGAAAGCGATGTGCTTCCTACCACAAGCCAAGCAACACCCGATGCATTTTTAAAAGAATTCGAAAAAGCAAAAGAGGCGGGCGAAGCCGCAGTTGTAATCACTCTTGCTTCCAAATTCTCTGGTACATACCAAAGCGCAACTATTGCAGCTGAGGATTTTGACAACATTTATATTGTCGATAGTGCCAGTGCGGCCATGGGTAGCGGTATCTTAGTTGAATTGGCATTTAGACTTTTGGATGAAGGAAAAAGTGCTGAGGAAATTGCGGCAACACTCGAGGAAGAAAAGAAAAAGATTGTTATCGTTGCCTTGGTAGATACCCTTGAGTATCTTAAGAAAGGCGGTCGTATTTCTAAAGCGGTAGCATTTGCCGGCGGAGTATTAAATATTAAACCCGTACTTTCCGTTATTGATGGAGAAATCGGGATGCTCGGCAAGGCACGTGGATCCAAGATGGGTAACAACTTGCTTGTTCAGGAAATAGATAAAGCAGGGGGTATCGACTTCAACAAACCTGTTTTGCTTGGTTATAGTGGTATTTCCGATGCGTTATTACTTAAATATATCGAAGATAGCCGTCATATTTGGGAAGGCAATCTCGATGAAGTGCGTTATACAACCGTCGGTAGCGTTATCGGAACCCATGCCGGCCCCGGAGCTGTTGTCGTGGCGTTTTTCAAAAATTAATCAGAAAGGTTCGCATCAAATTGAGCGCAATGTCAGAAACAAGAAAAAGATATTTTGTTCGTTTATTCGGGCGAATTGCAATTTTTATTATCAGCTTAATTATGTGCTTTGTTTCTCCGCAGAAGTTTGAGATATTGGAGGGCAATAACTTTTTTAAGGAATTTTCTCTATTCCATATTTTGTGGCTTGTTTGGGTTGTAGATATGGTTTTACAGATTATCCCTGTGAAGAACAAGGTTGCACTCGGTTCTCAAAAATTATTTGCTAACCGATTCCGTCCGATTAGAGAAAAGATAAATTATAAAGCACTGAAAAGCTATGCGATTACCACAACTCAAGCAGCATACAAGGTTATGCTTATTTGGACTATTCTGATTGCGATTATCGGAGTTTTGTATTATATCAATGTAATTAATAAACTTTGGTTGTTTATGATATCCGTGTTTTTCTATGTTTGCGATTTGATTTGTGTTCTTGTTTGGTGTCCGTTCCGCCTTATAATGAAGAATAAATGCTGTACGACCTGCCGTATTTTTAATTGGGACCATCTAATGATGTTCTCACCCTTGATATTTGTAGGCGGTTTTTACTCAATCTCTCTTGTGGCTTTAGCAATTCTTGCATGGCTTATATGGGAATTGTGTGTAATGCTCTATCCCGAACGATTTTGGGAAATGACAAATTTATCGTTGAAGTGCTGTGAATGTACAGATAAACTCTGTACGCAGTATTGTCAGAAGTTAAGAAAGTAAGAATTGAAGGAAATGACCTTTATGGCAAAGAAATCAACAAGACCACTGCGATGGGTTCGTCTCGATAATGCGGCGAAAATCTATCCCGCGGCAAGACGAAAAAATTGGAGTAATGTTTTCAGGCAATCCGTAACCTTATTTGATGATGTGGATACGGGTGTATTAAAGTCGGCCTTAGATATTACCGTCAAGCGTTTTCCGTCCATTGCAGCTCGTTTGCGTAAAGGTGTATTTTGGTACTATTTGCAACAGGTCGAGTCTGCACCGGAAATCAGAGAAGAATACAGTTATCCACTCACCTATATGAGTAAGGATGAAATGCGTAGATGTGCATTTCGTGTAATTGTTTTTCAAAGCCGTATAGCTGTTGAGTTCTTCCATTCTCTGACAGATGGTACAGGCGCTTTGATTTTCCTTAAAAGTTTGGTTGCAGAGTACCTTGAACAGAAATATAACATTGAAATTCCTTGTGAAAATGGAATCGTAGATCGCAGGGCTATGCCTACAGAAGAAGAATTGGAAGACTGTTTTCCGAAGAATGCCGGTGCTGTATCTGCAAGTCGCAAGGATACAAATGCGTGGCATATGTATGGTGAGCCACAAAGAGATGGCTTTTTAAATTTAACTTGCTTCAATATACCGGTTAAAGAAGCGTTGGATATGGCGCATAAGTATAATGTAACTTTAACGGTGTTTATGAGTGCTGTAATGATGAAGGCACTCCTTAATCTTCAAAATGAGAAGCAACCTAATATTAGACGTCAAAAACGAATCAAACTGCTGATACCTGTTAATTTGCGTCAACTATTTCCAAGTAGTACACTCAGAAATTTTGCGATGTACACCGTTCCGGAAATAGATCCTCGACTTGGTGAGTACACATTGGATGAAATTTGCAAGGTTGTTCATCACAAGATGGGTTCGGAATTTACGGCAAAGCACATGAGCTGTGTTATTGCCACTAATGTAAATGATGAGAAAAATCCGTTGGTGCGCCTTATTCCGTTGCCAATAAAGAACGCTGTTATGAAAGCTATCTTTGATAGCGTTGGTGAAAAGAAATCTTGCTTGACTCTTTCAAATATTGGTCAAGTGAAAGTACCCGAAGTTATGGCAAAATATATTAAACGCTTTGATTTTATTCTCGGTGTTCAGGCGGCGGCTCCGTACAACTGCGGTATGTTGTCTTTCGGTGATACTATTTACATAAATTTTATTCGTAATATTAAAGAAGCAGAGCTGGAACGACACTTTTTTGAAGTTCTGCAGGAATTAGGTCTTTCCGCTACGGTGGAAAGTAATCAAAATGGGAGGTAAGCGTATGTACTGTATAAAATGCGGTGTGAAACTCAGCGACACCGAAAAGAAATGTCCTCTTTGTAATACTGTGGTTTGCCATCCCGATTTTGAGCAAACAGCAGAACGTCCGTTGTATCC
>JAZRRX010000055.1:0-6101 GCA_045651165.1 Eubacteriales bacterium
CCGCCACCTTCGCCTTGGCAAGGCGACGCTCTACCAAATGAGCTAAATCCGCATTTTTTGGTGCCTCCGGTCGGAATCGAACCAACGACACGGGGATTTTCAGTCCCCTGCTCTACCAACTGAGCTACAGAGGCATTTGCCCCTCTTTTGAGAGACTGGCGACCCGAAGGGGACTCGAACCCCTGACCTCTAGCGTGACAGGCTAGCGTTCTAACCAACTGAACTACCGGGCCTCAATTGGAATGTTTGCGGTATCCCGCATCCATATTCCTGCACCAAGACTTTTGCCTTGATTATAAAAAATGGTGGAAACAATAGGGCTCGAACCTATGACCCTCTGCTTGTAAGGCAGATGCTCTCCCAACTGAGCTATGCTTCCAAAAATTGTTTTTATTTCAACAACGGAGTAATTATATCACAACAAAAAAGCGTTGTCAAGCATTTTTTTATATTTTTTGAAAAATATTTTAAGTTTTAATTACTACCCATTCAAAACAGCAAAAACCCGATGCAGATGCATCGGGTTTTTGTTCTTTTAATATGGATACTTTTCAATCGTACCTGTGTGTTCAGATGGCAATTCAGAAATAATTTGAGAAATAGCACAAGCGTATTTATCATAAAAATCATCACTTTTTTTCTCATCAATATCCATCAATACCATTGAACTCACATACATAATAGCAGGGAAAACAAATCTCTCGCAAAGTGGAAAATCTTCAGAAATCGCAATCATATATTCAGAAAACTTGGGTTGTGCACTCTCACCCACAAATTTTCTATATTCTCTATCTATTGCAGCAAGATTCGAACAAACAGAAGCCATAGCAAATGGAAATTTCTCATCAATATCCATTCGAATTTTATCTGCAACTTCCATTTCTTCCATTCTATCCACAGTTTCAGTAACGGTCTCGGTACTTGCCCCGATTGTTTTCTTGGTATTTACATTAGTTTCACCCTGTGGTTCAATTGTTTTGGTCTTTTTAAGATTTTCATTCAAATCCACATTTTCGCTCTCGGTCTTACTTTTCACTTTGCTTGAAAACAAGCTTGTAATATAGCTTCCCCTTACGTATACGTAAATCGCATTGAAAATATCTCTGCATTCAATCTTAGCCATATTTTATTAATTAACTCTAAGGGAAAGCACCTTCAATTCGGCAGGATAAACAACCTTGGCGCCATAGAGGTGAAGTCCCTTAACAGCATCTGCAAATCTCTTTTCAGGACGATATGCCTCAACTTCAGAAATCTGTTCTGCAAATGCGATAGCACGCTTTGTACGTACATAGCACTTGTGATACTCGTCTTCATCCACAAACACGTTGTTTGATACGTAAACCTTGCATCCTGCAATTCTGCCAAGAAGTCCGGATTCAAGAGCATCATAATTATTGGTACTAAGGTCAATTTTTGCCTTAAGAAGCAATCCTGCTATAGCAGGAGATACCTCAACAATAATATCATCTGAACCCGTAACATCATCTTTCATCAATTCAGTTTTAAGGTCGATAATGTGGTTCACAACATTCTCTGCGGTTGCATTATCTTCTGCAAGAATATAGCTTGCATCAGTATACAAAGAATAGATATACTTATCAGCCGCATTTGCAAGCGCGGCAGCTGCCTTGTTCATCGCAGCATCCATAAGTTTGGGGTTTGACTGTGCTCTGTCAACGTCATCAATCTGGAAGTTGAAATATTTAGCCTGGTTGATGTTGAGTAATCTTGCAGTGTCAGAAAGAGTTTCGGGTGAACTCATGTCAGAATTTTTAGTATAATCCGAAACAGTAACGTCACCAACACCGCAAATCTTAACGATTGAACCCTGATTTTTAATATCGCCCTCAAATTCTCTGTTACAGTTGAGAACGCCAATATACTTTCTGTCGAGTTGTTTTAAGAGATTTTCACTCCATACTGTTGAAATAAAATTAACTATTGCCATAAATTTTTCCTTTCTTTTTATAAAATAATTTTAGTTCCAATGACGCATTGATTCCACAATATCGTCATAA
This sequence comes from Eubacteriales bacterium, assembly GCA_045651165.1. Taxonomy (GTDB): domain Bacteria; phylum Bacillota; class Clostridia; order Oscillospirales; family CAG-272; genus RGIG4608. Next base: position 2,022 of record JAZRRX010000055.1, read on the forward strand.
TGTAATTTCACTTGTGCAGGTGACATTCGTTTTACTTCTGAGGGAGAGTAGTATTTTTCCCCTTCTCCGTCCGTAATTGACCCTGCACTCATTCGGCGATTTTTTTCATTAAAATCACTCGCTTTTTTTCTTTCAATTTCGAGCTTTCGCAAATTAAGTGCAAACGAAGCTGAAAGAGATGCTCCGTTTTTCACTTCCTCCCAAATTTCACCGGGAATGGAATGAACATCCACTTCAGGAAAGTACTCACAAAACTCGTTAAGTTCTTTAACCATTCGCGAATTTACTTTTTCCTTTTCGTCCCTTGATTTGAGTTCCATACGCAAAGTTTCAAGTTCAGCTTTAAGCAAAGATAACTCATCGACCTTTTCCTCTTCAGAAATATCGCAAGGAGTTTCTTCGACCATTTCAGCAACCTCAACCAATGTGCCTTCAACATCATTCATCACCGACACCTCCGATCAATTCAATGTGATTGCCAAGGCTAAAACCAGGAATCTTTTCAAGATACTGATCAACCGTGATATATCCCCTATCCAAAAGTTTATCAAGAATAGATATCGCAATGGAAGAATCATACACGCTTGTATCCTCAATCTTGACCTCTGCAGAAAACTTAACGCTTTTGATATCTTGAAGGGATAAACTTGCGGCTACATAATTGCCTTCTAAATCAAGCATCGGCACAAGTCTATCCGCGGCGAAATATGAAAGAGTCATATCCGCCCAAATATTTGCAAGATCCTCTATGCACTGATAAAGAGCCGCTCTTATAAATTTCAGAGGGATTTGAGAAGCAGCTTGAATAGCAAGAATTGCACTTGTGTTTTGGGGAGTAACATTACCAAGAGCTGTTTCGGTAGCACCATTCATTTCCTTTGTGCTTGCCACTACATTTTGAAGAAATTCAAGATAATCTTCTTGTAGCTTTCCAACGCCTAAAACGCTTACTGCATCTGAAACATTGGCAGTACCGATTGCCGCAATTGCCTCACCAACCTCGTTTGACCACTCGGGAATTTTGGATTTGTCGTAAATCACCTTTGAAAAAGCGGTGTCGCTCATATGCTTCATTACCATGGCATATGCACGATTGATATACTTTTGATTGCTAATCATGCCAGAAACAGCACTTGTTCCGTGAAAACAATTTTTTGTGCTCTGCCAGTTAAAATAAGCAACGGGGTAAAGTGTGCAAGGTGTTTTTACGCGATTGATAACACAATTCTTTGTGCTCTTTTCAAAACAAACCTTACCATCTTCGCGCCAAAATTTAATGAGGTATGTTGCCTTTTCTTCGTTATCCCCTTCAAGCTCAACCACGGAATAATCTCCTGCGCGCTCAGAGTCGTCAATTTTGTCTGCCACAATTTTCGCAATATCCCTGTCGCTTAAGCCATTTTTCTTTGCCTCGCGACGCAAGGAAAGTACGCTTGCTCTTCCGCAAAGAATAATATATTCTTGCGATTGAATGTCATTTTTGTTGACGTCAGCCACAAAAACGTTAACGTTGTCAATAACGTCTGTCTGAATATCTCCAACGTAATTGCCATCGCCACGAGCGTCATTTTTCCAATAGGAATATAAAACACCGTCACCGCTTATGGCAGCATCGGACGCCAAACGATAGATTGTGCTATCCATCTTACACTTTTCCCAACGATATCTTGCGTTGTCGGTAAGTATTTTGCACATTCTCTTGGAATCAATTACATCCTTAAGATACGGAATATTTTCGTCGGAATAATGGATATCCGTCTTTTGTGGCACAACTGAGCAAACGAGATAATCAATCACACGCTTTACAACGTTAAATACAGGACGTGGCAGATTTCCCGACTCCACCATATGCCATTGGTCACCTCGATAAAAGCGTTCATTTTGCCTTACCGTGTGATAAAGCCCGATTCGTCTTTTGTAATCCTTCCCGGCTTCATACTGAAGCCAGGTTTTGCTCAATGAATCGTTCATTTTTTTGCATTTTCCTTTCTGTTTTTTTGTACGAATAAAAATTAGAACAAATCCATAACGGACGATCTTTTTTTGTTAAAAGTAAATGGAAGTACCTCTTTTTGGGGTGAATGTTCGAATCTACTCATCACAGCATAGCGAAGCGCCTCGGGGGCGTGAGTTATAGAATGTGGCTCGTTTGATGCATCCTCTATACGATTTTTGTCGCAAAGTAGAGATTGCATTGAATGAATAAGTTCATGACACTCACCACAAATAAATAATTTAGGCTTTCCATCTCTTAAAGAAAGATATTCCTTAAGTGTCCTCCATCCCGCAACTCTTCGGTCATCGGCAGAAATCATGGACGGCATGCCATAAACGGATTGCATTATCTCAAATCCACTTTTTCCACTGTCCTGACGACGATTCCATAGGTCGGGAGATGCAACCGCATATTCAACGGAAATCCCTGAAATAAATTCCACAACGGACATAGCCGCTTCACCCAGAGTGAGATTTGGTCGACACAACTCCTTTTCAACGTAGATATTCCCCTCTGTATCCTTTGCCAAAAGCAGTACAGCAAGCATATCAAATCCGTAATCGAATGCAATAAAGCGCCCTACGTTTTTTGGAATAACATTTGATTCAATTACGTGAACATCCTCGTTAAATTCAGAGAAGAATTGTCCCTCAAATACGTCCCACCTGCCACTGAGCCATGCATCTCGCAATTTTTGTGGCAACGCCTTTAACTGCTCAATGTAGGAGGGGTCGCTTTTTAGCAAAACCTCATTGTCATAAACCAAAGCAGGAATAAATCTGTATTCCATCGGGTCTTCATTTTCTCTAAAATCCCTGTCTATGAATAGGCGTTTAACCCACGAATGACCAACACCACCGGGATTGCAAGTGAGATATATACGTTTAGGAAAATCATTGACACCGCGTAATGAGGCCTTGAAAATAGAAAACTGATATTCGCTCAGCTGCGTTGCCTCGTCTATTGCAATAATGTCATATTCTTGTCCCTGGTATCGAAGAACATCGCGGTCGCAAGAGCAGTATCCAAAGAAAATTTTGCTCCCGTTAGAAAACGATAACGCTTTTTCGCCCTCGTTATAGCTTAATATCTCACCATATTCCTTTAGCATCGGTATAAGATGATTGGATTTTATCTCCCCCAAACTTCGTCTGATAAGTAAACAACGAATTCCCGCATAATTAAGACAAAGTCCGATAAGTTTTCGGCGCAAAGCCCAACTTTTTCCACCACCTCGCGCCCCACCATATGCCGTGTACTTGGCACGGGATGAAAAGAATTCCTTTTGCTTGGGATTTGGCTTTCCACCTATCTTAATTATCTTTTTTCTGCTCATATACCGTCCTCCTCAATGTTGTGTTCAAAAACCAATTGAACGTCACCCACGGGCAAGGTCGCGCCACCCTCTTTTTTCTCTCCAAAATTAAGACGCTCCTTGATATAGGCATTGAGAATTGTTGCATTTTTATCGGAGTTGAGTGCCTCATCCTCAAAAATCGCAATTAGAGCACTATATTGCTCTGGCCATTTGACCTCGATATTTTTGATATTTGAAACACCCACACCCAAGCTCCTCGCAAACCCGGCAATATTTGGGAATTTGTCAATCGACTTAGTTCGACCGCTTTTGCCTTCAAGAGTGTTGATACTTGATTTGCAACTTTTTACATACTCCTCGGCAAGAGGAATTAATTCTCCCCTGTTGCAAATCCTTTTAAGTTCTACGTTTGGGTTTTTGCTATGTTTCTCTTTTCATCTTATCAATCCCCCCTCTTTTGAATTTTGTCCGTTAAACAAATGTCCTTTCGTTTCATTCGTACGAGCGCATTATACACGAAAAAAAGGTGCCAAAAGGTGCCAAAAGGTGCCACAGGGTGCCACTTTTTAAAGAAAATTTTCAAAAATTCTTGCCTTTTTAAAAAAAATGACTTATAATGAGTTAAATAAATTGGGATTTATGAGGAAGTTAGTTTATACGGATTTAGGGGGATTTTGAAAAATCCCCCTATAACCCCAAAACTTTTTAAACCTATTTAAAGTCAAATTTCGCGCAAATTGTGTTGTTACACAACACATAACGATTT
>JAZRRX010000056.1:0-68241 GCA_045651165.1 Eubacteriales bacterium
ATCAATTAAGAGTTAGGCAACCGAAGGTTGCTCTGACTGCAAGCTTTTGCGGTTTGCAACGCAAATGACCGTTGTAAGACGGGCAAGCAAAACTTGGTGCGTAGCGTCTAATCACGGGGGTCTTTGGTTCAAGTCCAAAAAAGGGAGCCAAGAGAAAAGCACCGCAAAAGCGGTGCTTTTTTATTGGCTTTTTCTTCTTAAACTTTATCCGAAGTCCTCGTAGCATTCACATTCAGTGTCTCGCAGAGAGATTCTGACGAAAGCTTTGACGGTTTTCGTAAGAAAATGTGTGTTGCAAGACACACAAGTCAAACTTTCCGACACACCAAGCGTAGCGCAGGTTGTCGTCTTAATCATAGGGGGTCTTTTTACGGGTCCTCGAGGACGCCGACCCCTACGGAGATGGTGGATATGGGATTGTTTTCTAAAATATGATATACTCCTCTACGGAGTTACCTTATGTTTAAACAATTGTAGAAATATATTTACTTTATATTGTTTTTGTGCTATAATAATTCAACTAATTGTTGTGAAAAAATTCAAAATACAACTGATAGTCGGTGGAAACAAATATAATTTGTGCTATAATGAATACAACGAGAATGTGCACAGCTCGAAATTTTATTTTATGAGGTATATTATGAATACAATAGGACAGAACATTGCATATTTTAGAAAACAAAAAAAGATGACTCAAGAAGAGCTTGCGGAAAAAATGTCTGTAACGGCACAGGCGGTGTCTAAATGGGAATGCGACACATCATATCCTGATATTACTGCTATTCAGACCTTGTCAAAGATTTTGGGTGTAACTCCAACAGAATTGATTAATGGAATTCAACATTCTGCAGAAATCAAAGATGCACCGCAGGAAATTATTGATCGTAGAATTGTTCGTATTGAGGTACAAGTCGATGAAACAAAAATAGTAACGCGTTTTCCTGTTCCTGTAATTAAAAAGGCGATGGAAAATGGGACTCTTGAATCACTTGTAGGGGAAGATGCTTATTCACAAGTGGCTAGTATTTTAGAAATGATTGATTCAGGAATGATGGGGCGTTTGGTTGATGTAAGTTCTCCGGAAGTACAAACTACAATTACGGTGGAAAATTATGAAGATTAGTATTACAACAATAAATTTTCAAAAAGATTTTGTTTTACCATCATATGTATATTTTATGGGAATAACACTAATTTATGAGAATATGAATATTGATATAATCAAAATCAAAAATCACTTCTGCGAACAGCAGGAAGAGATTATTTTGAATGAAAATGCAAAGATTGTTCTTTATTACTATAATTCTTTGAAAGCAAAGGACATTTTTGAATCATTTGAAAAATATGAAGGTATTCAGTGTATAGAAGTCCACAATCCCTCATTTGATTTTATTGTTTCCATATAATAAAACACCACGGTTCAAACGAGCCGTGGTTTTCATTTTATTCTCATCATCCCCAAAATTTTGGGAATACTAAACATAAAAAATAGTATTAGAGGGTTAAAATATGTCAGTAAACAAATCAATTTGGAGCAAAACGGCAAAGAAGCCACAGTTTCCGACATTGAAAGGCGATATAAAAACCGATGTTTTAGTCATTGGTGGAGGTATTGCGGGGTTGCTTTGTCTTTATCAGTTAAAAAACGCGGGAGTGGATTGCGTTCTTGTTGAGGCGGATGAAATATGCAGTGGCATAACGAAGAATACGACTGCTAAAATCACGATTCAACACGGCTTGATTTTTGATAAAATTATCAAAAAATATGGTAGAGAAGCAGCAAAAATGTACTTTGAAGCACAAAGCATTGCGCTTGAAAAATACAGGGAATTGTGTGCGACCATTGATTGCGATTTTGAGGAAAAGACCTCCTATGTTTATTCAATGGATGATTGCAAAACTATTTTAAAGGAGTATGAGGCGCTTAACGATATAGGGTGTTCGGCTACTTTTACTCTAAATTCTCCGCTTCCATTTTCGATAGCGGGAGCTGTTGGAATTGAGGGGCAGGCGCAGTTTCATCCCTTGAAATTTTTGTATAAGATAGCGGAGGGGCTTCCAATTTATGAAAACACCAAGGTAATAGAATTGCGAGATAATATTGCGCTCACAAATCGAGGAAAAATACAGTTTCAAAAAGCGATAGTTGCCACTCATTTCCCATTTATGAATAAATACGGAGTGTATTTTTTAAAAATGTATCAGCATCGCTCATACGTTTTGGCGCTTGAGGGTGCTTCTAACGTTGAAGAAATGTATGTAGATGAGGATATGAAGGGCTTATCATTTAGAAATCATAACGGACTTTTATTGCTTGGTGGTGGTAGTCATCGTACAGGCAAAAACGGTGGTGGCTGGAGAGAGCTTGAAGATTTTGCGAAAAAGAACTATCCCAATGCGAAAATAATTACTCGGTGGGCGACTCAAGATTGCATGACCTTGGACGACATTCCGTATATTGGACGATATTCGAGCAAATTTTCTGATATTTATGTGTCAACAGGATTTAACAAGTGGGGCATGACGTCTTCAATGGCGGGTGCTATGCTCTTAACTGATTTAGTTAGAGGTGTAAAAAACGATTTTGCAGAGATATTTTCTCCACAAAGGAGCATTTTGCATCCGCAGTTAGCAATCAATACAGCGGAATCGGTATTGGGATTGATAACTCCAACTGTTCCACGTTGCTCACATATGGGATGTGCGCTCAAATATAACAAGCAAGAGCACACGTGGGATTGTTCGTGTCACGGCTCGCGTTTTACTGAGAAAGGAGAAGTGATTGACAATCCAGCAACCGATGACAAAAAAATTGAATAGCAGATATATTATAAAAATTAAGTATTGCTAACATTTTGTTTTTGTGGTACAATAATAAAAAACGAATGGAGGCGAAATATGAAAACAATCCATTTCAAAAATTCCCAAAAGTGGCCCGAGGTTTTGGTGGTAGTTTATAATTATGATGAGAGTCAAAGCGAGGTCATAAAGCTAAAAAAACAGGACACTGACGGCGATTTTGTTCTTGAATTTAACAATGATAAATATAATCACGTTGAATTTGTTTGTGCTAATGATGAAAAGTCGGGGAAGGTTTATCCCGGTGAGCTTTCTATTGGCGTTGAATATAAGAAAAATGATGGAATGGGTAGAGAATTGACCTATCTTTTTGCTAAAGGTATTGAAAAGACGGGTAGAGTGGACAATTATGTTATTGAAGATGCAAAAAATCTTGCTCACCGTAAAGATAAGAGCAAAAAAGTTAGTGTTTTTGTGCCTTCAAGCTATGATGGGGTTACTCCACATGACATTTTATACTTTTTTGATGCGCAAAATCTTTTCTGTTTGGCAGGAGATTACACCGAAAATGGCGATCCTTATGGCTCATGGCAGCTTGATGTGGTTTTAAGTGAGGTGCATCGTCAATTTGGTAAAAATATTATTGTAGTTGGTATTGACAATGCCGATGAATACAGAAGTCACGAGTTGTTTATGAATCCCGCAGAGTTTGGGGAGCTTTCACCTCTGGCAACGGCTATTCCCGATGATGACTTTTCAAAGGGGTATCTTGAGGGGCTTTCGACTTTTATGGTGGGAACTTTGCATTCGTTTATAAAAGAGAATTACTGTATTAAAGAGGACTATATTGGTATTGGTGGCTCATCAATGGGAGGAATTGCAGCTTTCTATTGTGGTTTGCGCGAGATGGGATTTTATAAATATGTATTATCATATTCACCCGCGTATGGTCTTTACGAGATGAGTGCTTTCGAAAACTATTTTTCAAACAAAAATTTTGCTGAAAATAGTGAAGATTTGCCTAAAATTCATATATATTGTGGCATTGGCGATCCACTGGAAGAACAGTTATTACCAAGTTCCAAAAACATGAAGGAAACACTTATAAAATATGGTTATCCCGAAGAAAAAATTTTTGAAACTTATGATAACGAAAAACCACACAATGAGGAAAGTTGGCGTCTTATTTTGCCTCAGAGCTTTTCAAAATTGTTAAAATAATAATTGACATTTTTTTAATTAATGGTATAATATAAACGTTGGTTTTATTTTATTTAGAAGGAGATAAATATGGAGAGAAATAGATGGTATAAGGATATGGTGTTCTACCAGATTTGGCCTCGTTCATTTAAGGATGGAGACGGAGATGGCATGGGCGACCTTTGGGGAGTGTATGAAAAGCTCGACTATATAAAATCACTCGGTTGCGATGGTATTTGGTTTTCACCATTGTATACATCACCCGGAGTTGACTGCGGTTACGATATCTCTGATTACTACAATATTGCCGAGGAATTTGGTGGTATGGAGGCATTTAAAAAGGTGCTTGACGGCGCTCATGAAAGAGGTATGAAAGTTATTATGGACCTTGTTGTTAACCACACAAGTGATCAACACGAATGGTTTCAAAAGAGCCGCCAGAGAATAGATCCCTATACAGATTATTATATTTGGCGTCCTGCTAAACCTAATGGAAAGCTTCCTAATAACTGGGATTCACTTTTTGAAGGTAAGGCGTGGGCATGGGACGAGGTGCGTCAGGAGTATTATATGCATTTGTTTGCTATTCAGCAGGCAGATCTTAATATGGATAACCCCCTCGTTCGTGAAGAAGTAAAGAATATTCTTCGTTTCTGGCTAGATATGGGAGTTGATGGTTTTAGAGAAGATGTTATCACTTTTATTTCAAAGCCCGAGGGATTGCCTGATGATAAGCTTATGCCTGCTTCAAAAGGTATATTTATGTTCAATCATGGCCCCCATCTTCATGAGTATCTTGAAGAGTTCAATCGTGATGTGTTTTCAAAATACGATTGTATGACACTTGCAGAAGCTCCTTTAGTTACACCTAAAAAGGCACTTGAATATATAGATGAAAATAATGCTCCCGTTCTTGATATGATGATTCAGTTTTCAACTCAAGAAGCGGATAGTTTTATGACAGACTACTATCATATGCCATTTAATCTTCGCAAACTTAAGAGATGCTATACAAAGTGGCAAAAACAGCTTGATGGTAAGGGCTGGAATATGCTCTATATTGAAAATCACGATCATCCAAGAATGGTTTCTCGTTATGGTAGTGATAAATTCCAAAAAGAAAGCGCGATGATGCTTGCAGTTTCATACCTTTTTCAAAAGGGAACTCCATTTATCTATCAAGGACAGGAAATTGGTATGACTAACTGGTATCCCAATGACCCCGAAATGTATGAGGACGTACAAACCCGTTGGCAATATAATAACGTTGCTACTAAAAAGTCCCCCGAAAAGCGCCTTCAGAGATTGTGGTACGGCTCACGTGACTCTGCTCGTACACCTGTTCAGTGGAGTGCAGAGGAGAATGCGGGATTTACAACCGGCACACCTTGGTTTTATGTAAACGATAATTATAAAGAAATTAACGTTGCAGATCAAGAAAAGGACGAAAACTCCGTTTTAAATTTCTATCGTTGTGCAATCAAGCTTCGTAAGGAACTTTCGAGTGTTAGAAATGGTGATTATGAGGAATATGGTAAGCTTTCTTCATCATTCTATACATATTCTCGTGAAGATGATAAAGAAAAAATCCTTGTCGTTTGCTCATTTACTGAAAAAACAAAGAAATGGAATGTACCCTCAGGCTTTGACCTTGCTAGTGCAGAGCTTTTGCTTTCAAACTATGACAATCTTGATGGAACAACTTTCAAGCCTTATGAAACAAGAGTATATAGGTGGACAAAATAAAATATGAAACATAACAAATATATATCAATGTTGCTATTATTTTTAGCAGCATTTTTATGGGGATTTGCTTTCGTGGCACAGGATTTAGTGTCAGATATACCTCCAATAACCATTGGTATGGTTAGATGGTTTATTGGTTCACTCTTCTTGTTCTTTGTCATTATTATTTTTGATAAGATTAGTAAAAGCGGAAGAAAATTAATAAGTAAAAAGGGATTAGATTTCACAAAAACTGAAATAATCGCTGGTATTATTACAGGTATTGCTGTTTCAGTTGCCTCTGTGTTTCAGCAGATGGGTATAAATCAAGGCACTTCTGGTGGCAAGGCGGCTTTTATCACTGCGTTATATGTAGTTTTAGTTCCTATTTATGCACTTTTTTTGAGAAAAAAAGTAAAGCTGAATGTTTGGATTGCAATATTTGTTGCAGTTGTAGGATTTTATTTTCTTTGTATAACTGAAGGTTTTAACATTGTTTCTTCAGACTTATGGATTATTTTAAGCGCTGCAATATATCCTTTACAGATTCTTGCAATTGATCATTTTGCTCCTAAATGTGATTGCATAAGAATGTCTTGTTTGCAGTTTTTCTTTGCCTTTGTAACAAGTACAATAGGTGCAGTTTTGTTGGAATCACCAATTTCTTTGGGAGAAATATCAACTCATATTTTACCGTTTTTGTATCTTGGCATATGTTCAAGCGGAATTGCATACACATTGCAAGTTGTGGGACAAAGAAATGTTCATCCTGCGGTAGCATCATTGATACTTTCGTTGGAATCTGTTTTCGGACTGTTAGGTGCTATGATAATGTTGGGAACAAAACTAACATTTAAAGAATACATCGGTGCAGTTTTGATATTTTTTGCAGTTGTGTTATCACAATTTGAATTTAAAAAGAAAAACCGTGTTGAGTAAAACAACACGGTTTTTTCTAATCATCTTTTTTTAACTTAGCAAGTGGATTTTGCTCCATTGCATTTCGCATATTTTCGTTTGAAACGTGAGTGTAAATTTGTGTAGTGTTTAGTTGTTCGTGGCCAAGAATATCTTTAAGTACGCGCACGTCCACATTTCCACTTTGATACATAAGTGTTGCGGCGGTGTGACGAAGCTTGTGAACAGAGAAGTGTTTTGCTTCAAGTCCTGCTAACTCGAGATATTTATAAACCATCCATTGAACAGTTTTAACACTTATGCGCTTATTCAAACGGCTTAAAAATAGTGCTTTTGTTTGCACATTATCATATTTAGGACTCAAACGAATTTCAAGATAATCGTGAAGAACTGTTCTGCATGCTTCGTTAAGATATATTATACGTTCTTTGTTACCTTTACCAAGCACACGAAGAGAACGAAGTTCTCTATCTATATCGTTTAAATTGATGCCAACAAGCTCAGAAAGACGCATTCCACAGTTAAGAAACAGGGTAACGATACAGTAATCGCGTTCCTTAGTGTTTGATTCTTCATCGTCGAGTATTGCTTGAAGAAGCATAAGGGATTCGTCGAGATTTAGAAACTTTGGCAAAGTTTTTTTAGGTTTTGGGGATTCTATATTGATAGCAGGATTATCTTCAAAATAGTTTCTTTTAAGCGTGAAATATTTATAAATTCCTTTTATAGCAGAGAGCTTGCGCGCCTTGGCACTCCACATATTTTTGCGAGTATTACCAGTATAAAAAAGGAACTCATATATCTGCTCGGTTTTCACTTGTGATAGATATTGCGCATCAATGGGAGTAACGTCAATTTCTGAAAATTCATCACTGTCAATTTCGATATGGTTTTCTACAGCCAAAAGATATCTAAAGAAAGTTCTAAGGTCGAGCATATATTCATTTACAGTTTTTTCAGAACAACCTTGAATGGTTCGTTTATATATAGCAAATTGTTGCACATCAGGGGAGAATTCTTCAAGTAAAGGAAATGAACTCATACCAAACCTCCAATTATACAAAATCTTTATTATATTGTATCATAAAAAAACAAAAAAGGGAATAGGAAAAGAAAAAATAATTAGAAATATTTTCAAAATTCGCTTGACAAAATGAGATATATGTGTTAATATATATAAGTCGCAGAGAGCGATATGTGCCATTAGCTCAGCCGGATAGAGTATTTGGCTACGAACCAAAAGGTCGGGGGTTCGAATCCCTCATGGCACGCCAAAAGGAGATGCAATGCATCTCCTTTTTTGTTTTTTACTAGGATGGTAAAAAATAAAAAGAGCATCTGTCTTTAAGAAAGAAGCTCTTTTTTTATTTTATTAAACATCAATATCCTTAATGTACTCACTGCCGTGTTCGGCGATGAATTTCTTTCTTGCGGCGAGGTCATCGCCAAGGAGAGTTTCGAACATCACTTCAGTAAGGTATGGGTCAGCAGGGTCAACTGAGATGAGTCTGCGTGTTTCGGGATTCATTGTTGTTTCCCACATCATTTCGGGCTCGTTTTCACCAAGTCCCTTTGAACGCTGAATGCTATATTTTGTGCCTTCAAGTTTTTTGAGGATTGCCGCTTTTTCAAATTCGTCAAACGCGAAATATGCCTTATCTTTTGTTGTAATTTCAAACAAAGGAGTTTCTGCAATAAATACTTTATGCTCTTTAAGAAGAGTGGGGAGCAAACGATAGAAAAGTGTCAGAAGAAGAGTTCTAATCTGGAATCCGTCTTCATCCGCATCGGTACAAAGAATAATCTTTGACCACTTGAGATCGTTAATATCGAATGGGTCGATATTGCCCTTAACCTTGCCCTTGATTTCAACACCGCAACCAATTACACGAAGAAGGTCGGTAATTATTTCACTCTTGAAAATCTTTTCATAGGAACTCTTAAGACAGTTAAGTGTTTTACCTCTAACGGGAATAATCGCTTGGAATTCGGCATTTCTACCGAGCTTACAAGAGGTCAAAGCAGAATCACCCTCAACGATGTAAAGCTCGCGAACAGCAGGATCTTTTGAGCGACAGTTAACAAACTTTTCAACCTTGTTTGAAAAGTCCATTTTGCTCTTTAAACTCTCTTTAAGCTGAATTCTTGTTTTTTCTGCAGTTTCACGGGAGCGTCTGTTAAGAAGCACTTGGTTTGCGAATATTTCCGCCTCAACGGGATGCTCCATAAAGTAGATTTCAAGATTTTTCTTTAAGAATTCCGTCATCGCCTCATAAATAAAGGTATTAGTGATGGATTTCTTTGTTTGGTTTTCATACGAGGTCATCGTTGAAAAACTGTTTATAACAAGACATAAGCAATCTGCTATATCAGTAAACTGAATTTTGGATTCAGTTTTATTGTATTTACCGGCATTCTTGATATATTTGTCAAGTGCATAAACAAATGCAATTTTTACAGCTTTGTCGGGTGAACCACCATGCTCAAGGAAACTCGAGTTGTGGTAGTATTCAAGCTTATTGACAGTATTTGAAACGCAGAAAGAGAAGTCGGCTTTGAGCTTGTATTCGTCCTTGTCGTTTCTATCTCTACCTTGAGTTTCTAAATGCCATAATATTGGCTCAGTAGCTGCACTTTCACCGCACATTTCTTTAATGTAGTCAGAAATGCCGTGTTCGTATTTAAATGATTTTTTGGTGAACTTTTTATTATCTTCTTCAATCCAAAGTTCAAACTCAATACCTGAATTGATAACAGCTTGACGATGAAGAGTTTCTTCAAAGAAGGAGTGGGGAATATTAATATCGGTGAAAACGTCAAGGTCGGGTTTCCAACGAATGACAGTACCCGTGCGCTTTTCATTTCTTGCCAATTCAACAGTTTCAAGTTCACTTACGGGTTCACCTTTTTTAAAGTGAATAGAATGCACGTTTGTGCCGTCATATGAATAAACATCCATATATTCAGAACTGTACTGAGTAGCACAAGCACCAAGACCGTTAAGACCGAGGGAGTATTCATAAGCTGAGTCCTCGTTGTTGTTATCATATTTACCGCCCGCATAAAGCTCACAATAAATAAGGTCCCAGTTCCATCTGCCTTCGGCTTCGTTATAGCCCAGGGGAACGCCACGTCCGTGGTCATCAACCTCGATAGAGTGGTCCTTATATGCAGTTACCTTAATAATATTTCCATGACCCTCACGCGCCTCGTCAACGGAGTTTGAAAGAATTTCAAAAAATGAATGCTCGCAACCCTCAAGGCCGTCAGAACCGAAGATAACTCCGGGACGCATTCTAACACGATCAGCGCCTTTTAAAGCCTTAATACTTTGGTTATCATATTGTGGTGTGGTATTCTTACTTTTAGCCATTTTTATCTCCAAAAATATAATAATCTATATAATAATATAATTATACCAAAAAAATTTACATTTGAAAAGGGTTTTTTATAAAAAAATCGTGAAAAATCAACTATTTTTCTATTGCAAAAACAGATAAAAAAAGATATAATATAAAATAGGTGATTTTGTTTTTGGAGGTACATATGAAAACCATTGAACTCATTAAAAACAGAATAAAAAATGCGCGTTGTGCAGTGCTTGGATTTGGTGTTTCTAATATTCCTTTGGTTGAACTTTTACTTGAATGTGGAAACGAGATAACCGTCCATGATAAAAACTCTTTTGATAAACTCGATGTGTGTTCAAAAGAATTTGCAGAGCGTGGAGTTAAATTTATTACGGGTGAAGAATATCTTGAAAAAATCGATGCTGATATTATTTTCCGTTCTCCTGGAATTCGTCCTGATTATAACGGTATAATAAGAGCTGTAGAAAAGGGTGCAGAATTGACTTCAGAAATGGAACTTTTCTTGGAACTCACTCCTGCCGTGATTCTTGGTATTACAGGAAGTGATGGCAAAACAACTACTACAACCATTGCATATAAATTGCTCGAAAAAGAATTTGAAAATAGTGACCGAAAAATATATGTTGGTGGTAATATTGGAACGCCCTTGTTGTCAAAAGTAGGAGAGATGACTGAAAAGGATATTTGTGTACTTGAACTTTCAAGCTTTCAACTTTTTACTGCCAAAAAATCGCCCTCTCGAGCTATCATAACAAACTTGAGCCCCAATCATCTTGATTGGCATAAGGATATGGGTGAATATATTGATGCTAAAACTAACATTTATAAAAATGGTGCAACTCATCTAACACTAAATGGCAATAACGAACTTTCTAAAAACCTTTTGATTGCAGACAAAATAAAAACGTCTTTGTTCTCATGCGAATTCACTTATGAAGATATTGAGAAAAGATATAAAAACCATCCCGAAGAAAAGTCAGAATCTGTTATGTTTATTTATGACGGATATATATGCCGCTACAATAATAACCACATATCAAATGTTCTTGCCGCAAATTCAATACTCATACCAGGAAAGCATAATATTGAAAACTATATGGCTGCAATATCTTTAACATGGGGACTTGTTTCTGAGTCGACTATAAACTATATTGCGAAAACCTTTGGTGGTGTTGAACACAGACTTGAATTTGTTCGAGAACTTGATGGTGTAAAATATTATAATAGCTCTATAGACTCAAGTCCAACGCGTACCGCTGCGGCACTTTCTGCCTTACCAATAAAACCCATTGTTATTTGCGGTGGATATGATAAGAACATACCCTTTGAGCCACTTGCTGATGCTTTAAATGAGAAAGCAAAGTCGGTTGTTTTGACAGGCGCTACTGCAGAAAAAATTAATAATGCTTTGAATAATATCAATTCTCAAATTGATATTTATTTTGAAAAGGATTTTGATAAAGCAGTAATGAAAGCGAAAAATATCGCGAAAAGGGATGATATTGTGTTGCTATCTCCTGCATGTGCAAGTTTTGATGCATTCAAAAACTTTATGGAGCGCGGAAACAAATTTAAACAGATAGTAAACGAATTTAAATAGATTGGAGAAAATTATGGAACTTAAAAAGTTAATTGTTGATCTTTCAGGCCTTATGTCCATTGGTGGCTTTGAAAGATTCGAAAGAGAAAAACTGATAGAGCTTGTTGGGGATAAGTTTGATGAAAATTATCTTGACAACGTTGGAAATCAGATATTTGTGAAAAAATGTGGCAAAGAAAATGCACCTAAGATTATGCTTGATGCACATATGGACGAAATTGGTATGTATGTTACTGAAATTCTTGACGGTGGATTTCTTCGAGTTATAAATATTGGTGGTATTGATACAGGTATCTTGCAAGCAAGCGACGTAATCATTTATGGTAAGGATGAAAGATTGTTTGGTGTTATAGCTTCAACTCCTCCTCACCTTGCAAGTGGTAGTGGAAAAGAGCTTCCCAAAATTGACGAGCTTTTAATTGATACTTGCTACACTAAAGAAGAACTCGAAAGCAAAATAAGAGTAGGAACACCAGTAGGATTTGCCCCCAAATATACTGAAATGCTCAATAACAAGATTATGGGTAAGAGTTTTGATGACAAGGCATGTGCAGCTTGTGCTCTTTATGCAGCTGCTAATACACCTCGTGAGGAGCTTGCAGGTGACGTTTACGTTATGCTTTCTTGCTGTGAAGAGGTTACAGGTATGGTAGCTCCTGGCGCTTATGCACTCAATCCTAATTATGCGATGAGTATTGACGTAAATCTTGGCAGAGTTCCTGGAACTAAAAAAGAAGAAACTGTTGAACTTGGAAAAGGTCCTTCAATTACAATTTCTGCAGTTACTGATAGAAAATTAACCAATATGTTGATTGATATTGCTAAAGAAAAGGAAATTCCTCATCAGCTTTCAGTTTCTCCTACACATACGGGAACAAATGCTGTTTCAATTCAACTTGCAAGAGAGGGAATTCCCACAGTTGATGTTGGACTTCCGCTTGCTTCAATGCATACATATAACGAGATTATTTCTCTTGACGATACTAAAACGCTCTGCGACCTTATCTCCGAATTTATCAAAGATACAAAGATTGCAGAAGAATATGGCAAAGGAGGACTTGAAATATGAAAAAATATGGCGTTGAGCTTTTAGAATACCTTTGCCAAAAATTCGGTCCTACTGGCTTTGAAAATGAGGTTGCTGACGCGATTATCGAACAGCTTGGTGATGATTGTGATAAGATAGTTAAAGATACATTCGGCAATGTTTATGCTCTTGTTAAGGGTGAAAGCAATGATAAAGTAATGATTTCTTCCCATATGGATGAAGTTGGCTTTATGATAACCGATATTGATGGTGACGGATATATCAAATTTTCTAATCTTGGTGGTATTGATCCCAAGGTGCTTTATGGTAAACAGGTTGTTCTTGGTAATGAAAAAACTAAGATTAACGGTGTAATTGCGGCAAAGGCAATTCATCATAAACGCAGAGAAGATAGATTTTCTGTAACTCCCATCAAAGAAATGTATATTGATATTGGTGCTAAAGATGCAGACGAAACTAAGGAATATGTAAACATTGGTGATTTTGGTGTTTTCAATTCTGATTTTGTTTACTTTGGTACTGACAATAAGTACATGAAGGGAAAGGCAATCGATGATAGAGCAGGATGCTGCGCTATGATTGAAATCATTAGAAAGATAAGAGAGAACAATATCACTCTTCCTTTTAATACTTATTTCTGCTTTACAGTAAGAGAAGAGGTTGGTCTTTCGGGTGCAAGAGTTGCTGCTGAAAAGGTTAAGCCTTCCCGAGCTATTATTCTTGAAAGCACAGCAATTGGTGATATTGCAGGCGCTCCTGCACACAAGAGAGTTGCAGATGTTGGTAGTGGAGGGGTAATCTCCCTTATGGATAGATCAACTATCTATGATACCGAATTTGTTAATTTTACACTTGATACTGCTAAAAATAATGATATTAAAGCGCAGGTTAAGAGATATGTGTCCGGTGGTAACGATGCAGGGCATATCCATAAATCAGGTAAGGGTGTTAAGTGCGTAGCCATTTCGATGGGTACAAGATATCTTCACTCACCTGCATGTGTAGCAAGTATTGAAGACTACGAATCAATCAGAGAGCTCGTTTATGCGATGCTCAAAAATATGAAAGCTGAGGTATAAATTATGTATAATACATTAAAACAGATTACACTTGTTCATGGTGTTTCAGGTAAAGAGCATCGTGTTGCAAATACAATTAAAGAAATGATAGCGCCCTATTGTGATGAATCACATATTGATGCTATGGGCAATCTTATTGCTCTTAAAAAGGGTACATCTGCAAATCCTAAAAAGGTATTGCTTTGTGGACATATGGATGAAATTGGATTTATCGTAAACTTTGTTGAAGACAATGGTTTCATTCGCGTTGCTCCCATTGGTGGTATTAACTGGGTGGCATGTGCATTCGGTGAAGTTGTTTCTCAAAATGGTGTTCACGGCGTGCTTGTTCCTAATTCAGGCACAAAGGCTTCTGATTTTGCTCCTGATCTTTTCTACATAGACATTGGTGCAGATAATAAGAAGAGTGCGGAAAGAAAAGTAAAAATTGGTGATACATTTGTTCTTAAATCAAACCTTACTAAGCTCAATGCTAACAGAATTGTGGGAAGACCTCTTGACGATAGAGCAGGATGTGGAATTGTTTTTGAAATTGCAAAGAGAATAGCAAATGAACCTGTAGCTGATGACGTTTACTATGTATTTAGTGTTCAGGAAGAAGTTGGATGCCGTGGTTCAAAAACCGCTGCATTTGCAATCGAACCCGACGTTTCTCTTACTTTTGATGTAACAGGCACAGGTGATACAGCGGGCTCAAAGCCTATGGCTGTTAAACTTGGCGGTGGCGCAGCAATTAAAATTAAAGATGCATCAGTTATTTGCGACTCTGAGATTGTTGATAAGCTTGTAAGAATTGCTAAGGAAAAGAACATTAAGAGTCAGCTTGAAATACTTGCTTTTGGTGGAACAGATACATCATCAATTCAGATGACAGGTTCAGGTTGCCGTGCAGGAGCTATTTCAATTCCTTCAAGATATATCCACTCTGGAGTTGAAATGATTGATATGAATGACTACAAGGCATGCATCGAGCTTGCTCTTGAATTTATTAAGGAATAATTGATATGGATTTTTCAAATAATATTTGGAATCTTGTCGATGAAGCAGAGGTAGCACTTAAAGAAACCTTTGACGAAATTGATAGAGTTTCATTTAATAATACAAAAAAGGTAATGAATGCTTTTGCCGAGCATCGCGTAAGTGATGCAATGTTTGGTGCAACAAGTGGCTATGGTTATGATGACAAGGGTAGAGATGTGCTTGATGAAATTTGGGCAGATGTTTTCGGTTGCGAATCAGCACTTGTAAGACATTCAATAGTTAGTGGTACACATGCACTTACAATTGGTCTTTTTGGTATTTTGCGTCCTGGTGATATCATGCTTTCAGTTGCAGGAAAGCCCTATGATACACTTGAAGAAGTTATTGGTATAGTTGGAGAAGCAGGAAACGGTTCTCTTAAAGATTTCGGTGTTGACTATCGTCAAATTGAACTTAAAGAAGACGGCACATTTGATTTTGATGCGGTTGGCAGAGAATTAAAGGTTAACGCGCAAAAGATAAAAATGGTATTCATTCAGCGTTCAAAGGGTTACCTTAATCGCAGAACACTTACCGTTGATGAAATTGGTGAAATGGCGCGCTTTGTAAAATCAATCTCACCTGAAACATTTGTTGTAGTAGATAACTGCTATGGTGAATTCGTTGAAGAAAAAGAGCCAACTGCCGTTGGAGCTGACCTTTGCATTGGTTCACTTATAAAAAATCCCGGTGGTGGAATGGCAGAAACAGGTGGATATTTTGCAGGCACAAAACGTGCAATTGAACTTGTTTCATATCGTTTAACATCTCCTGGTACAGGTGGAGAAGTTGGTGCAACTATCGGTCAGAATAAGAATATGTATAAGGGACTTTTCTATGCTCCTCATACCACGGCACAAGCGCTTAAAACAGGATATCTTGCAGCATATATGTTTGAAAAAATGGGATATAATGCAGTTCCTAAATGGAACGAAAAACGTTCTGATATTATTCAGTCCGTTATTACAGGTGACCCTGAAATTCTTTGTGCATTCTGTCGCGGAATTCAAGCCGGATCTCCCGTTGATGCATTCGTTTCTCCTGAACCTTGGGAAATGCCAGGTTACACAGATAAGGTAATTATGGCAGCGGGCGCATTTACACAAGGGTCGTCCATTGAACTTTCTGCAGACGGACCAATTAGACCCCCATATACAGTTTATTTCCAAGGTGGTCTTACTTATGAAAGTGGAAAAATCGGTATTATGAGCGCAGCTCAAACCGTTATGGATTTGAAAAAATGAGAGAAATATATTTAGATAACAGTGCAACTACTCCCATATGCGAAGAAGCAAAGTTAAAAATGATTGAGGCAATGGAGTGCTATGGCAATCCTTCCTCACTTCATTCAAAGGGATTTGATTCATCTAAAATAATTGCAGATGCAAGAAATAAAATTCTTAATTCGCTTTTTGTTAGAAATGGCAAGCCAGAGAACCTTGTTTTTACGGCCGGGGGAACTGAGGCAGATAACCTAGCCCTTATGGGTGTAGCTTATGCAAAAACGCGCAGAGCAAATAGAATAATCACAACTGATTCAGAGCATTCTGCTATCGAAAATACACTCAAAGCTCTTGAAGATGATGGCTTTGAAATTGTTCGACTTTCAACTAAAAACGGTGTTATCGATATTGATGAGTTTAAGTCGGCAGTAAATAAAAATACCTTGCTTGTTTCAATTATGCATGTCAATAATGAAACGGGCGCTGTGTATAACATCAAGGATTGCTTTAGGATTGCAAAAGAGGTAAATGAGGATGTTGTAACCCATACTGATGCTGTACAATCCTATATGAAAATGAAGGTTTCTCCAGGAGAACTTTGTGCTGACCTTATAAGCATTAGTGCTCATAAAATACATGGTCCAAAAGGAATAGGCGCACTGTACATTAGTCCCGAGGTTATAAAGAAAAAGCAACTTAAATCCATAATTTTCGGTGGTGGACAAGAATATGGATTCCGTTCAGGTACTGAAAATCTTGTTGGTATTGCGGGCTTTGGTGCTGCGGCAGAGAGGGGATTTAAGAATATTTCTAAAGATATATCTAAAATGAGAGAACTTCGTGCCTACGCACTTGAAAAAATTTTAGCACTTGATATAAAGGCAAATGTCCCTAGTGGAGAGTGTGCTCCTCATGTGATCAACATTACTTTGCCATCTATCAAGAGTGAAACAATGCTGCATCATCTTTCTGCTAGTGGCATTTATATTTCAAGTGGATCTGCATGTGCTTCAAATTCTGCAACTAAAAGAGTTAGTCGTGCATTGCGTGGCTTCGGTCTTTCTGATTTTGAAGCAGATTGCTCCATAAGAATAAGTTTTTCACCCTATAACACAAACGATGAGATTGATGAATTTGTTTCATCTCTCAAAATTGGTATAGAAAAGCTTGTCAAAATAAATAAACATTAAAAAAGACTGTTTCCATTACGGAAACAGTCTTTTTTCTATTTTTTTATAGATTTAATTTTTCTTGTTATAAATTTAATTATCTCAACAATTGGAATTATTGATATTGCAAGCATAATGGCAATGCCATATTCCATAAATCCAAGATTTACAAGTGAAAACGCGTTTGCAAGGAAATCAATTTCAATTACAGCGGTTGTTAAAAGGAAGGAGAGAATTCCTGCACCCCAAATCCATAAGTTTTGGGTTTTCATCTTGAAAATTGAGCCATGGAGTGAGCGCATGTTAAATGCATGGAATATCTCTGCCATTGAAAGCGTCAAAAAAGCCATGGACGTACCATACATTTCAGGGGTAAATGTGCCTTTGGCTATAGTTTCTGCATAATAAACCTCTGCTATCCAATCTCTACCGATAAAATAGGATATGAGTGTGATAAGCGTTACAAGTGCACCCTGATATATAACAGCAAAACCAAGACCACCTGCGAAAATACCTTCTTTTGAATCGCGAGGTGCTCGTTTCATAATATCATTTTCAGGTTTTTCCATACCAAGAGCAAGAGCGGGGAAGCAGTCAGTAATAAGATTTATCCAAAGCAGATGGACAGCAAGAAAGATATTTTCGATGCCAAGAAGCGTTGCAAAAAAGATTGTTAGAACTTCGGAAAGATTAGAGGCAAGAAGAAATTGAATTGCTTTTCGAATATTATCATAAATTCTGCGCCCTTCACTTGCAGCATAAACGATGGTAGCAAAATTATCATCTGCAAGAATCATATCTGCAACGTTTTTAGTTACATCAGTGCCTGTGATACCCATTCCAACGCCTATGTCTGCATTTTTTATAGAGGGGGCATCATTTACACCATCACCCGTCATTGCCGTTATTTTGCCATTTTTACGCCACGCGTTGACTATTCTTGTTTTATGCTCGGGTTGAACACGCGCATAAACGGAATATTTTTCAACACAATTTTTAAATTCAGCATCTGGAATATAGTCGAGTTCAGCACCCGTAATTGCTTCACTTGTATTGGTTATGATGCCAAGCTCCTTTGCAATGGCAACAGCGGTGTCCTTGTGGTCGCCAGTTATCATGATTGGGCGGATACCTGCAAGGCGACATTCTTCAATTGCAGATTTAACTTCGGGACGAACAGGGTCTATCATTCCAACAAGACCTATAAAGCATAGATTATTTTCAATCTCATTTGCTTCATATGAGGAGGGCTTACTATCAAGTATTTTATATCCTGCCGCAAGTACACGAAGAGCCCTATCTGCCATATTTTTATTGGCGGAGAGTATTTCCTTGCGTATTTCATCCGTCATTTTTATTGTTTTGCCGTTTTTGAGTATGTGTGTGCATATTTTCAATATTTCATCGGGTGCGCCCTTGGTGAATTGAATAATTTTTCCGGTTGTGCTTTGATGGATGGTACTCATCATTTTACGTGAGGAATCAAAGGGCACTTCGCCAATTCTTACAAGAATATTTCTTTGCTCGTTTTTGGAAACTCCTATTTTTTCTGCATAGTTGACAAGCGCACATTCCGTTGGCTCACCTACCGCCGTTTTTTCGGTCATGTCAAATTCAGCGTCCGAGCAAAGTGACATTGCATTAGCAAGAAGTGATATGTCATCACCAAACTCTTCAACAACAGTCATTTTGTTTTGTGTGAGCGTGCCCGTTTTGTCAGAGCAAATTATTTGTGTGCAACCAAGTGTTTCTACTGCTGTGAGTTTACGAATAATGGCATTTCGTTTGGACATATTAGTAACACCTATTGAAAGAACAATAGTTACTACTGTAGAAAGTCCCTCGGGAATAGCTGCAACAGCTAGGGAAATGGCCACCATAAAAAAGTCCATTATCTTATTGATACTAAATTCACCATTGATAATAAGCTCACGTGCCACATTTATACCAAATACAAGCAGAGAAATGATAATAACAAGAGCAGTGAGAATTTTGGATAACTGGTGGAGCTTTATTTGAAGTGGAGTTTTGCTTTCTTTGGCATTTGAAAGTGCATCGGCTATTTTTCCCATTTCAGTGTTCATGCCTGTTTGTGTTACTATGGCTTTACCACGTCCGTAAACTATAATGCTACCCATATACACCATATTTTTTCGGTCGCCAAGTGGCACGTTTTCTGTTTCTATTACATCTTCAATTTTGTTAACTGGTATGGATTCACCTGTTAGAGCAGCTTCATCTGCTTTAATTGAGGCACACTCTATTATTCTAGCATCCGTTGGTACAGCATCTCCTGCTTCAAGGACTATAATATCACCTATAACGAGGTCCTCACTTTTTATTGTTATTTGTCGCCCATCTCTAATAACTTTGCTTGTAGCACCCGAAATTTCTTGTAAAGCCTCAATTGCCTTTTCTGCTTTGCTCTCTTGAAGAACACCTAAAATTGCGTTAATAAGTACTACGGCAAGAATTATTATTGCATCAGTAGGGAATCTAAAATGACCACTTGATGCACTTTCATATAGTTCCATTCCTGCAGATATTGCTGCTGCAATTAAAAGAATAATTGTCATCGGCTCTGTAAGTTGTTTGAAAAATCGCTGCAGATTAGAGATTTTTTTACCTTCAACGAGCTTATTTTTGCCATATTTTTTTAGGCGTTCTTCTGCCTCGGTTGATTTTAATCCCTTTGAGTTAGATGAAAAATAAGACAGTACATCTTCTTTTTTTAGGTTGTGAAAATTCATTGTTTTCTCCTTTATATAAGTATTTGATAAAATAAAAAAGACTCAAGTGTATTTCTACACTTGAGTCTTGTTCATTAAGATATGCCAGGAATTGCCTTGATGTTGACATATCACGTAATACGCAAACTACTCCCTCGAGTGAATAGAGTATACCATATTACTTAATTATAGTCAAGAGAAAACTCAAAAAATCAATAATGAAAAAAATTATTCTATAATTCCGCCACCCACAACAATATCACCATCATAAAGAACAACAGACTGACCTTTAGTAATGGCTCGTTGTGGCTCATCAAAAACAACTTTAATTCTTTGATTATCTATTTGATATACAGTTGCAGGTTGTTCTTTTTGGTTGTATCGAATTTTTGCTTTTACGCGTATGGGTTCGGTAATTTTATCGCAGGAGATAAGATTTATATTTGTTGCGGTTAATGTGGTCGCAAAAAGGTCGGAGTTTTTTCCAAGAATAACTGAATTTGTTGCTACATCTTTTTTCACAACATAGATTGGCTCTCCAAAGGCAATTCCAAGTCCTTTGCGCTGACCGATAGTATATTTTATTATACCATTGTGTTTTCCTAAAATATTTCCGTTAAGATCAATAAAATTACCTTTATCAAAGCTTTCACCCGTGGTACGCTCAATAAAGGATACGTAATCTCCGTCTGGGACAAAGCATATATCTTGGCTATCGTGCTTTCTAGCATTGGTAAAGCCAATTATTTCCGCCATCTGACGTGCCTCTTGCTTTGTCATTTCACCAAGAGGGAAAAGAGTGTGTGCTAACTGATCTTGTGTCAGAGAATAAAGAACATAACTTTGATCCTTGGTTAAATCAAGTGCCTTTTTAAGCAAATATCTTCCGTCTGAGCGTTTTTCAATTCGAGCATAGTGTCCTGTGGCTATGGCATCATAACCGCGTTCTAAAGCCATTTTTAAAAGCTCCTCGAATTTTATTTTGCGATTGCAAACCACACAGGGATTGGGTGTTGAGCCATTTTTATAGCAATCGATAAAATCTTTAATCACGCATTCCTTAAATGATGCACCAAAATCGTGTACTTCATGTGGAATGCCAACCAAATCGCAAACGGATTTAGCATCAGCAATATCTTGATTCGAACAGCAGGAGTTTTCGCCATATATTAAGTTGTCAGTTTCATCATGAAGTTTCATAGTAACACCGAGTGCTTCGTATTCTTTTTTTATAAGATGTGCAGAAACTGCGCTATCAACACCGCCACTCATAGCAACGAGAACTTTCATATATTAACTCCTTTCAAATTTTATAATCTTCCCACATAAAAGTTGTGGGAGTTCCTTCTTCAAGTAATCCTTCAAAATTATTTTGTCTAAATACTTCGTAAACAGCAATTGCTACCGAATTAGAAAGATTCAATGATCTAAGATTTGGGCGCATAGGAATTCTTGCACAAGTTTCGGGATTTTGTTCAAGAAGGGATTCGGGAAGCCCCTTTGATTCTTTCCCAAACATAATGAATACCTTGCCCTCATATTCTACTTCTGTATAATTTCTAGGTGCTTTGGTGGTAAAATAGAAGACC
This sequence comes from Eubacteriales bacterium, assembly GCA_045651165.1. GTDB lineage: Bacteria > Bacillota > Clostridia > Oscillospirales > CAG-272 > RGIG4608. The sequence goes on from JAZRRX010000056.1 coordinate 21,471, forward strand.
TTTGCATCTGGATTTTTAGAATAAAAATCTTCAAGATTTTCGTAATAAGTTATATCAAGAAGATGCCAATAGTCAAGTCCTGCGCGTTTTAATTTTTTATCGTCAATGGTAAATCCCATTGGCTTGATAATGTGAAGAGCAGCACCTGTAGCCGCACAGGTGCGCGCTATATTACCTGTATTTTGTGGAATTTCTGGTTCGTGAAGAACTATATTTATATTTGCCATATATTATATCCTTTATTTTTTCATATCATCTAATTATATAATAAAAGCATAATTTTTTCAATAATAAATTAAAAAAATTATAAAAAACTATGGTAATTAAATTGATTTTGTAGTATAATAAGATGATATTTAGTTTTTCGGAGGAACAAATGGGACTTTTTGATAAATTGTTCGGAACTTATAGCGAAAGAGAACTTAAAAAAATAGATAAATTGGTTTGTGAAGTTGAATCATTGGCAGACAAATATAGCCAGATGACAGATGCTGAACTCTCGGGCATGACTCCAATTTTTAAAGATAGATTGGCAAATGGTGAGACCCTTGATGATATTTTGCCCGATGCATTTGCTGCGGTAAGAGAAGCAGCTACGCGTGTTCTTGGTAAGCGTCCTTTCCGTGTGCAGATTATAGGTGGTATTATTCTACATCAAGGAAGAATTGCCGAAATGAAAACTGGTGAAGGTAAAACTCTTGTTGCAACTATGCCAGCATATCTTAATGCTCTCACAGGTGAGGGCGTTCATATCGTTACTGTAAATGACTATCTTGCTTGTCGTGACAGTGAAGAAATGGGCAGAGTTTATGGCTTTATGGGGCTTAAAACCGGTATCGTGGTTCATGGTCAGAGTCCCGAACAAAAACAAGAAGCATATAAGGCTGATATTACGTACGGAACTAATAATGAATTTGGATTTGATTATCTTCGTGATAATATGGTTGTTTATAAGAATAATCTTGTTCAAAGAGGACATGCATTTGCCATCGTTGATGAGGTTGACTCGATTTTGATAGATGAAGCCAGAACACCCCTTATTATTTCGGGTGCGGGGGATCCTTCTACAGATTTATATAGCAAAGCAGATGCAGTTGTTCGCAAATTTAAAAAGCTTGTTGTTAAGGAAATTGATAGCAAAGACGATAATGATGATGTTGATGCTGACTATATCGTTGACGAAAAGGCAAAAAATGCCGTTCTTACTCCTAAAGGTACAAAAAAGGTTGAAAAATTCTTTGGAATAGATAATCTTAGTGATTCTGAAAATAATGAGATTGCTCATCATATTAATCAAGCAATTCGCGCGTATGGTACTATGCAACGTGATGTTGACTATGTAGTTAACGAGAATGGCGTTATGATTGTCGATGCTTTTACAGGTCGTTTAATGCCTGGAAGAAGATATTCTAATGGTCTTCACCAAGCTATTGAAGCAAAAGAAAGAGTTCAGATACAAAAAGAAAATCAAACCCTCGCTACTATTACATTCCAAAATTACTTTAGAATGTATAAAAAGCTTTCTGGTATGACGGGTACAGCTCTTACCGAAGATGCAGAATTTAGAGAAATTTATACGCTTGACGTTGTTGAAATTCCTACTAATAAACCTATGATAAGAGTTGATTATAACGATGTACTTTATAAGACTATAAATGCTAAGTATAGAGCTATAGTTAATCAGGTAAAGAAATGCCACGCCAAAGGACAGCCTGTTCTTGTAGGTACTGTTTCTATTGATAAATCAGAGGCGCTTTCTAAACTTCTTGATAGAGAGGGAATTAAGCACACCGTCCTTAATGCAAAGCTTCATGAAAAGGAAGCAGAAATAGTTGCACAGGCAGGAAAATTAGGGGCTGTAACAATTTCGACTAATATGGCTGGTCGTGGTACGGATATTATGCTTGGTGGTAACTCTGAATTTATGGCAAAGAATGAAATGCGTAAACTTGGGTTTACAGACGAGCTTATATCTGTTGCTACAGGTACTGCTATTGTTGATGACGAAGAAATTATGAATGCTCGCAGAACATTTGCAGAGCTTAATAAGAAATATAAAAAGGAAATCGAACCCGAAGCACAAAAGGTAAGGGAAGCAGGTGGACTTTATATACTTGGTTCTGAAAGACATGAATCACGTCGAATTGACAACCAGCTTCGTGGACGTTCAGGACGTCAAGGAGACCCCGGTGAATCGTGTTTCTTCTTATCTCTTGAAGATGATTTGATGCGTCTTTTCGGAGGAGAGAGAATGTACCTTATTGCCAATAGTCTAGGTATGTCTGATGATGATTGCCTTGATTTCAAAGCATTTTCAGGCATTATAGAATCTTCACAAAAGAAGGTTGAGGATATTAACTTTAAGCGCAGAAAGAACGTACTTGCTTATGATGATGTTATGAATAAGCAAAGAGAACTTATCTATAAGCAAAGACAAGATGTTCTTTATGGTATGGATATTTCTGATAAAATAGCTAATATGATTGCACAGACCATTGAACAAAAGGTTAATGACTGTTATGATGAAGATGCTAAAACATTTGACATCAAGGGACTTGAAGCATATTGCATACCTCTTTTGAGAGAAAATTATCCTCTTATGGAAATTAGAGACATTATTTCTGATAGCAAAGCTAGTGAAAAGGATATCCAAAAGGTTATAGAACTTCTTTGCGATAATGCAAATAAGGTTTATAAAGAAAAAGAAGAATTGTTTGGTGCAGAAAATATGCGCGAGATAGAGCGTGCCATATTGCTTAGAAATGTTGACAGAAAGTGGATGGACCATATTGATGCTATGGATGATCTTAAGAGTAGCGTTGGACTTCAAGGCTATGCACAAAGAGATCCCGTTAACGAATATCGTTTCCGTGGTGCAGATATGTTTGACGAGCTTGTAAGTGATATAAGAGAAAATACTGCAAGAATGATACTTTGTCTTACAAAGAAAGCTCCTGACACTCAAAGAGTGCAAATTGCAAATCCAATTATGGCGTCTGCTTCAGGTGAGATTGCAAAGAAAATCATCACTGTTGCTAAATCTTCAAAGGTTGGAAGAAATGATCCTTGTCCATGTGGAAGTGGTAAAAAATATAAAAATTGTTGCGGAGCAAATAGATAAACTAAAAACGGTGGGCTTGTCCCACCGTTTTATTTATTATTTTGTTATATCACCATCGTTGCAATGTATTGTGTATGTGCTTATACCCATATCCCAATTTTTACCTTTTTCAATAGAATTCCATTCTTCCATTGTTCCATTGAAATATATATTGGTCAATAAGGTACAATCTTGAAAAGCACCATCCGAAATATTGGTTACAGATTTGTCCATATATACCGATTCTAATTTAGAACAATATGCAAAAGCAGAATTGCCAATTGTGGTTAAAGAATTTGGTAGAGATATTGTTTTTAGAGAATAACATTTAGAGAAAGCATAATCTTCTATGCTAGTGATATTAGTGCTTAAATGTATATTTTCAAGGTTTGCGCATTGATAAAATGCCTTCATTTTTATTGTGGTAATAGTTTCAGGTAAAACAATACTTTTTATATTACTTTTATATGAAAAGCAGAGTTCGTCAATAATTGTCACCTCAGAATTCTCGTAATTGCTTGGAATGATGATGTCTGCATCAGTACAATTTCCAAGTGAAAGTACAGTTCCGCTTTCTATATTTAATCCTGTAGATATATTAATTTGTTCAGTTCTAATAGATGTTGAACAATATATGCACAAAAAGTGTTTTTCATTATTTATTATTTTCCAATTTCCTTCTGTGTGAGAAAGAGCATTAATAGATTTTGTTTCGGTTAAAGTACATGTGGAGCAAGAACGCATTTCAGTGCCTTCAACACCACACTTTGCTTCGTTAATTACAGTCCACGCCGAAAGGTTGTGTGATAAAATGGCATGCTCGATTTTATCAGTAGCCCCACATTCACACGTTCTGTATTGGAGTCCTTTGGTGGTGCAGGTTGCGTTAGAGCTTGTTATCCATGCGCTCCAAGTGTGAGTATGATTTTCAAGTGATTGATTGTTTTGGACTTCGTTGCTATTGCCAGTAGTCGTTGTAATATTGTTTTTTGAACTTTTAGAGGAACATCCAGATAAAAGAACAATAAGTAACAATAAAACTAATATAGATAGGAATAGACAATATTTAAGTATATTTTTCATGCGAATTTTCTCCAATATTATTTATATCTATATAATATCACAAGTTGTCGAAATTTGCAATAAATAAAAGGCAGAAGAATCAAATTTTCTGCCTTTTGCTTTTTATTTTAATTGTGCAACGTTAATTCTTGCCAAAGCTCTTTGCAATTTCAATTGTGCAACTTCAATTGCTTTGTTGTCCTTGGATGATGCAAGAACGTCTTTTGCTTTTGATTGTGCAACACGAGCTCTTTCAATATCTATATCTTCAGCGAATTCAAATGTAGTGGCAACCAACTTTACTTCGTTTGATGAAACCATTACAAATCCACCTGAAACTGATGCAAATCTATCTTTTCCTGAGATTTTTATTCTTGCACGACCAATGCCTAAGGTTGTTATATAATCGACATGACCTGCAAGAAATTCAACATCACCATCAATAGCATGAACTAACAGGCTTTCAACCATGCCCTCATAAGCAAGACCATCAGGAGTCAATATTTCAAGATGAAATTCTTTCATATATATCACCTATTTTACTGATTCAATGATTTTGCTTTTTCAACTGCTTCATCAATAGTTCCAACAAACAAGAATGCACTTTCGGGAAGGTTGTCGTGCTTACCATCAAGGATTTCACGGAAACCACGAATTGTTTCTTTTACAGGAACGTATTTTCCTTGCATACCAGTAAACTGTTCAGCAACAGAGAAGGGCTGAGAAAGGAATCTTTGAATCTTTCTTGCACGGTTAACAACGAGCTTGTCTTCTTCTGAAAGCTCTTCCATACCCATGATTGCGATAATGTCTTGGAGTTCCTTATATCTTTGAAGCATTTTTTGAACTTCACGCGCTACTTCATAGTGCTCAATACCAACCACCTCAGGAGAGAGGATTCTTGAAGTTGATTCAAGAGGGTCAACTGCAGGATAGATACCGAGTGAAGCAATACTACGAGAAAGAACTGTAGTTGCATCAAGGTGTGCAAATGTGGTTGCGGGAGCAGGGTCTGTAAGGTCATCCGCAGGAACGTAAACTGCCTGAACGGATGTGATTGAGCCACGTTTTGTAGATGTGATTCTTTCTTGGAGTGCACCCATTTCAGTAGCAAGTGTGGGCTGATAACCAACGGCTGAGGGCATTCTACCAAGAAGAGCAGAAACCTCAGAACCTGCCTGTGTAAATCTATAGATGTTATCAATAAAGAGAAGAACGTCCTGTCCTTCCTGGTCACGGAAATATTCCGCCATAGTAAGACCTGAAAGACCAACTCTCATTCTTGCTCCCGGAGGTTCATTCATCTGACCGTAAACTAATGCGGTCTTAGAAAGTACTCCTGATTCTTTCATTTCATTATAGAGGTCGTTACCCTCTCTTGTACGCTCACCAACACCTGTGAATACGGAAATACCACCATGCTCTTTAGCAACGTTGTTGATAAGCTCCATAATAAGTACTGTTTTACCAACTCCAGCACCGCCGAAAAGACCAATTTTACCACCCTTTGTATATGGAGCAATAAGGTCAACAACTTTAATACCTGTTTCAAGTATTTCAGTTGCGCTTTCCTGCTCGGAATAGGAGGGAGGATCTCTATGAATACACCACTTTTCAGTGTTTTCGGGAGCAGGGAGGTTATCAATAGGTTCACCAAGAAGATTGAATATTCTTCCGAGTGTTTCTTTACCTACGGGAACTGTAATGCCAGTTCCTGTATAAACTGCTTCCATACCCCTTGACATACCATCAGTTGAGGACATTGCAATGCATCTTACAACGTCATCACCGAGTTGGCTTGCCACTTCACAGACAATTGTTTTTCCGTCATGCTCGATTTCAATAGCACCGAGTAGATCGGGGAGTTGTCCATTTTCAAACCTGATATCAAGTACAGGTCCGATAATCTGTATAACTTTGCCGATGTTCTTTTTCATCTGCCTTAATTCCTTTCAAACTGTGTGCGCAAAATTAAAGTGCTTCAGCGCCTGACACGATTTCTGTAATTTCTTGGGTTATAGCTGCCTGACGAGCTCTATTATAGTGGAGCATAAGAGTTCCGATTATTTCCTCAGCATTTTTGTTTGCTGAATTCATCGCCATTCTTCTTGCTCCTGATTCGGATGCTAAACTTTCACAAAGAGCAGAGTAGAGTACACCACCCACATATTGAGGAACTATAGTGTCCAAAATATCTTCGGGATTGCTATCTGTTTCAAAATCTATTTGTTTTGAAGATTCTACTCTTTCTAATGGTAAAAGATTTTCATAAACTGGTCTTTGTGTCATCATAGAAACAAATTCTGTGAATACTAGAATTACTTCACTATACTCACCGTTTATAAATCCGTCTGTTACAATTTTACCTAACGAGAGAATTGAACCTATGCTTTGCTCAGCTGCCTCTGCAAAAGAATCAGTCAATATGCTATAATTTCTATGTTTGGCATATTCTAAGGTTTTTTTACCGATTGGAAGCCAAATTGCTTCTTTATCTATGCTTAATTTTTCTACCAATCTAAATATATTGGCATTATATCCACCCGCAAGACCTCTATCTCCTGCAAAAACGATAAACAAAGTTTTATTGCTTCCATTTTTATCAAACCAAGGGAGCTCTTTGTCAGCAGATAAGGATACAATTTCGTCAATAGCATCGCCTAAAACCTGATAGAAGGGTCGTGTACGTTCAACAGTTTCTTTTGCACGGCGAAGCTTTGATGTTGCCACAAGCTCCATAGCTTTGGTAATCTGCATAGTGCCCTCAACACTTTTTATGCGGGCTTTTATGTCATTCATTCCTGCCATGCTATACACTTCCTTTCATAGATAATTACTTAATAAATTTTTCCTTTACGGCAAGGATTGCTTCCTTGAGTTCCTTAGTTGTTTCGGATGTCAATTCACCTGTTTCACGAATGGAAGCAAGGAGGTTACCCTTAACTGCAGTAAGGTATTCAAACAATTCTTCTTCGAAACGATGAATATCAGTTACAGGGATTTCACGAAGCATATTGTTTACTACCGCGAAAATAATAGCTACTTGAAGTTCAACCGCAATGGGAGAATTTCTGTTTTGTTTAAGAACCTCAACTATTCTTGCACCTTGTTCAAGTCTTGCCTTTGTATCAGCGTCAAGATCTGAGCCGAACTGAGCAAATCCCTGAAGTTCACGGTATTGTGAATAAAGAAGTTTAAGAGTACCTGAAACTTTTTTCATAGCTTTAATCTGCGCATTACCACCTACACGGGATACAGAGATACCTGGGTTAACCGCAGGTCTAACGCCGGAGTGGAAAAGTTCAGATTCAAGGAATATCTGACCGTCTGTAAAAGAAATAACGTTTGTGGGAATATAGGCAGAAACGTCACCTGCCTGTGTTTCAATGATTGGAAGAGCTGTAAGTGAACCTCCACCACATTCAGGGGAAAGTCTTGCGGCTCTTTCAAGAAGTCTTGAGTGAAGATAGAAAACGTCACCGGGGTATGCTTCACGGCCCGGAGGTCTTCTGATAAGAAGGGAAAGTGCACGATATGCAACCGCATGTTTAGAAAGATCATCATAGATGATCAAAACATCACGACCTTTGTCCATAAAGTATTCACCCATTGCACAGCCTGCATAAGGAGCAATATACTGAAGTGGAGCTGGGTCACTTGCATTAGCGGATACAACGATGGTGTAATCCATAGCACCAGCACGATAAAGTGTGTCAACTACAGTTGTTACAGTTGACTGCTTTTGACCTATGGCAACATAGATACAAATAACATCTTTGCCTTTTTGGTTAATTATAGTATCGGTTGCGATAACAGTTTTACCTGTCTGTCTGTCACCGATAATAAGTTCTCTCTGACCTCTGCCGATGGGAATCATAGAGTCGATTGCCTTAATACCCGTCTGCAAGGGAACAGAAACTGATTTTCTTTCAATAATGCCGTAGGCACGTCTTTCAATAGGACTGAACTCTGTAATATCAATAGGGCCTTTACCGTCAATTGGCTGACCGAGAGCGTTAACTACTCTACCAATAAGCTTTTCGCCAACGGGAACAGAAACAACGCGTCCTGTACGTTTAACGATACTTCCTTCTTTGATACCAACGTCGTTACCAAGAAGAACACAGCTAACGAATGTTTCTTCAAGGTTAAGTGCCATACCATAAGAGCCATTTGAAAATTCAAGCAACTCATTGGCTTTGCACTTGTCAAGTCCGTGAACCTTTGAAATACCGTCACCAACAGATATTACATAGCCGATTTCGTCCTGCTCAGTTTTGCTTTCGTAGTGACGAATCTGCTCTTTTATGATTTTTGAAATATCATCTATTCTTGACTGCATTTTTTCACCAACTTTTTAAATTACTAAATCTTTAAGACTCTTTTCAAATTTATCAAGTTTTGTTTTGATAGAGCCATCTATTTGTATTCCAAGATAGCGGAGTTTCATACCACCAATTATCGAGGAATCAATGGTGTTTGTAACTACTATTTGTTTTCCAGTTACTTTTTCAAGCTTAAGTTGTAGTTTATTAAGCTGTTCTGCGCTTAAAGGAATAGCAGAAATTGCTTGGACACGCTCAATTCCATAATGTAGATCATATGCCGACATATATGCAGTACGAATCTTGAAAATAAGATATACAAGTCGACGTTCTGCCAAAATTTTAACCATATTTACAAGATTTTTATTGAGAGTTCCAAAAGCCATATCTACAAGCTTAACTCTTTCTTCACGAGAAAGGGAAGGAGTGTCAAGCAATTTGAGATAGTCAGGATTTATTTCTATTGACTCGCATAGAGCGTCAAAATCATTTTTTACATCATTAATTTCATCGAGCTCGTGTGCAAGCATAAAAAGCGCATCACCATAATTTTTAGCATTGCTGTCAATATACATCATATTAATCACCAACGCTATCGATAAAGGAATCTATAAACTCGGAATGTTCCTTTTCTGAAACCTCGCGGCCAATAACAGCACTTGCGATTTCGATAGCCATTCCTGAAACCTCATCCTTCACCTCGCTAAGAGCGCGTTTCTTTTCAAGGTCAATTTGCTCTTGCGCGCGTTCATAAATTCTTGAAGCTTCTGCTTGAGCATCACGAAGAATCTCTTCTTCTTTAAGTTGAGCACGGCGAAGAGCATTTTTGAGGATTTCCTCACTTTCTTCATTCGCATTGTTTAACTTTTCTTCATAAGAGGACTTCATTTTATTAGCTTGTTTTTCGGCATTCTCAGCATTTTCATACATATCATCAAGCTCTTTTTGTCTTGAATCAATCATTTTTTTCATTGGCTTGAAAAGTATCTTTTTTAAGAACAAATACAGAATAAGTAGATTACACCATGCAAAAAGCATCGTCCAGACATTTACGCCTACAAACGATTCAAAAGCATCAAATACTACCTTCATTGTGTTCTCCTTATAAAAAATACAGAATTAGTTTACACCAACGAAAATGAGAAGAAGAGAAACTACAAGTGCGTAAATACCTGTTGTTTCAGTAACTGCACAACCAAGAATCATTGTTGTACGAAGGTCGCCTGCGATTTCAGGCTGACGAGCCATAGATTCAAGTGTCTTGCATACTGCGAGACCTTCACCGAGAGCGGGAGCGATAGAACCGATTCCCATACAAATTGCTGCACCAAGTGCTCTTGCTGCTAAAACATCCATTTTTAAAATCTCCTTTTTTAATTTAAAAATTTTTTGAACTTTGTTATTTATTTGCATCGACATTTTCTTCGGCTGGAGGAGGACATGCTCCTGCGACGTAAACCATTGTTAACAAGCAGAATACGAACGCTTGTACAAAGGAAGAGAAAAAGTCGAAATACAACGAAAGAAATGCGGGAATACCAACCTGAAGAACAGGGGGTATTAATGACACTATCTGGGCGGGCAACCAGCTAAATATTGCTTGTGTTGCAAGAGATAATGCTGCATAAATTAGAGTTGTTAAAACGCCGCCACCGGCAACGTTACCGAAATGACGAAATGCCATCGCCATCGGCTGTGCCACTTCACTAATAAGATTCATAGGAGTCATTACAAATATTGGCTCTGTGAATCCCTTAAGCCACTTGAGGAATCCATTGGCTTTAATGTTGTGATACCAAACTAAACCTGATGTTACAAGTGCATATGCCAATGTAACTGAAAAGTCAGCTGTTGTAGAACGGAACAATTGAGTTGTTCCAATTAAACTACCAATCATACAAGAAAGGAAAAGAGTTCCAATGTATGGAGCAAATTTCAAATTGTGTTTGCCCATGGTTTGCTCAACAAGATTATATAGCATACCTAAAACCTTTTCAACCAATACCTGAAGACCACCGGGGCGTTTTTCAATCTTTCTTGATGCTATGTAACCAACTATCATAAGTAATATGGTTACAGCAAAAAGAGAAACGGTTGTTTGTGTGATAAGATTTCCAAAGTTGCCAAAAATGTCAACCATTGTACCTTCGAATTGTTCATATAGTTTAGTAATTCTTAAATATACTTTTGGACCTGTAATTGATACTTCCAAATCTATTCACCTCTCTTCTGTTTAACAAATTGAGTTGCATAGAGAAGGGGCTTGTACATAGCAAGTGGGATAAGTGTTGCTATGGGATTGAACCATTTTGTAATAAATGCTAGAACAAGCGAACCCATCATAAGAGCAGTTCTTAAAACATATGATTTTGTTACGGCATTTTGTATTTTTATGGAGTTAGCTTTAGCAAATTCTGCCGCTTCCTCTTCATTCAGCTCTTTATCACCACGAAGGTCCATAAACTTGTTTATTTCCTTGTTAAGTGCGATAGAAAGAATGATAAAGTTACAAACAGTAACTGCGGACCCAAGAACAACTCCTGTTATCACTGTCCATTCAAATTTACCTATTGCTATATAGATCAGTAGCACGATAAGTGAAATTATTGCTTCACCAATAGCCAAATATACTGTATCGGTGTATGAATTTTTATTTTGTGTTTTCATTTTATCTCCGTTTTTCATTACGTGATTTTTCGAGGTTATCTAAAGCTTTCATAGTTGATAAAATAAATCTTATCATAGAAAAGAGTCCTGAAAGCACTGATATGATGATAACGATTGCATATATCCATGAGGGTAGCCCAAGTTTAGAAACTAGAAGCCACGATAAAAGCAGTCCCATTCCGATATGCATCAAGAGGGTAAAAATGGACTGAAAAACTACATTTGCAATATAAAGTGCACTGTAAGCCCCCTTCATTTTCATCCTCAACCTTTCATATTAATTATATAATAGAACTCAAACATTAAAATTATAACACAAACATAAATTAAAAGCAATACCTAATCGACAAGTTAATTAATTAACAATGTTATTTTTGTAATAATGCATAAATGATATGCGTAAATTTTGTCTAAAAAAGCAATAAAAAGGAATCGTATGGATAACGATTCCTTTAAATGAGAATAGGGGCAGTAAATAATGCCCGTTTAATTCTGGGATATATTTTATTAAAATCTGAAAAAGGCAGAGGATTTTCTCCCAAACCACATTCCAAGGTGAAAGAAGGTTTATCAAATTCTTCAATAAACCAATCAGTAAATCCACCATATTTTGCAGTTCCTATTGGAAATGAAATTTTATATCCTGTTAAACGCGATAGCGTTTTAACAAGTTGCAGGGAATTAATACAAAATTTTTCTCCACTTGTGTAATAAATTTCTTCCCCCTGTGTATGTAAAGCCAGTGCAAGTTCGGGCTGTTCCCATCTTATAAAATTGCAAATTGCACGAGTTTCAGGCTCGCTTTCTGGATATTCTCCACTGTATTTGGTTGGAGCACCATTAAAGATATTTAGCTCGCGCTCAATTATTTTATATTCTCTAAATCCGGCATTATAGTTATGGTTAAGATCCACCCCTCTTGCATTGGCTTGCCAATGAGAAAAATCGTTGCTTTTATTAATTTTTGATAGTCGTTCTTGCAACACATTGTTTGACGATATACCGTGTATTACGTATTCGATTCCGTCAGGATTGAGCATTGGTATAAGATGAATTTTTCTGGTTTCAAGTAGAACTTTTATCGATATATCAAACATATTACTTTGCTTAAAATATTCGCAGCACATATCTTTTACAAAATTTACAATTAGAGCGCAGGTAATCCATTCCATTCCGTGATGCCCACCGATATATATAACACTCTTTTTTCCTTTGCCTAGCGTAATTAAAGGAATATTTCTTCCTAGAATGCTTTTGCCAATGTTAGATATATTTAAAAACTCGTATTCACTCTTAAGTTCATTAATTTTTCTCGTTAGTTCATCATAATCAAAAGGTTTGTTCAAAGATATAAAAGGTTCGTTGGTGTTCAAAACGATTCCCTCCGTTATACTCATTTTGTAAAATATATGAAACTTTTTAGAAAATATTGATAACACCTTGAATTTTTATAAAAAGTAGTATATAATGAATAGCGTTGATAAACAAAAAAGCCACCACACAAGCTACTGCTTATATGATGGCTTATTTGGAGCTAGTGAAAAGACTCGAACTTTCGACCTGCTGATTACGAATCAGCTGCACTACCGACTGTGCTACACTAGCAAAATTGACTGTTACATTCTAACACTTAATTGCATTTTTGTCAAGGGATAGAATAAAAATATTTTGAAAAAACAAGAGGAAACACATGAATCTTTGCGACGTAAAAACCATAAAACATATAATGACTGTTTTTGATTTAAAATTCCGAAAAGAATTTGGTCAAAACTTTTTAATTAACCGCAATGTAGTTGAGGATATTGCAGATAATTGTGCTGATAGTGTCAACACTTCTATCCTTGAAATTGGCCCTGGAATAGGTCCTTTAACTACAGAATTAGCATTGAGATATGATCAAGTCGTGGCGCTTGAAATTGACCACGGATTAATTCCCGTGCTCAAATATACTTTGGGCGAATTTAACAACGTAACGGTTTATAATGAAGATGTTATGAAGGTAGATTTGGATGCCCTGTTGAAACCTTATTTTGAAAAGGGAAAGGTATCTGTTTGTGCTAATTTGCCTTATTACATTACCACTCCTATTTTGATGAAGTTGCTTGAGTGTGGTCTTCCTTTTGATTACATAACGATTATGATTCAGTCTGAGGTGGCTGATCGTCTTTGTGCTAAAGCTGGTTCATCCGATTATGGTGCTATTACTGCAGTTCTTGCGTATTATGGAGTGGCAGAAAAGTTATTTACTGTAAGTGCTGGAAATTTTATGCCCGCACCCAAGGTAAATTCAACCGTTGTGAGAATAAAGCTTCATAAAAATAAGCCCTATGTTTCCAAAGACGAAAAAACGCTCTTTAGGACTATTAAAGGTGCTTTTGAGCAGAGAAGAAAGACTTTGCCCAACGCTTTGTCTGCTTGTTTTTCTGAACTTGATAAGGAAGAAATCACTAATGCCATAATCGAATGCGGTCATAAGCCGGATATTAGAGGAGAAAAATTATCAATTGAGCAGTTTGTTGAGCTTTCTGATAAGCTATTTGAAAGTGCTCAAAACAAAAAAGATTGATTAGAGGAAGATATAATGTTACAATTTTCAATTCCAAGTGATTATAAATCAATATTGACGTTAAGGGAAACTGAAGTTGCCATTAAAAAGGTCAAAGACTTTTTTGAAAGACAGCTTGCAGTTGAGTTAAATCTTACTCGTGTTTCTGCGCCCATCTTTGTTCCTTCAAATAGTGGATTAAACGATAATCTCAATGGGCATGAAAGACCCGTATCTTTTGATGTCTACAGTGGAGAGCAGTTGGAAATAGTACATTCTCTGGCCAAGTGGAAGAGAATGGCTTTGAAAACCTATAATTTTAATCTTCACGAAGGACTTTATACTGATATGAATGCTATTCGTAGAGATGAAGAACTCGATAATATTCATTCAATGTTCGTTGACCAGTGGGACTGGGAACGTATTATAGACAAGAGCGAAAGAAATGAATATACTCTCAAAAAAACTGTAAAATCTATCTATCGTGCTCTTAGACATACAGAAATATACATAGCAAGTGAATATCCTTTTGTGGGCAAGATTTTGCCAGAAGAAATAGAGTTTGTTACAACTCAAGAGCTTGAGGATATGTATCCTAATCTTTCTCCTAAGGATAGAGAATATCAAATCTGTAAAGAAAAGAAAGCGGTTTTCCTTATGCAGATTGGTGGCAAACTTAAATCTGGAGAAAAGCATGATGGTAGAGCTCCAGACTACGACGACTGGAGTTTGAATGGTGATATCTTGGTTTACTATCCATTACTTGATATTGCACTTGAGCTTTCATCAATGGGCATTCGTGTGGATGAAGAAGCAATGAAAAAACAGCTTTCAATAAGCGCTTGTGAGGAAAGAGTGGCTCTGCCGTTCCACAAGGCATTGCTTAACGGTGAATTACCATATACAATTGGCGGTGGAATTGGTCAATCAAGAATGTGTATGTTCTTTTTGAGAAAGGCGCATATTGGTGAGGTTCAATCTTCATTTTGGAGTGAAAAAGACCACAAATTTTGTGAAGAAAAGGGAATTAATATACTTTGATTTTATTCAGGTGTTTGTACATGTAAACACCTGAAAATTTTTTTGTTAAAAAAGTGCTAAAACTATTGACAAAAGCTGACTTTGTGCTATAATAGTTAACGTGTTAATTATTTTTGCAAGGAGTATACAATGGAACAAGATAATTTTGAAATATATAAACTTACCATGCGAAAAATGTTACGTATTGGGCGACTTCATAGAACGCTTTTTGAGAGGAACATATCTCAAATGGGTATACATCATAGTCAACACCATCTTTTGATGTATATTGCTAAAGAAAAAGAGATCGATTCCCAAAAGGTTATAGCAGAAAAATTCGGAATTACTGCGGCGGCAGTTGCGCGCTCATTAAAATCTCTTGAAGCTGAGGGATATATAGAAAGAATGAGTGTAGAGGACGATAGCAGATATAAAAAGATAGTCATTACAGAGAAAGGCAATAACATTGTTCGCGAATCTCATAGAATGTTCAAAGAAACCGATGAAAGTGTTTTTGAGGATTTTTCTGAGGAAGATATTGCAAAGTTTAATGAATATCTTGATATGATGCAATCTAAACTTATTGAAAAAAATGAAGAAATTTGTTGTGTGAGGAAATCAAATGAAAAAGAGTAATACAATTAGCTGGTGGAAATATATAAAACCCTATTTGCCGTACTTTATACTCGGCCCTCTTTGTATGATTGTTGAGGTAGTGGGTGAAATTCTTATGCCAAGACTTTTGGCATATATTATTAATCTTGGAATAGACGGCAAAACACAAGGTATGCCCAAGATAGTTTTGTGGTTTTATGAAAAGATTGGAAATAATGCATTCTTTATTTTGGCGATTGCAGTTGGTATGATTCTTACGGCTATACTTATGATGATTGGTGGTGTTGGTGGAGCATATTTTGGTGGTAAAGCATCCGTTAATTTCGCTGCCGATCTTAGAGCAGACATATATAAGAAAATTCAGAGTTATTCTTTCTCAAACATCGATAAGTTTAGTTCGGCATCACTTGTTACAAGACTTACTAATGACGTAACTCAGTTGCAAAATTTTGTTAATATGATGCTTAGAATGTTTTTCCGTTCACCTGGAATGCTTATAGGCGCATTAATAATGGCAATAAATCTTAATCCGTCATTGTCTGTAATTCTTTTGGTTTCTGTGCCGATATTGCTTATTTCTATTGGTTGCATTGTTGTAAGAGGTTTCCCCTTGTTTGGAAAAATGCAAACTAAAATTGACGGACTTAACTCCACAGTTCAAGAAAATTTGACAAATGTACGAGTAGTAAAATCATTTGTAAGAGAAGACTTTGAAGAACAGAAATTTAAAAATGCTAACGCAGATTTGAAAAATACAGCGGGAACTGCTATGAAAAATATGATTCTTCTTTCTCCTGTTATGACATTTATTATGAATGCAACATCCATTGCTGTATATTGGTTTGGTGGACAACAAGTTCTTGGTGGACAAATGAATACAGGTGATTTTGCATCTTTTGTAACATATATTACTCAGATTTTGTCCTCACTTATGATGGTAACATTCCTCTTTATGATGTTCTCAAGATCTATGGCATCTGCTAAGAGAATTTCAGAGGTTATGAATGAAGAAATCGATATAGTTGATGCATCTCAAGATGCGCATTACACAGTATCTAGGGGTGATATTGAATTTAGAGGAGTTTCTTTCCGTTACTATAAGGATAGTGAAGAAAAGGTGCTTGATAATATCAATATAAAAATAAATGCAGGTGATACTGTCGGAATTATAGGTTCAACTGGTTGTGGAAAAACAACACTTGTTTCTATGATTTCTCGCCTTTATGATGTTGACGATGGTGAAGTACTTGTTGATGGCGTTAATGTAAAGGATTATTCACTTTATAATCTTCGCGAAGGCGTTGGTATGGTGCTTCAAAAGAATATTTTGTTCTCTGGTAGCATTATTGATAACCTTCGTTGGGGTGATAGTGATGCTTCTATGGAAGATATTAGAGAGGCAGCAGATTACGCCCAAGCAGATGGCTTTATCACAAGTTTTACTGATGGTTATAATATGGATTTAGGACAAGGTGGAACTAATGTTTCGGGTGGACAAAAGCAACGACTCTGTATTGCAAGAGCACTCCTTAAAAAGCCAAAAATCTTGATTCTTGATGACTCCACAAGTGCAGTTGACATGGCTACCGAAGCTAAAATCAGAGAGGCATTTAAAAATAGTCTTAAAGATTCAACAAAGATAATTATTGCACAAAGAATTAATTCCGTTAAGGATGCAGATGAAATAATTGTTCTTGATGAGGGTAAAATCACAGGAGTAGGTAAGCATGATTATCTACTTGAAAATAATGCTACTTATCAAGAAATATACTATTCACAAATGGATAAGAAGGAGGATAATAAATAATGGCTGCTAGAACATTAGAAGAACTTCAAAAGCAATATGGCGGCAAATCCTTCGATCCTAAAAAGGGTAAAATGCCGGGTGGACATGGTCCAAGACGTGGAGGTGGCCCTGGTGTAAGAGCCAAGGGTAAGCCCAAGGATGCAAAAGCGACAATCAAGAGATTACTCTCTTATGTAGCAAAATATAAATTCCGTTTGTTGTTAGTTCTTTGTTGTATGCTTTTTAATACACTTGCTTCACTAACGGGTTCGTATATTCTTCGTCCTGTTATCAATGCGTTAGTTGGTCAAAATGAGCTTAAGTTTTTGGGCATAAATTTTGATAAACCACTTGAATATCTTGCATTAATACTTACTGTTATTGCAGGTGTATATCTTTGTGGTATAGTTGCTAACTATCTTCAGGCAAGATTGATGCTTTCAGTGTCAATGAATGCTATTGAAAATCTTAGAAATGATTTATTCAAAAAGGTACAAAAATTGCCTGTTAGGGCATTTGATAGTGATAGTAATGGTACTATTATGAGTAGCTTTACTAACGATATCGACAATATTGATATGATGCTCCATAATACAGTAGTTAACCTGATTTCAGGTTCTATAACCTTGATCGGAACGCTCTGTATGATGATATATACTAATATTTGGTTGACTCTTATAACTATTGTTTTCATTCCAATTTTTGCACTTTTGGCAGGACAAATTGCTATGCGATCATCAAAATATTATGTAGGTCAGCAAGCAGCATTGGGTGCAATTAATGGATATATAGAAGAATCCGTTTCTGGTCAAAAGGTTATTAAAGTATTTAATCACGAAAAGATATGCGAAGAGGAATTTGATATACTTAATAACGATATGCGCGATAAGCAATTTAAGGCGCAATTCTTTGGTGGTATAATGGGTCCTATTCTTGGAAATACCAGTCAAATCAGCTATGCATTTACTGCAGGTATCGGTGGTGTTCTTTGCGTACTTAAGGGATTTGACGTTGGTGGACTTTCAGTATTTGTAAACTATTCAAGACAGTTTTCTATGCCCATAAATATGATTTCTCAGCAGATGAGCACGATATTTTCTGCTCTTGCAGGAGCTGAGCGAGTATTTGCACTTATGGATAGAGAACCCGAAATTGAAAAGGTAGGAGAAGTTCATTCGGCAGACAATATTAGAGGTGATGTTGTTCTTGAAAACGTTACTTTCGGATATACTCCTGATAAGACAGTTCTTAAAAATATATCACTTTATGCTCATCCAGGTCAAAAGATTGCATTTGTAGGCTCTACCGGTGCTGGAAAAACTACTATTACAAATCTACTCAATCGTTTTTATGATATTGAATCAGGAAAGATAACAATAGATGGTATAGATATCAAAGAATATAATCTTTCTGACCTTAGAAAGAACATAGCTATGGTATTGCAAGATACCCACTTATTCACAGGAACAATTATGGAGAATATTCGCTATGGACGTCTTGATGCTACTGATGAAGAAGTAATTGAAGCCGCAAAAACCGCAAGTGCTCATAGCTTCATTATGCGTCTTGCCGATGGCTATAATACCGTTATTGAGGGTGATGGAGCTAACCTTTCACAAGGACAAAGACAGCTTTTGAATATTGCAAGAGCGGCGCTTTCAAAAGCACCTATATTGGTTCTTGATGAAGCTACAAGTTCAGTTGACACAAGAACAGAGCGTCATATTGAGCATGGTATGGATAGACTTATGAAAAATCGTACTACCTTTGTTATAGCACATAGACTTTCCACTGTTAGAAACTCAAATGCCATTATGGTTCTGGAGCATGGTGAAATTGTTGAGAGAGGAACTCATGAGGAACTTCTTGAAATGCAGGGAAGATACTATGAGCTTTATACGGGCAAAAAAGAACTTGACTAAATAAAAAAAGCCAACTTATGTTGGCTTTTTTCTTATTTTTCTTTTCTTTTTTCTGAATTTATGTTTGCGAGATTTACTATTGTAAATAATCAAAAATAGAAACAATATCAGAGTTATTAAAAATGTTTTGCTTAATATGAATTGCTTAATTAAATCCATTGAATATAGAAAAGCATTTCTATCAATGGCTTCTTCAACTATCAAAGGAACATTGGCAAGCATAACTCCATCATAGAAAACAGTTAGAGTTCCAATGATATCTCCTGATTTTAATGGGGCTATTAACTCGCCGTTTTGTATGTAAATACTATAGATTAAATCTTCGTCAATTGATATTTCATCTGAGAGAAATACTGTAAGATCTTTTTGCAAATAAACATTTATTTCATTGGATGACATAGAGTATTTAACTGGAAGAGAAATGATAATATCATTTTGTGATTTTATTAATTTGGTGGAGTAATTGTGGATAGCGTAAGAAATCAATTCTTTTGAGTATTTTTCGGCATAATTGATTTTGGTGTTTTCGTCATCCAATTTAGCATTCATGACAATTGATATAAGTGCTAATTCGGATGTTTGATAAAAGATTACTGCACAATCTCCACTATCACTTGAACCTACATTAAAACTTGATAATCCTTTATAGTCAGTAAGAAGAGAAGAACGATTGGTTATAGTAGTGTAATCACAAATAGAATCCTTTGATAATCTATAAGATTTAGTTGAACATATATCAACGAAAACTTGATTATTAGAGATGTAGCGAGCGAGCTTTGAAATATCGTTAATTGTTGTATACATACCACTCACATCAATACCTGTTGGGTTTAGATAATGTGTATCGTTCATTTCAAGCTCGATTGCTTTTTCATTCATTTTTTTAGTGAAGTCGGATAATGAAGAAGAAACTGTCAAAGCCAAAATGTGCGTTGCATCATTGTATCCACCGCAGAGCATCGCATATAACAAATCTTCAACTGTAAGTACATTTCCTTCCTTAAGGAGCATACTTCGTCCCATAACATTGCTAAGCATAGCTTTGGTAACAGTAATCTTTTGAGTAAAATCAATATTTGATTCTAAAATTACGCAAGCAGCCATTATTTTTGCAGTTGACGATGGAGAAATAAGGGTGTCGGTATTTTCGCTTTGCATCAGCAAGTTATGATTTAAGTCATACAAGTAATATCCTTCTATGGTAGCTTCAGATTTATCTAGTTCAAAAGCTCCAGAAATAAAAGAAAAGGATGAGAACAAAAGTGCACTCAAAATAGCAAATATTATCACTTTTTTGAGCATTGTTCTCACCTCTTTTAATTTGATATAAAATATTCTTTGGTAATTTCAATATCTTTTTGGATGCGTGCCTTTAAATCATCAATATTATTAAATTTGATTTCATCTCGAATGCGATGAACAAATTCAACTGTTATTGCTTTGCCATAGCAATCTTCTTGAAAATCTAAAATATGTGTTTCTATATTTTTGCTAGCATTAAGATCAACTGTTGGACGCATACCAACATTAGTAACACCAAAATATTTTTTATTATCTATGGTGCATATGGTTGAATATATACCATTTTTTAGAATTAGCTTTTTACTTTCTATGTTTTGGTTGATGGTAGGTATACCAAGTTTTCTTCCAAGTTGTTTTCCGTAAATAACAGTTTCTGTTATTGAATAATTCGCAGAGAGAAGAGCGTTGGCTTTTTCAATATCTCCACTTGACAATAGACAACGAATATAGGTTGAAGAAATAACGTTATTATCTGTAGTTAACAAGGGCACAATGGTAGCATTACCATTCATAAGTTGAATAAGGGTCTGGCTATCTCCTGCAGCTTTAGCGCCAAATCTGAAATTCTCACCACACACTGCGTGAACGCAATTACATTGTTTTATCAAAATATCGTTAACAAAATCGGTGGGTGAAAGTGATTTCATATCGTTGAAATCAGCAATAATCGCATAATCTATTCCAAGGGAAGTGAATACGTTGAGTTTTTCATCTAACGAATATATTTCGTCAGTATTTTTATAGAAGTTAGAGTCAAAGAACCAAGCGCCAGTTACAACACTGGACTCAATGTTTGTGATAGTACTATATTTTTTTAAAACCTCATCAACAAGTTGACGGTGTCCTATGTGAACACCGTCAAAATTTCCCAAACAGAGAACTGTTGGATGCGTAATAGCGCTAACCTCTATCTTGGTCTTAAGGTCAATAAATCTCATGTTAAATTCCAAGATAGTTCTTTAACAATGTTGCAAGAAGCTCGTCTCTGTCGAGCTTTCTAATCAATGCGCGAGCATTGTTGTGATTTGTTATATAAGTGGGGTCCTCGGAAATGATATATCCAACGATTTGATTGATGGGATTATAACCTCTTTCGCTTAAAGCGTCATAGATTTCTTGAAGAATTCTTTTTGTTTCATCCTCGCGCTCACTAGGAACACGAAACATTTGAGTTTCACAATCTCTTCTTGCCATTTTTGAACTCCTTTTCATATTTAAATTTATACAATGATATTATATATTATTTTTTTTGATTTTTCAATAGCATAATGATAAATTTTTGAAAATATTAAAGAAAAATGTGAAAAATGATATTTTTATGAAACAAAAATCAGAAAAATTTTAATATAAAAATGACAAAATGATATTGCAAAAAATAGTGAAATATGATATACTTAATTCGAATGTGTAGAATAATTTATTGCTACAACAAAAAATAGGAGGAATAACTATATGAAAATGACTTTTAGGCATTACGGTCCTAGTGATCCCGTAACCCTTGAACAAATTTCTCAAATTCCAGGTATGTACTCAATAGTTTCTGCGGTTTATGACGTGCCTGCAGGTGGCGTTTGGAGCGAAGAAAGTATTAATGCAATCAAGACAAGCGCGGAAGCACACGGACTTAAATTCGAGGTAGTTGAAAGTGTACCAGTACCCGAAGATATCAAGCTTGGAAATGAAAAAGCTCCACAGCTTATTGAAAATTATTGCGAAAATCTTAGAAGACTTGCAAAAGCAGGTGTTAAATGTGTTTGCTATAACTTCATGCCCGTTTTTGACTGGCTTAGAAGTGAACTTGAACATCAAGCAGATGATGGTTCTAATAGTTTGGCTTATGATGAGCAGACTGTTCTTGCTATGAATCCTCTTGACGGTGGACTTTCATTGCCCGGTTGGGACGAAAGCTATACACTTGACGGACTTCGTGATTTGCTTAAACAATATGAGGCAATTGACGAAGAACAACTTTGGAAGAACCTTGAGGCATTCTTAACCAAGGTTATTCCTGTAGCTCATGAGGTTGGCATCAATATGGCTATTCACCCCGATGACCCGCCGTGGGGAATTTTTGGTCTTCCTAGAATTATTACTTGCGAAGAAAATCTTGAAAGATTTTTGAAGATTGTTGATCTTCCTGAAAATGGCTTGACTTTCTGTACCGGATCTCTTGGTGCTTCAACAGAAAACGATCTTGTTAGAATGAGTGCAAAATTTGCTAAGAGAATTCATTTCGCACATATCCGTAACGTGAAGCACACAGGTCCTCGTCAATTCCATGAGGTTGCACATCCAACGGATTGTGGATCACTTGATATTTATTCTATTATGAAAGCGCTTCATGATAATGGCTTTGATGGATATATGCGTCCTGACCACGGAAGAATGATTTGGGGCGAAAAGGGTAGATATGGATATGGTCTTTATGACCGTGCCCTTGGTGCAACATACCTTCTCGGCCTTTGGGAAGCTATCGAAAAAGATGCAAAAAACTAATTTATAGGGAGAAAAATCAT
Organism: Eubacteriales bacterium; assembly: GCA_045651165.1. Taxonomy (GTDB): domain Bacteria; phylum Bacillota; class Clostridia; order Oscillospirales; family CAG-272; genus RGIG4608. Next base: position 44,331 of record JAZRRX010000056.1, read on the forward strand.
GAATAAAGTTTGTGTTATTACAGGTGCAGGTGGTGTTCTTTGTTCATCATTTGCTGAAGAAATGGCTAAACAGGGCTATAAGGTAGCTCTTCTCGACCTTAATGATGTTGCAGCAGGTGTAGTGGCTGATAAAATCAATGCAGAAGGTGGTATTGCTAAAGCATATAAAGTAAACTGCCTTGAAAAAGAAAGTATTGAAGCAGCTCACGAAGCAATTCTTGCGGATCTCGGTAAATGTACAATCCTTATTAATGGTGCTGGTGGTAATAGCCCCAGAGCTACAACAGATAAGGAATATTATGAAGTAGGCGACGAAGATAGAGATGATATCAAGACATTTTTTAATCTTGATAAATCTGGTTTTGATTTCGTATTTAATCTTAACATTATGGGAACACTTCTTCCCACTCAGGTTTTTGCTAAGGACATGCTCGGTCAGGAAGGATGCTCAATTCTTAACGTATCTTCTATGAATGCTTATCGTCCTCTTACAAAGATTCCTGCATACAGTGCAGCTAAAGCTGGTATATCCAACTTTACACAGTGGTTGGCAGTTCATTTTGCAGGAGCTGGTATTAGAGTAAACGCTATTGCTCCCGGTTTCTTTGTAACTAACCAAAATAGAGCCCTTCTTTTCAACGAAGATGGCACACCTACTGCAAGAACAAATAAGATTCTTAACGCAACTCCTATGAATCGTTTTGGTGAATCTGAAGAACTTCTTGGAACACTTAGATATCTCACAAATCCTGCAGAATCTGGATTTGTTACAGGTATTGTTATTCCTGTTGATGGTGGTTTCTCCGCTTATTCAGGTGTATAATTAATTAAATCAAAAAGCAGAGAATTATCTCTGCTTTTTTTATTTTCATTTTAATTTCGAATGAAAACTTAATTTATCATAAAAATATTCATTTTTTTGAATAAAAATACTCATTTTTGTTGACTTTTTAGATTGTTTGTATTATAATATTATAGTTAATAATCTTAAATAAAGAGGAAGATATACTATGACAAGAAAAGAACAAAGAGAAGCTGTTTTTGGATTGCTTTTTGAAAGAGAATTTCGTCTTGAAGAAACCGCAGAAGATATTTTTGCACTCTCTACTGAAAATCGTGATATTGATCCAATAAAAGAAAGTTATATCAAAAATGTATTCTTTGGTGTTGTTGAACATCAAGAGGAAATTGATAGCTTGATTACTGATGCTTCTAATGGTTGGAAGGTGTCAAGACTTTCAAACGCTGTGCGCAGTGCAATTCGCTTGTGCGTTTATGAAATGAAATATTGTAGCGATATTCCAAGCACGGTGTCTATCAATGAGGCGCTTGAACTTGTTAAAAAGTTTGATGATCCCAAATCTCGCGCTTTTACAAACGGAGTTCTTAATAATATCAAAAACACACTTGAATCATAAAATGAATAATCAAAAAGTTTATATTGGCATTGACACAAGTAATTACACAACTTCTATTGGTGTTTGTAATGAAAATGGTGAAATAGTTGCTAATATCAAAAAGCTTTTGGATGTCAAAGAAGGAGAGCGCGGACTTCGTCAAAGTGATGCAGTATTTGCGCATATCAAAAACTTTTCTTTGCTTGCGCCAAAGCTTTTAGAGGTTGTTGAAAATTGCGAAATAGGTGCCATTGGAGTTTCAGTTGCTCCAAGAGATGTTGTGGGTTCATATATGCCTTGTTTTTTGTCGGGTAAAGCTGTTGCTGATATGCTAGGAGCTACTCATGGTGTAAAAGTTTATGAGTTTTCACACCAAGCTGGTCATATAATGGCCGCTTTATATTCAAGTGAACACATAGAAGAACTCATAAAAAATGATTTTGTTGCTTTTCACGTTTCAGGTGGCACTACCGAGGCACTGTATGTGAGTCCACAAAGCAACAAATTTGATGTTCGTATTATTGCCGAAACATCTGATATTAGTGCTGGACAAGCTATTGATAGAGCAGGTGTTATGATGGGCTTAAAATTTCCTTGTGGAAAGGAAATTGAGCGACTTGCCGAGCAATATAAAGGTAAGATTTTCAAGGCAAAAATATGTGTCAAAGATGGAAAGTGCAATCTTTCGGGACTTGAAAATATTACTCAAAAATTGTATGACGAAACAAAAGATGCGAGTTATGTATCCGCATATGTGTTGAATTTTGTAGGGGAAACTCTTTATAAATTGACCTCAGATATAAGAATGGAATATCCCAACATTCCAATTTTGTATGCTGGTGGAGTTATGAGCAATAAATATTTGCAAAATAAACTTTCAAAGTTTTCTAATACATATTTTGCAACACCTGAATTTTCAGCAGATAATGCTGCAGGCATAGCACTTTTGACATATAAATCTAGTAAATAAGGAGCATAGGGTATGGATAATTCAAAAATGATACTTAGTGTTACTCAGATAAATGAATATATCCGTGCTTTGATGGCTCAAGATGAAGTCTTGTCTATGATTATGGTAAGAGGAGAAATATCCAATCTCACTATGCATAGGTCGGGACATATATATTTTACACTTAAGGACGAAACAAGCGTATTAAAGGCGGTAATGTTTCGTTCAAGCGCACAAAGAGTAAAATTTGCGCTAAAAGAGGGAATGAACGTAATAGTTTATGGCAGAATATCGCTCTATACTCCCTCAGGACAATATCAGCTGTATGCTGAAGATATTCAACCCGATGGTATTGGTGCTTTGTATGTTGCATACGAACAGATAAAAGAGAAACTCGCAAGCGAAGGATTGTTTGATGAATCAAGAAAAAAGCCAATTCCAAAGCTTCCTACAACCGTGGGAATAATCACCTCACCAACAGGAGCAGCCATACACGATATGATAAACGTTATGGGGAGAAGATTTCCTTTGTCTAAACTTGTGCTTTATCCTGCGCTTGTACAAGGTGATACGGCTTATAAATCATTGATTTCGGGGCTTGAATATTTCAATCAATCAAAAGCTGTTGACGTTATCATAATTGGTCGCGGTGGTGGTTCTATGGAAGATTTGTGGGCATTTAACAATGTTGAACTTGCATATGCTATTGCCAAGTCCGATATACCGATTATTTCAGCTGTAGGACACGAAAGTGATTTTACAATATGCGATTTTGTTGCGGACTTGCGTGCTCCAACCCCATCGGCTGCAGCTGAATTGGCAGTTCCTAATGCCTTGTCAGTTAGAAGTGAAATCAATCAAACGATTGCAGACATTGAGAATAAATTGATAATGCAAATTTATCAATGCAGAAAACAAATTGAACTTTTGTCTTCATCTCGAGTGCTTTCATCTAAAGAATCGCTTTTGGATGAGTACAAAATGAAAATTAACCTTTTGTCAGATAAATTGGATTCAAACATTTCAGGTATTATGAAAGATAAAGGCTATTCGTTTAGTGTCTTGTGTGCTAAATTGCAGGCGATAAGTCCCTTAAATACCTTAGCGCGAGGATACTCAATGGTGCAGGATAGTCAGGGCAAGGTTGTAAGCTCAGTTGATAACATCAAAAAAGATGACGTTATAAATATTTCACTTGCAGATGGCAAAGCAAAGGCTATCGTGCAAGAAACAAACAAATTGGGAGGATAATAATATGCCAAAGAAAGAAAATATGACTTTTGAAAGTGCATCTGCACGTCTTGCAGAAATTGTAAAAATATTGGAGCAAGGCAATTCCTCTCTTGAAGAATCCCTTAAATTGTATGAAGAGGGTGTTTTACTTGTTAGATTTTGCAATGATTCTCTTGATAATGCAGAGAAGAAGATAAAAATGCTTGTTGCAGATTCCAACGGTGAAATGGTAGAAAAGGATTTCTTTGAGGAAAAGTAAATGTTTGAAAATATAAAGGAAAAATTATCTCAAAATGCTATTCTCATTGAGAATGCACTTGATGATTATTACAATTATTCCGACAAGGATTATGCTTCTTTGATTGAAGCGCAAAGATATGGCTTGCTCGATGGTGGAAAAAGAATACGTGCATTTATTGTTTTAGAGCTCTGCCGACTATTTGGTGGTGATATAAAACAGGCAATTCCTTATGCTTGCGCCATCGAAATGATACACGCATCGTCTTTGATACACGATGATATGCCTTGTATGGATAATGATGATATGCGTCGTGGCAAACCTTCAACGCACAAAGCATTTGGTGAAACTCTAGCATTGATTTCTGGAGATGCTATGTTAGTTAATGCTTTTGAAACTGCCATAAAAAATCCATATTGTGATACTAATGTTAATGCTAAAGCAGCTTCAATTCTTGCGGAAAGCACGGGAAATCACGGAATGCTTGCAGGTCAAGCAATAGACACTGTGGCAGGAAAGAATAAACTTGATTTTGAAACGCTTGTGCGCCTTCATAAATTAAAAACAGGCAAACTCATTTCTGCGTCTGCCAAGTTAGGTTGCATTGCCGCTGGAGTTTCAACTGATGATGAAAAATATGTTGCTTCAGTTAAATATGCAGAAGACATAGGACTTGCTTTTCAAATTATAGATGATATTCTTGATTATCAAGAAGGAAAGAGAGAATTGAATTCATTCCTTTCGTTTATGTCACTTGATGAAGCAAAGGAATATGCCTCAAAGCTTACTGAAAGTGGAATTTTTGCCATAAGTTCATATGATGATGGGACATTAACTGAACTTGCGGAATATCTTACTACGAGAGAATATTGATATGAGAGCAGATACATATGTTTTTGTTTCTGGCAATGCAAAAAGCCGACAAAATGCCAAGATTTTAATAGAAAATGGCAATGTTTTACTTGATGGCAAAAAGATAGCTAAACCATCACAAGATATTGATGAAACTATCTCGCATACTATTGAAATAATTAACAAACCACGTTTTGTTAGTCGTGGCGGAGAAAAATTAGATTTTGCTATCGAAAAATTTAATATTAATCCAAGCGGATTGACATGTATTGACATAGGCGCTTCTACAGGCGGTTTTACCGATTGTCTTTTGCAAAGAGGAGCAAGATTGGTATATGCTGTAGACTCTGGGCATAGTCAATTAGACCCATCAATTTACTCAAATGAAAAGGTAATATCAATTGAAAAATATAATGCAAAATTTATGCAGGAGCAAGATTTTCCGTGCAAATTTAATTTAGCAGTTATGGATGTATCATTTATTTCTCAAACAATGATACATCAAGGTATTTCTTCAGTTTTAACTGATGAGGGAATGCTTGTATCTCTAATAAAACCACAGTTTGAGTGTGGTAAATCTGCATTGAATTCACACGGCATTGTGAAGAAATCCAGCTATCATTTGCAGGCAATCATTCGAGTGATTGACAGTGCATTGATTAATGGCTTTTCGTGTCTTGATATTGTTCGCTCACCCATTGAGGGAGGCAGTGGAAATGTTGAGTTTTTAGCTTGTTTTAAAAAATCTCAATATCCCGAAAATAAAATTTCAGAAAATAAAATTAAACAGATAATTCAATAAATTACTTACTCTGCAGCAAACGTAACCGGTATATCTCGCGTTCTGCAGAAGGTGGAAGGAAAAATCATGAAAAAAATAGCTATTGTAACAAATTTTAATATCTACGAAAAAGGAACGGCAGCTTTAAAGGTAACTAATTATCTTTTAAAATTTGGTTGTAAAATTCTTATTTCTCAATATAGCAAGGAAAGAGTTCTCTCAATGAAAAATTATAGAGGCAATATATATTTCTTGCCCATTGAGAAACTTTATGATGAAGCCGATTTGGTTATAGCTCTTGGCGGTGATGGTACAATACTTGATTGTGCTAAGAAAATGGCAAAACGAGGAAAACCTATTTTAGGTATTAACCTTGGCCATCTTGGATATATGGCAGAGCTTGAGATGGATGAGTTGTCCGCGCTTGATAAGATTATCGAGGGCGATTACACATTGGACGAAAGAGCAATGATGGATGTTGAAGTTTTTGATAAAAATGGAAATTCTAAATATCAATCATATGCTTTGAATGATGCCGTTATTTCTAATGGATCGGTTTCAAAAATTATTAATCTTGAGTTGTATGCAGAAGATAATCTTGTTACATCATATAGAGCTGACGGTTTAATTGTTTCAACTCCTACGGGATCTACTGCTTATGCTATGAGCGCTGGAGGGTCTATTGCTGATCCTAAGGTTAAATGCATGCTTGTTACACCTATTTGTCCACATTCTTTTATCGCTCGTCAATTGGTTTTTTCTGATGAAACACTATTAAAAATCAAAAATGTTTCTGTAAGAGAAAAATCACTCATGCTTACGCTTGATGGTAAGTCAAATTGCGAATTGTATAAGGATGATGAGGTTAGAATTTCAAAATCCGATTTTACTGTTAAATTGGTTAGATTGAAGGAATGTTCATTCTATAGTATTTTAAGTCAGAAAATGAAAAACAATTATTAACTAAAGAGGAAAATATCATGAAAAAAGAACGCCAAGCCAAAATAAGAGAAATAATCGAAAATTATAAAATCGATACTCAAGATGAACTCATAAAAAAGCTTAAAGAAAATGGATTTAGTGCTACTCAGGCAACCATGTCAAGAGATATCAAAGAATTAAAACTCACAAAAATTTCTGATGGTGTGAACGGATATTATTATGTTTCTCCACATTCTGTTAGAATGAACGATATAAATAAGTTGAATGATTCTTTGACACATCTTATCATTTCTGTAAACTCCGCTATGAATATCATAGTGATAAAAACACATGCAGGAATGGCTCAGGCAGTTGCGACAGGTATTGATAACATTAAGTCCGATGATATACTCGGTTGTGTAGCAGGTGATGACACAATATTTGTTGTTGCAAGTAGCACCGAAATTGCCCAAAATATTGGTGCAAAAATTAAAACAATGATAGTTGAAGCTCAATCAGTTTGATAATCACTCATTTAAATAGAAAGGCAAAAAATATGCAAAATTTTAAAAAAATAATTTCAAATAAAGTTATTGATGTAATTAAATGCAATTTTCAAGGTGTTGAAATTGCCCCCGAAGATATAGCTGCTATGCTTGAATATCCTCCGGATAGTACAATGGGAGATTTGGCTCTTCCTTGCTTTAAACTCTCAAAAACACTTCGTCGTTCTCCCGTTCAGATAGCACAAATTATTGCAGATGGTATTTCTGATTTGGCTATCAAAAAAGCAGAGGCGGTTAACGGTTATTTGAATATCAGTATTAGTGATGAATATCTCTCTAATGTTTTGACTAATGATGTTCTTGATAAAGGAGAGAAATATGGTTCTGCAGATTTTGGAAAAGGAAAAACAGTTGTTTTGGACTATTCCTCACCCAATGTTGCAAAGCCCTTCCATATTGGACATCTTGGAACAACTGTTATTGGACACTCTCTTAAGAAACTTCACGAATTTGTTGGATATGACTGTGTTGGTATTAACTATCTTGGTGACTGGGGAACTCAGTTTGGTAAAATGATCGTTGCATATAAAAAATGGGGCGATAGAGATGATATTAATGCAGGTGGAATAGATAAGCTTGTTGAGTTGTATGTAAAATTCCACCATGCCGCTGAAGAGGATGCCAATCTTAATGATGAGGCAAGAGCAGAATTCCATAAACTTGAACTCGGTGACGAAGAAAATATTGCGCTTTGGAAATGGTTTATTGAAATTAGTATTGCAGAATACAAAAAGACATATGGTCAGCTCGGTATTGAATTTGATAGTTATAAGGGTGAAAGCTTCTATACTGACAAAATGCCTGCTCAGGTACAAAAGCTTCGCGATATGGGACTTCTCAAGATTGATGACGGAGCTTCTATTGTAGACCTTGAAGCATATAATATGCCCCCATGCTTAATTCTTAAGCGTGACGGTTCAACTCTTTATCCCACTCGTGATATTGCCGCTGCGGTATATAGAAAGCAAACCTATGATTTTGATAAGGCAATTTATGTAACAAGTGCTGGTCAAAGTCTTCACTTTGCACAGTGGTTCAAGGTTGTTGAACTTATGCAGTATGATTGGCATGATAAACTAGTTCATGTTCCTTATGGTACAGTAAGTATCAATGGTGCAAAGCTTGCAACAAGAACAGGTAACGTTATTCTTCTCAAAGACCTTTTCGCACAAGCTATTGAAAAGGTTTCTGAAATTATGGATGAAAAGAATCCTAATCTTGAAAACAAAGAGGATGTTGCTGAGGCAGTTGGTGTAGGTGCAATTGTATTCTATTATCTTTCAAGTAACAGAATAAGAGATATCAATTTCGTTCTTGAAGACGCTCTTTCTTTTGATGGAAATACAGGGCCTTATGTTCAGTATACATATGCTAGAACTTGCTCGTTGCTTGAAAAATCTAAAGCAAGAAATCTTGATGGAGAAATAAGATTTACAACAGATGAGGAAAGAGATCTTGTAAAAACACTCGCGCGTTTCCCTGAAAGAGTTCTTGAAGCACTTGAATCTTACGAACCTTCAGTAGTTACAAGATATATTCTTGATGTTGCGACTGCATTCAATAGATTCTATCATAACTGTCAGATACTTTCTGCTGAAGATGGTAACACATTCTTTACAAGAATTGCTTTAACAAAAGCAACAAATTATGTGTTGGGTAATGCATTTGAATTGATTTGTCTTAAGAAAACTGAAAAAATATAAGATAAATATTGACAATTTTATTTTAAAGTGATACAATAAGCGAGTTAATAAAAGAGAGGTAAATATATAATGTCTGGACATAGTAAATGGAATAATATCAAACACAAAAAAGAGAAAACAGATGCTCAAAAGGCAAAAATTTTCACAAAAATAGGTAAGGAAATTACAGTTGCAGTTAAAGCAGGCGGTGGAGATCCTACTGTTAATGCTAAACTTCGTGATTTGATTGCTAAGGCAAAATCTAATAACGTACCCAACGATAATATTGAACGTACAATAAAAAAAGCTCTTGGTGAAACAAATACTGTTTACGAAGAAATCGTATATGAAGGCTATGGTCCTGCTGGTATTGCTGTTATTGTTGAAGCTTCAACTGATAATAGAAACAGAACTGCTGGTGACGTTCGTTCATATTTTTCAAAATTCAAGGGCAATCTTGGTCAAACAGGTTGCGTAAGCTATCTTTTCACAGAGCAGGGTGTTATCATTATTCTCAAAGAAAACGTTGCTGATGAAGATGCTCTTATGGAAACTGCTCTTGAAGCGGGAGCTTCTGATTTTGCAAGTGAAGAGGACGTATTTGAAATCTATACTGAACCCGATGATCTTTATGCAGTAAATGATGCACTTGTTGCAGCAGGTTATGAAATTGAATCTTGTGAAAAGGATAAAATTGCATCCAATTATGTAACACTTGATAATGACGATGATATCAAGTATATGAACCTTTTGCTTGAAAATCTTGAGGATCATGATGATGTTATGAACGTATATCATAACTGGGAAAATTGCGATTAATTGAATAATTTATCCAACAAAAATTATCTCTGCAAGTTTTTTGACTTGCAGAGAATTTTTTTGAAAAAATATTAATTTTTTATCAAAAAATGTTTGTAATTTACTAATATATATGTTATAATATATTATGATTATTATATCGGAATATTTACTTGCGATTTTACATATGTAGGAGGTATATTTTATGCAACAATTCAAGCTGTTTTGGGATGCATTATCAAAAATTGCAGAGATGCATGTGATTCATAGAGTGGAGCACGTTAGAATTATAGACATTTTTGATATTGCGTTATTGTCATTGGCTTTTTTCTTGATTGTAAGATTTGTAATGGAAAGACGTGCTGGACGTTTGGCACTTGGTCTTGTATTTATCATTTTTGCTGCTATTATAACAGCTTTTTTGGATATGAAAGCAATGATGCTTATTTTCAGCAATATGACTCAAGTTGGACTTATAGCACTTGTAGTAATGTTCCAACCAGAGTTGAGATCCGCACTAGAGAAAATAGGCAAGATATATATTCCTAACATAAAACACATTTCTACTGACAACAAAAACTCTGAGTATATTACCAATTCTATTGAAATTATTACAGAGGCTGCCTGTGACTTGTCCATGGAGAAAACAGGAGCTTTAATTGTAATTGAAAGAGATACTAAGCTCGGTGACCATATTAAAACAGGTACTGTGCTTAATGCTCAGTTGTCAAGTCAACTTCTTAAAAATATTTTCTATAATAAGGCGCCTCTTCATGATGGAGCTGTAATCCTTAGAAATTTTAGAATTCATTCCGCGGGTTGTTTCTTGCCTCTTTCCATGCAAGAGGGTATTGATCAATCTGTGGGTACAAGACATAGAGCTGCACTTGGTATTACAGAAGTTAGTGATTCTGTGGTTATAGTTGTTTCTGAAGAAACAGGCAAAATCTCCATTGCTATTGATGGTCTTCTTAAACAAAATTATAATTATAAATCTTTGAAAAAGGAATTGACAAAGTTGCTTTTACCTAAAGATATGCCCAAAATCACTAAACGCACAAAAACCAAAAAGGATGTAGAGAAAAAGGAGGAAAATGTATGAATGTAGAACTTAACAATTCTTCTGAATATGAAGTTGAATACGTAGAGAAAGAAGATAGCGCTCCTGTTAAGAAATATAGAAAATTTCAGCTACTTATATACTTGGGTTGTCTTCTTCTTGCGTTCTTGGTTTGGTGTTATGCAAACTACCTCGACGATCCTATAATTCAAAAAGAAGTAACATTAGTGATTACATTAGATGGTGTTCATAGTGACAAATTACTTAGAAGTACGCATAAAATAGTAATTTATGGAGAGGAATCAGTAATCTCTAAAATCCATGAAATTAAAAACAATGTAAATCAAAATGAGTTTGATGAAGGTAGCACAACAATAACTAAAGAAATTGATTTTCCTGAGGGAGTTCATAGTCATGTAACCACTGTGGAAATAAAATTGAGAGATGAATCTAAATGACTAAATTATTGATAAGTAATATCAAGATTAGCTTGGAAGATAGTGAAACAAGTGCAATAGTCCGCGCAAAAAAGATTTTGAGTAGAGAAAAAATAAATATTAATGATTTTGAATTTTCTATTTTTAAAAAATCGATTGACGCCAGGGATAAAAATCATATATTGCTTGTATATACTGTTTTAGCTACTTCATTATTTGATGTTGAAATTCCTACGACTTCCAATATTAGAGTGTTTGATGATGCTAATATTGATTTGCAATATGGCAATGAATGTCTTTGTGGAAGACCTTTGATAGTTGGAATGGGGCCTGCAGGCATGTTTTGTGCTTTAATGTTGGCTGAAAATGGATATAATCCCATAATAATAGATCGTGGTGATTGTGTCGCTGACAGAACTCGAGCATTGGAAAAATTTATCACAGCAGGACAACTTGATACAGAATCCAATGTTCAGTTTGGTGCTGGAGGTGCAGGAACCTTCTCTGATGGCAAACTTACCACAAGAATTAATGATAGCATGTGTAATTATGTGCTTTCACGCTTTGTTGAGTTTGGTGCGCCAAAAGAGATATTGACCAAAGCAAAACCACATATAGGAACTGATATTTTAACATCAGTGGTAGAAAATATTCTAACAAAAATTGAACATTTGGGTGGCACAGTCATATATAGATGCAGAATGGATGATATCAATTCTGCATCAGATTATATAGAAGCTATAACTACTAAGGGCGCATTCAAGACCAATGCATTGGTCTTGGCTCTTGGACATAGTGCGAGAGACACATATAGAATGTTGCTTTCACACAATCTTGTGGTTGAACCTAAGCCGTATTCTATTGGAGTTCGTGTTGAGCATTTACAGAAAGATATTGATAATGCTCTTTATGGAAAATACGCGGGACATCCCAAACTTAATGTTGGCGAATATAACCTTTCTGACACAAATGGAAGAGGAGTTTATACGTTTTGTATGTGCCCTGGTGGTGAGGTAGTACCTGCTACTTCAATGGAAAACGGAGTTTGTGTTAATGGTATGAGTAAGTTTGCTCGTGATGGAATTAATGCAAACTGTGCGGTCAACGTTTCTGTTAACAGAGATGATTACGGGAACACTCCATACAAAGCAATTGAATTCCAAGAAGCACTTGAAAAAAGAGCTTTTGTTGCTGGTGGAGGAAAATATTATGCACCAATTCAACTTATGGGTGATTTCCTTGAAGATAGAGCAGAGAATCTCCCTTCCAGAATTTTGCCAACATATGCAGGTGGTTCAAGAACAACTGTAACAAATCTCTCCGATATTTTACCCAAGTTTGTTAGTGAAAGATTAAAAGAAGGCTTTCTTTCTTTTGATAGAAAAATAAAGGGTTTTGCTGTTGCGGATGCTGTGTTAACTGGTGTTGAAACACGTACATCTGCTCCAGTACGTATTATGAGAAGCGAAAAATTGACTTCAATATCAGAACCATATATTTATCCTTGTGGAGAAGGTGCTGGTTATGCAGGAGGTATTATGAGCTCTGCAGTTGATGGTATTAAGGTCGCAATTGAAATTATGAAAAAATATAAACCCGAGTAAATTATGTTTTAAGGAGGTGCGCAAATGAATGCTAAAAAGACTGTTTGGTCATCTAAGTTTGTTGAAACTGAAGAAGCCAAATTTGCCGTAGCTGATATTGCAAATAAAAATAAAATATCTGAAATTTGCGCTTCCTTGCTTTATAATCGCGGATATAAGAATGCAGATGAAGCAACAAAATTTCTAACTTTCAATGACGTGGTTATGTATTCTCCGCTGTTGTTAAAAGATGTGGAGAAAGCAGTTGAACGTATTCAATTAGCATTGAAGAATAACGAAAGAATTGTTATTTACGGTGATTATGATGTCGACGGCGTAACATCTGTAACGATGCTTTATACATATCTTAAAAATCTTGGTGCTCAAGTGAGTTACTATATCCCCGATCGTATCGGTGAAGGATATGGTTTGTCAGTTAATGCAATTCAACTTCTTTCATCGTATAACGTGTCTTTAATTATTACAGTTGATACAGGTGTAACTGCGGTTAATGAGGTTGTGTATGCATCTTCTCTTGGCATAGATGTTATAGTAACAGACCACCATGAATGCCAACCCGTATTGCCCGATGCGGTTGCTGTTATTAATCCTCACAGAAGTGATTGTAATTATCCATTTAAATCATTGGCTGGAGTAGGAGTTATTTTCAAGGTTATCTGTGCCTTTGAAATTTTGAACTTTTATGGGCGCGAAAGAGAAGCCGAGGCGGTTAAGTCTATTTATTATAGATTTGCTGATCTTGCGGCAATTGGAACAATTGCAGACGTAATGCCAATCACTGATGAAAATAGAATTATCGTTAAATTTGGATTGGCAATGCTTGAAAATACCGAAAGAATTGGTTTAAAAGCTCTTATGGAAGCAGCAAATTTAGGAGCAAATCCTAACGTTAGACCTGTTGTTGAAAATCAATCTAAACGAGCTAAACCCAGAAAAATAAATTCTACATATATTGGTTTTACAATAGCTCCTCGTATTAATGCTGCGGGAAGAATAAGTAGTGCCACGAAGGCAGTGGAACTTTTATTGGCTGATGATAAAGATACTGCTGAAAGATTAGCATATGAACTTTGTGAAATCAATTATAGAAGACAAATTGAAGAAAATAAGATTGCCGAAGAGGCATATAAGAAAATAGAGAAAGAGCTTGATGTTAATTATCAAAAAGTTATCGTTGTCAGTGATGACGAGTGGCTTCAGGGAGTAATAGGCATAGTTTCTTCTAAAATCACTGATAAATTTGGCTTGCCCTCTATTTTAATATCTTTTGAAGGTGCATCCGATGGAATTCAAAGTGAATTGGATGTAGGAAAGGGTTCAGGACGAAGCATTAAAGGATTCAATCTCGTTGAAGCACTGTCTGATTCACAAGAATTACTTGTGAAGTTTGGTGGACATGAATTGGCCGCAGGGTTGTCTATAAGAAGAAAAGATATTGAAGCTTTTCGTCAAAAAATAAATAATTACGCTGATAAAATGATGTCCGAAGAAGACTTGTATTTTAAAATTGAAGCAGATAGAGAACTGAATATTCAGGATATGTCAATGGATCTTGTAAAAGAAATTTCCTTGTTAGAGCCTTTTGGCAACATGAATCCTGCTCCCAATTTTATTATTAAAGGACTTAAAGTTCAGCGAGCATCACTTATAGGAACAGGAAATCATTCAAAATTCATCTTTGAAAAAGATGGACAAACTATCAATGCAGTTATGTTTCAAAAATCATATCTCAATCTTAATATCAATGAGAATGATATGGTTGATGTTTTGTTCACACTTGACATTAATAAATTTAACAACGTTGAAAGTTTGCAAATGATAATTCAGGATATAAGACATTCAGAAGAATATTTGGAATATTTTTCAAATGAGATTTCACTTTATCGTTCAATCAAAAATGGCTATAAATATTATGAGAATGATAAGATAATACCTACGCGAGATGATTTTGTATCTGTTTATTCATTATTAAGAAGTGAATATAGAACAGGCAATGATATGATGAGAGAAATAGAAATATATCATAAGTTATCTCGAATGAAGGATGTTGACATTAGACTAGCAAAACTCAAAATTATTTTAGACATAATGAATGAGTTGAACATTTGTGCTATTGAAGAAGTCAGTCCTGGTATTTATCAATACGAAATTTACTTTAATTCCGAAAAAACCAATATAGAAAAATCTTCTATATTGAGAAAAATAAAAAATCAATGTATTAAGGATAATGGAGATTAATATGTCCACTTCGCATAATGATATCAACAAACTGATTACCATGCTTAAGGCAACGGGTAAAAAATATGATATCGAAAAAATAGAACAAGCATATGAATACGCGCGTATTCTTCATGAAGGACAATTTAGAGCTAGTGGAGAAGCGTATATATCCCATCCTATTGCTGTTGCAGAGATAGTTGCAGGACTTGAACTGGATACCGACTCAATTTGTGCTGCGTTATTACACGATACGGTAGAGGATTGTGCTGAAAAAACTAATTTAAAAGAAATAGAAAAGCTCTTTGGTGAAGATGTAGCTATGCTTGTTGACGGATTAACAAAGATAGTTACTCTTAAAGTCGAAGATAAGGAAGAAGCACATATTGAAACACTTAGAAAAATGCTTCTTGCAATGTCTAAAGACGTAAGAGTTATATTTATCAAGCTTTGCGACCGTCTTCACAATATGAGAACGCTTGATGCAAAACCTGATGCCAAGAGAAGAATTACTGCTCTTGAAACTATGCAGGTATATGCGCCCTTGGCTCACCGTCTCGGTATGCAGAAAATCAAGCAGGAGCTTGAAAATCTTGGCTTGAAGTATATTGACCCCATTGGCTATGATGAGGTTAAAATCAATATTGAAAGAAAATACGGTCAAAGTTTACATTTCATTGAGGACGTGCGTTTGTTAGTAGATAACAAGCTCAGAGAAAATAATATTAAGTTTACTCTTGAGGGACGTATCAAAACAGTTTATAGTATATACAAGAAAATGTATAACCAAAATAAGAGCTTCGATGAGATATTTGACTTTTATGCTTTGCGTATAATCGTTGACTCCGAGCTTGATTGTTATACGGCTCTTGGTCTTATTCATGAAATGTTCAATTCCGTTCCTGGTAGATTTAAGGATTATATTTCCACACCTAAACCTAATATGTATCGTTCACTTCATACAACGGTTATTGGTAAATATGGTATTCCTTTTGAGGTTCAGATAAGAACTTGGGAGATGCATCATATAGCTGAATACGGTGTGGCTGCCCATTGGAAATATAAGTCGGGTGAAAAGTCTAAAGAAGAAATTGATAAGAAGCTTGAGTGGATTTCAAGACTTCTTGAAACAGAGGATGAAACCAGAGACCCTGAAGAGTTTATGCAAGCTCTCAAGATTGATATCTTCCGCGACGAAACATTCGTGTTTACTCCCAAGGGAGATGTTATGGCGCTTCCGCAAGGTGCTACTGTAATCGACTTTGCTTATGCAATCCACAGTGCCGTGGGCAATAAGATGATTGGTGCAAAGATAAACGGTATGATTGTTCCGATTGACCGTGTTTTGCAAAATGGTGAAATTGTTGAGATACTCACATCTTCTGCATCAAAAGGACCAAGCAGAGACTGGCTTAAAATAGTTGCAACCAGTGATGCTAAAAATAGAATTCGTCAGTGGTTCAAAAAAGAAAAAAGAGCAGACAATATTATTCTTGGACGCTCAATGATAGAGGGAGAAATCAAAAAAGCGGGATTTGTTGTAAATGAAGCAACAAGAACCGAAGCAGTTGAAAACGTTGCAATAAGAAATGGCTTTGCAACTGCAGATGACCTCTATAATACTATAGGATATGGTGGTTTGCCGATTTCCAAAGTGCGCAACAAAATTGTTGATGAAGTTGCAAAAATGGTTGCACCCGTTGAGGTTGCCCCTGTTGTTACTGAAGAAAATATGGTAACCACAAAACCCAAGAAAATTAAATCTAACAGTGGAATTATAGTCGATGGCGAAAGTGGATGTAGCGTTAAATTTGCAAAATGTTGCAATCCATTGCCAGGTGATAAAGTTGTTGGATTTATTACAAAGGGATATGGAATATCTATTCATAAATGCGACTGTCCTAACGTAATCAATGGTCAGAAAAATCCTGATTATGCTGAACGTTGGGTTACTGCATCTTGGGATGAGGATTCCCATTCAAAGAGAAGCTTGTTTGAAGCTAATCTTCAAATTCGAGTTGACGATAGAATTGGTATGCTTGCAGATATTTCTGTAGCACTGGCTGATATGAGAGTTGATATTCTTCAAATCAATGTGCAAACTTCATCAGGTGGATCACTCGTTACTCTTAAGGTTGGTTGCAAGAATACTGAGCACTATGATTCTATTGTGTCGAGATTGCGTTCCATTCCCGGAATTTATGATGTTTATCGAGGATTTTTTAATTAAGAGGTTTATTTATGATTGCTGTTATTCAAAGAGTTCAAAACTCTAGCGTATCAATAGATGGAAAAGTTAACGGAGAATGCTCCAACGGACTTATGATCCTTTTAGGTGTTGCTAAGGGAGATACAGAAGAAGATGCAAGATTGCTTGCTACCAAAATAGCCAAATTGAGAATATTTTGTGATGAAAATGACAAAATGAATCTTTCCATTAAGGACGTTGATGGCGAAGTACTTGTTGTATCCCAATTTACTTTGCTTGCCAATTATAAGAAGGGCAATAGACCGGATTATTTTGGCGCTGCAGAGCCTAGTGTGGCAATTCCTTTATACGAATACTTTGTAGAATTAATGCGTTCAGAGGTAAAACATGTCGGAACAGGCATTTTTGGAGCAGATATGAAAGTAAGTATATTGAATGATGGACCAGTTACTATTGTAATGGATAGCAATCAACTTAAATAATTAGGAGAAGTTAAATGAAATTAACAGTAAAAGGAGATATCAATGCGTTTTATGTTCAAACATTATGCATGATATTCTTTCCTGGAGAAAAATTTTCACAAGATCAAGAAATAACTGAAGATGTTCCTGTTATGGAGGTTTTGGTTATTAATAGTGATACAGGTTCTTATGCCAAAGCAACTCTTACTTTTCAAGGGAAGTCTGCTATGGCAGAAAAAACGGTGGACTTTGCGCCTGAAGTAACCAAGCAAAGAACTGCTAAAATTGCTGCGGGTAATGTTGTTCTTGCCGTTGGAAGTGAAATTCTTGGATATAGACCATCTTGGGGAATGTTGACTGGTGTTAGACCATCTAAAGTTGCCATGGAGATGCTTTTAAATGGAAATACTAAGGCTAAAACGAGAAAAATACTCAACAATGATTATTTTGTTATTCCTAAAAAAGCAGCATTGGCTACGGATATCGCACGTAGAGAACAAAAGTTAATGGGCAATCCGAATATTCGTGATTGTAGTATTTATGTATCTATTCCTTTTTGTCCTTCACGTTGCTCATATTGTTCATTTGTATCTTATACTACGCCCAAGCTTCTTTCATTGATACCTGCTTATCTTGATAAGCTTTGCGATGAGCTTTCTGTTTTGCTTGATACAGTTAATGAGCTCAAATTGAATCTTAAAACTATATATATTGGTGGTGGAACACCTACAATCCTTACTGAAACTCAATTAGAAAAGCTCCTTTCTCTTATTGATAGTAAGATAGATGTGAATTCTCTTGAAGAATTTACATTGGAGGGTGGTCGTCCTGATACTATTACCGCTGAAAAGCTTGCTGTGGCTAAGAAATACGGAATAACGCGAGTAAGCGTTAATCCACAGTCGCTTAATGAACAAGTTATTAAGTCTATAGGAAGAAGTCATAGCATTGAAGAATTTTATCGTGCATTTGATATTGCCAAAAATTCGGGTATAAAGTGTATCAATACTGACCTTATTGCAGGATTGCCTGGTGATAATTTCAAGTATTTCTCATCTACATTTGATAAGATAATTGCTCTTGAACCTGAAAATATAACTGTACATACTTTTTGTGTAAAAAAAGCTGCTGATATATTGGCTCAAAACCACAATATATATTCCATTCGTGGCGGAGATGTTGGAAAATGTGTTGATTATTCTCAGTTAAGAGCTCAAGCGGCAGGATATGTGCCTTATTATATGTATAGACAAAAAAATACTGTTGGCAATTTTGAAAACGTTGGATTTGCTCTTGAAGGTACTGAGGGTCTTTATAATATTTATATGATGGAAGAAGTCCATTCGATTCTTTCTGTTGGCGCAGGAGCTGTTACCAAGTTGGTGGAGTACTATCCAGCTAATATTGCATCTACAAAGATAATAAGACATTTTAATCCTAAATACCCTTACGAATATCTTGATAATTATAATACTTCTGCTATAATAGACGAGATAAAGAAGTTTTATGAATTTCATTAATTGGGAGATAAGATATGAAGATATTATTTGAAAATATAAGACTTCCTGAGGAATATGGTTTTGCAGACGAGCATATATTTCTTTTGACCGATGGCAATACTATTTCTTACATTGGAAGAGAAAAACCTCAAGATTTTGACAAAAAGATTGAAGGAAAGGGAAATCTCTTAATACCTGGATTCTTTAATTCACATTGCCATGTGCCGATGGTTATGTTTAGAGGTTATGGTGAAGATCTTCCTCTTTGGCGTTGGTTGAATGAGAAGATATTTCCTGCGGAAGAGCGACTTAACAATAAAAATGTATATGTTTCTTCTAAAATAGGAATTGCCGAAATGTTGAAAAATGGTATTGTATCATTTTCTGACATGTATATGTTTGAAAATTCGGTAGCCGAAGCGGTTGTTGAAACAGGTATTAAAGCTAACCTTTCTCGTTCTCTTGTTTCATTTGGTGATAATGCAACAATTAAGGGAGATTGGCGTTTTGCTGAAGCGACTGCTTGGATAAATCAATACCAAAATGCTAATAACGGCAGATTGAAAATGGATATGTCAATTCATGCTGAATATACAAACCAAGAAAAGTATATTAGAGAAGTTGCTGAATATACTAAGGATAATGGTTTGAGAATGCAAATTCACGCTTCTGAAAGTGAGAATGAGCATCTTGAGTGCATTAAAAAATATGGAAAAACACCTATTGAATTTTTCTATGATACAGGTGTTCTTGCATCACCCACAACATTGGCTCATTGTGTTTACGTTACAGATAATGATATGGATATCATCCGTGATTGTGGTGCGTATGTTTCACACAATGCGACAAGTAATTTGAAGCTTGGTAGTGGAATTGCAAGATTACCTAAAATGCTTGAAAAGGGCGTTTGTGTTTCTCTTGGCACAGATGGAGCTGCTTCAAACAACACTCTTGATATTATGCGTGAATATCAGCTTGTATCTATTTTGCACAAAGGAAATAACAGAGATGCTGAGGCAACTGTAGCTTCTCAAATTCTTGATCTTGCTACTTTCAATGGCGCAAAATCACAGGGAAGAGATGACTGTGGAAAAATCAAGGTTGGTAATAGAGCAGACCTTGTTTTGATAGATCTTAATGCTATAAATAACAAACCTTGTTTTGATACATATTGTACACTTTCTTATAGTGCAAATTCTTCAAATGTTTTGTTGACTATGGTTGATGGTGATATTCTTTATCATAACGGTGAGTTTACTACTATCGATATAGAAAAAGCTACTTATGAATTTGATGAAATTTGCAAGCATTATTTTGATTAAAATTTAATGGAGGCGAGAACTATGCAGATGAAAAAAACTGATAATAGAAATTACGAAAAACAGTTTTTCTCGGGAGTTGTAGTTCTCGCTCTTTCTACGTTTATAGTTAAAATCATAGGTCTTTTTTATAAAATACCTATGATGGCATATCTCGGAGCAGAAGGAATGGGATATTTTAACTCTGCATATGAGATATATTCGCTGTTTTTTGTAATTGCCACAACAGGTATTCCAATTGCGATTTCAATAATCGTAGCCGAGAACAAGACGCAAAAAAGAATTGAAAATATTAAGAAGATATTTAGAATTTCCATAATAACTCTTGGATTTTTAGGGCTGATAGGAACTGTTCTAATGTGCATCTTCCATAAGGAGTTTGCCTCCTTAATAAATAATGATGCAGCTGCATTGTCAATTTTAGCAATCTCTCCCACTATTTTGTTGATTTGCTTAAGTAGTGCGATTAGGGGTTATTTTCAAGGCAATCAAATTATGGTTCCAACTGCAATATCACAGGTTATTGAGGCGCTTGGAAAACTCTTACTTGGCTTGGGATTTGCGATAATTGCTATAAATAAAGGTTATTCAATGCCTAAAGTAACTGCATTTGCAGTTTTGGGATTAACCATTGGTGTTGCCATATCCTTGCTATATTTGATAGTATTTAAGCTATTTTATAGAATAAAATGCTCCAAAGATGAGTTATCAAACAAAGTGGATACTAATGCCACAATTTTGAAACAACTCTTTATTATTGCTATACCAATTACACTTAGCTCATCAATATTGAGTCTTAGTAAGGTAATAGACATGACGATGATATTGAGAAGATTAAACACTATTGGATATTCTCAGTATGTAGCTAATGAAGTGTATGGATCATATAGTACCATGGCAGTTTCTATTTACAATTTGCCGGCTACTTTGGTTACAGCCATAGCTTTACCTCTTGTGCCACTATTGGCTTCTGCAATAAATTCTAATGATCATAAAAAAGAAAAGTCGGTTATTGCTACGTCGATAAAATTAACGGCTATGATTTCATTCCCCGCAGGACTGGGGATTTCAGTTTTTAGTAAGCCTATATTGACTTTATTATTTTCATCTCAAGCTAAAGAAATTGAATATACTGCACCGCTATTGTCATTGCTAGGAATATCAATTTTTCTTTCATCAATGATAACGATTACCAATGCAATACTTCAAGCATATAAGCAAGTTAATAAACCCATTATCAGTATGATTTGTGGCGTTTTGGTAAAGTTTGTTTTGGCATTCATATTAATAGGTATTCCAAGTATAAATATCTATGGAGCGCCAATAAGTACTTTCTTTTCGACTGTAGTTATAGTTGCGATAAATCTATATTTTATAGTTAAAAATTCTGGAAAAGTTTCTTCTATTTCTAATCTGTTTATTAAGCCATTTGTTGCAACTTTTATATCAATTATGATAGGCGTGGCAGTTTATATGCTATTATCAGCACTACTTGATTCTAAACTCACAATTCTTTGTGTTATAGCAATCGTAGCATTGTTCTATGTCATAACAATAATAAAACTGAAAGTTATTGATAAAGATGAAATCTTGTTACTCCCCAAGGGAAATACTATTATAAAAATATTAACTAAAATTCACCTTATGTGATAGAAAAGAGATAAGATGTTAAAAAACGAAAAAGTTGATAAGATATTGTCTAAAACAAAATATAATTTTGATGATTTGTGTTTGATTATGGAGATACTTAGGGGAGAAGGTGGTTGCCCTTGGGATGCTGAACAAACACACGAAAGTATTCGAAAGAATTTTATCGAGGAAACCTATGAAGTTATCGAAGCAATCGATAATAATGATTCAAAGTTACTTCGAGAAGAACTTGGTGATGTTTTGCTTCAAGTTGTTTTTCATACTCAGATGGAAAATGAATCTGGTAATTTTAATATTGATGATGTAGCAAACGATGTTTGCGTTAAATTGGTTCACAGGCATCCTCATATTTTTGGTGATGTTAGGGCTACCACCGCAGACGAAGTGCTGTCTAATTGGGAGGCAATAAAAAATGTTGAAAAGAGCAGAGAAACTATGTATGATAAACTCAATTCTATTCCACCAATGACCCCTGCGCTTATGAGAGCATCGAAAGTATCAAAAAAATCAGGTGAGTATAAAGAAAAGTCAAACAACGAAATTATAGGAGAATTGCAAAATATCCTTGATGGAATAAGACTTCACGATTCAAATATATCTTCGGAACAGATGGGTGAAGTACTATTTTTACTTAGCGCTTTGGCATCAAAATCGGATATTGATGCAGAAGAATCATTGTTCAAAAAAACTAATTCTTTTATAGAAAAATATAAAGAATAAATTTTTGGTAAAATATAGACAAATTTTGGATAATGTGTTTGTATATTAACAACAAATCAGATTTTTTATGTTAAAAATATATAAAAAATCAAGAAAAAAATCGCAAAAACCCTTGCATTATCAAGGGTTTTGTGATATCATAACATTGTAATGTAATGCATTACATAAATTATGAAAGGTTAGGATTTAAAAATGAACAAAGTTCAATTGGTTGAAGCAGTTGCTGCTGCTGGTAAGCTCACAAAAAAGGATGCTGAAGTTGCTGTAAAGGCTGTTACAGATTCTATCGTTGCTGCTCTTAAGAATGGTGAAAAGGTTCAGCTCGTAGGTTTCGGTACATTCGAAGTTAAGACTCGTGGAGAAAGAAAGGGTAGAAACCCCAAGACAGGAGAAGAAATCGTAATTCCTGCTTCTAAGCACCCCACATTTACAGCTGGTAAGGCATTTAAGGATGCAGTAAACTAATATAAGTATAGATTATGGGCGGTAATCCGCCCATAATTTGTTAATTTGGAGAATATATATGAGATTAGATAAATTTTTAAAGGTTTCAAGAATAATTAAGCGAAGGACAGTAGCGAATGATGCTTGCGATAATGCTCATGTAACCGTAAATGGTAGACCAGCAAAAGCATCATATGATGTTAAAGAGAATGATATTATTGAAATAACTTTTGGTACTAGAACACTTAAAATTTGTGTTCTTGATGTCAAAGAACACGTATTAAAAGAGGAAGCGTCTTCTCTTTACAAAGTATTATCATAATTCATAAATTCATCACCTATAGCATATTTTGACTATATAAAGCTGGAGGTGTTTTTATGTTGGATTCAAAAGCAGTTTCTTTAAAGGCAGAACACAATCTAATTCTTAATTTTAGAGAAAAATTGAGTATTACAGGTGTCAAAGAGATAATTAATTTTGACGAAAATGGTGTTAATGTAAAAACCGTATGTGGTGAGTTAAGCATTGATGGCGAAAATATACATATTAATACGTTAAATGTTGAACGTGGAGAACTTGAAATAACCGGTAAATTAAACGGAATAAATTACCTTGATATTTATGAAAGCGATAAAAGATCGTTGCTTTCGAGGATATTTAAATAATGGTTACAGCTCCAATAGAAATATTAAATAATGCCATTGTTACTTTGGTATTAGGTTTAATTCTAAGTTGTTTTTTTGATACACTCCTATATTTAGTTGAAGAAATCACGGGTAAGAAGAAAAATTGTTTTGTTGCAATAAATGATTTTTTTATTATTGTAGCATATTCCATCGTTTTGATTTTAATATTATATTACTGTAATAATGG
>JAZRRX010000057.1:0-10723 GCA_045651165.1 Eubacteriales bacterium
AAAATCGTTATGTGTTGTGTAACAACACAATTTGCGCGAAATTTGACTTTAAATAGGTTTAAAAAGTTTTGGGGTTATAGGGGGATTTTTCAAAATCCCCCTAAATCCGTATAAACTAACTTCCTCATAAATCCCAATTTAAAATTTCCTATTGCTTTTTTGGAAATTTATGATATAATAATAAAAAACAGAGTAGAATCTTGCGCGTAAAGTGCCATCGGGACGGGGAGTTGCCCTATGGACGAAAGAATTTTCTGCGGTACAAGATTCGCATCCCGCTGTGAAAATGAGATGAGTATGTGCCTCTTTTTCTTTTGTGGGAAAGGAGGATATTTTTATGCAAATCGAAAATCAAAACAAAACAAGCATCTTTTCATTGCAATATTGGAGAATCGCGGCGCTCCAACTTGGAAATATCAAAATGTTAACTATGGCGGCACTTATAGTTGCGCTTCGCATTGCGGTGAAATTTTTTAAAATACCACTTGCTCCCGGGCTAAATATCTCGCTTGATGCATATGTCAACTCGCTCGGATCTATTGTTTATGGTCCCGTTGTTGGGCTTGTTGTTGGCGCGGTTAGCGATATTCTTGGTTGCATAGTAACAGGACAAATGGGTGAATATTTCTTGCCGTTTATTCTTGTTGAGATGACGAGCTCATTCATCTTTGGTCTTTTCTTCTGGAAACGCAAAATAAATCTTTCGCGAGTGCTTGCAGCCAAATTTACCATAAACCTTGTTTGCAATATAATAATGACTTCCCTTTTCAATAAATGGTGGTATTATCTTTATTTCGGCATTGAAAAAGCCGAGGCATACAATGTTATAAACGGTGCAAGAATAGCAAAAAATTTAATAATGTTTCCTCTTGAAGCGACCATTATAGTTATTGTCCTCACCGCTGCTTTCCCCGTTCTTGTTAGAACAAGGCTTGTCGATAAGCGACATTGTTTTATTGAAAAACCATCCAACGCTAAATTTATTATTCAAGTTGTAGCATTAACTGTTGTATCCATCGCACTTGTTTTGCTTTATACTTTCTTTTTGAAAGATTTTATCGCAAATCTCAACATAAAATTCTGGTAAAAAATAACCCCGACGGATTTCCGTCGGGGTTTTTATTTATGAATTTACTTTATTATTCGTAAAGCTTACCCATTTTCTGAAGTCTGTCATACTTCGCCTTTGCACTTTCTTCTGCCTTAGCAAAGAGAGCTTCTGCTCTTTCAGGGAATGCCTGAGCAAGACGAGCATAACGAGTTTCGCTCTTAATGAAGTCAACATAGCTTGCTGTGGGCTCCTTAGAGTCGATTGTAAGAGGATTCTTACCTTCTGCCTTGAGTGCAGGGTTGTAACGGAATGTCTGCCAGTAACCTGCTTCAACTGCCTTCTTCATTTCAAGCTGGCAGTTCTGCATGCCACCCTTAACACCGTGCATTTCACAAGGAGCATAACCGATAACGATTGAAGGACCGTTGTATGCTTCTGCTTCTGCAAGAGCCTTAAGAGTCTGGTTCATGTCATAACCCATAGCGATCTGTGCAACGTAAACGTAGCCATAGGACATTGCGATTTCAGCAAGATTCTTCTTACCGATTGCCTTACCTGCTGCTGCGAACTGAGCTACCTGGCCGATCTGAGAAGCCTTGGACGCCTGACCACCTGTGTTGGAGTAAACTTCTGTGTCGAATACCATAACGTTTACATTTTCACCGGAAGCAAGAACGTGGTCAAGACCACCGAAACCGATATCGTATGCCCAACCGTCACCACCGAAGATCCATACGGACTTCTTAGAGAGGTATGTCTTTTCAGCAAGGATCTTATCCTTAAGTTCGCTTGTGCATGTGCAAGCTTCAAGAGCTGCAACGAGTTCCTTTGTAGCAACTTCGTTTGCCTTACCATCTTCAAGAGTTGCAAGGTAGTTGTCAACAGAAACTGCAACTGCTTCGTTGTGGCACTCGTTCTTGAGTTCCTTAACGTAGCCGATGAGCTTATTTCTAAGTGTCTTCTGTGCGAATGCGATACCAAGACCGTGCTCAGCGTTATCCTCGAACAAGGAGTTAGCCCAAGCAGGACCTCTTCCGCTTTCCTTATTTACTGTGTAAGGTGTAGCGGGAGCAGAACCACCCCAGATTGAAGAACAACCTGTTGCGTTGGAGATGTACATTCTTTCACCGAAGAGCTGTGTGATAAGACGAGCGTAAGATGTTTCAGCACAACCTGCGCAAGAACCGGAGAATTCAAGCAAGGGCTGTTTGAACTGTGAACCCTTAACAGTATTGTTGATAAGCTCTGCCTTTTCAGAAACGTTAGCTACGCAGTAGTTCCAAGCTTCCTGCTGGTCTGCCTGTGTATGCTGAGGAACCATCTTGATAGCGAGCTTGTCTGTACCGTCTTTAGCTGCCTTGTTGTTAACAGGACATGCCTTAACACAAAGAGTACATCCCATACAGTCAAGAGGAGATACTGCCATTGTGAACTTGTAGTTTGTCTTGATAACGGGCTTAGCTGTATATTTTGTAGATTCGGGAGCATTAGCTGCTTCTTCTTCTGTCAATGCGAAAGGACGAATTGTAGCGTGAGGACAAACGAATGCACAGCTGTTACACTGGATACAGTTTTCGGGAATCCATTCAGGAACGTTAACTGCAACGCCTCTCTTTTCGTAAGCTGTAGAACCCTGAGGGAATGTACCGTCTGCATATTCTGTGAATGCAGATACAGGAAGCTTATCGCCACCCATCTTGGAAACGGGGTTAAGAATGTTGTTAACATACTTAACGAGTTCAGGTCTTGTACCTTCAACAGAAGCGTCTGCGTTTGCTACGTCGATTGTCTTCCAAGAAGCAGGAACATCAACCTTAACGAAAGCATCTGCGCCTGCGTCAATAGCTGCATAGTTGAGGTCAACCATAGCCTGTCCCTTCTTAATGTAGGACTTGTATGCCATCTTCTTCATGTATTCGATAGCATCAGCTGTAGGAAGAATGTTAGCAAGTGCGAAGAATGCGGACTGAAGAACTGTGTTCTTAACCTTTGCGTTACCGATTCTGTTTGTAGCGATACCTGTTGCGTTGATGATGTAGAAGTTTACATCATTGTTAGCAATGTAGGACTTAACTGCTGCGGGAAGGTGAGCGTCAAGCTCTTCCTCTGTCCACTGACAGTCAAGAAGGAATGTGCCACCGGGAACTACGTCCTGAACGATTTCAAATCCCTTAAGAATGTAAGAGGAGTTGTGGCAAGCAACGAAGTTTGCCTTTGTGATATAGTAAGGTGATTTAATCTTGTTGTCACCGAAACGAAGGTGAGAGATTGTTACACCACTTGTTTTCTTTGAGTCATACTGGAAGTATGCCTGAATGTTCTTATCTGTGTGGTCACCGATAATCTTGATAGAGTTCTTGTTAGCACCAACTGTACCGTCACCACCAAGACCCCAGAACTTGCAAGAGATTGTGCCTTCAGCTGCTGTGTTGGGAACAACTCTTTCAGGAAGAGAAAGACCTGTTACGTCGTCAACGATACCGATTGTGAAGTGACCCTTAGGAGCTTCAAGTGCAAGGTTATCGTAAACTGCGAAGATGGATGCAGGAGTTGTATCCTTAGAACCAAGACCGTAACGACCACCAACAACCTTAATGTTTCTGCCAACTTCGTTAAGAGCGGCAACAACGTCAAGGAAGAGAGGTTCACCAAGAGAACCGGGTTCTTTTGTTCTGTCAAGAACTGCAATCTTTTTAACTGTTGCAGGAATTGCTTCGGAGAGCTTTTCAGCAACGAAAGGACGGTAAAGTCTTACCTTAACAAGACCAACCTTTTCGCCCTTAGCTACAAGGTAGTCGATAACTTCTTCAGTTACGTCACAAACTGAACCCATAGCGATGATGATTCTTTCTGCATCGGGAGCACCGTAGTAGTTGAAGAGCTTATAGTCTGTGCCAAGCTTAGCATTAACCTTGTCCATGTATTCTTCAACGATTGCAGGGAATGCATCGTAGTATGTGTTACAAGCTTCTCTGTGCTGGAAGAAGATGTCGCCGTTTTCTGCAGAACCACGAAGAACGGGGTGTTCGGGGTTAAGGGAACGTGCACGGAATGCAGCAAGTGCATCCTTGTCAACCATTTCTTCAAGATCCTTGTAATCCCAAGCTTCGATCTTCTGGATTTCGTGAGATGTACGGAAACCGTCGAAGAAGTTAAGAACGGGAACTCTGCCCTTGATAGTTGCAAGGTGAGCAACAGCACCAAGGTCCATAATTTCCTGCTGGTTTGTTTCAGCCATCATAGCGAAACCTGTCTGACGGCATGCATAAACGTCGGAGTGGTCACCGAAGATGTTGAGCGCGTGAGATGCAACTGCAC
The DNA here is from genome assembly GCA_045651165.1 of Eubacteriales bacterium. Taxonomy (GTDB): domain Bacteria; phylum Bacillota; class Clostridia; order Oscillospirales; family CAG-272; genus RGIG4608. Next base: position 4,370 of record JAZRRX010000057.1, read on the forward strand.
GAGCAGATACGTGAATTACGCAAGGAAGAAGTTCACCTGCGATTTTGTACATATTGGGGATCATGAGAAGAAGACCCTGAGAAGCTGTGTAAGTTGTTGTAAGTGCACCAGCGTTAAGAGAGCCGTGAACCGCACCTGCAGCACCTGCTTCGGATTCCATCTCAATTACCTGAACGTTCTGACCAAGAATGTTTTTGGCGGGTTCGCCAAAGATGTTCTTGTCAGTAGCTGACCATGTGTCAGTAACCTCAGCCATGGGGGATGAGGGAGTAATGGGGTAGATAGCGGCTACTTCTGTGAACGCATAAGATACGTGAGCGGCAGAAGTATTACCGTCCATGGAAATTTTTCTTCTTTGAATTGCCATGTGTTTCAAATCCTCCTAAAAAATTAAATTAAGTGATTTATTTGTTATTATTTTAACACCAAAGTTCATTATAACACTAAAACGTGTCAATGTAAATAGATTTGAGTAAAAATATACTCGATTTTTAATGGTTTTTTTGTTAAATATTAGATAATAGTAGATTTTATATAATTTGATCCACTGTATCGCTAATTCTCTTTGCCACAGTTTCAACGTCACCAAAAGCGGAGATAATGCAAATTCTCTCCCCTTCTCTGTCCTTGAGCTCGTCGAAAACGCTCAAAAACTTGTTGCGGACGGCGGTGAGCTTTTCTTTTGTTTCGTAAATTTCAGTTGTTGCTCTTCCCTTCGAAATTCTTTCAAGAGATTCTTCGGGAGTAAGGTCAAGGAAGATGCACGCGTCGGGCGTTCTGATTTCGGGACAGTTGAGATTCATGCTCTTAACCCACTCAAAATCAGTTTCACTTCCCTGGTATGCGAGGGATGAATAATAATATCTGTCGCAAAGGACTACATATCCCTCTTCAAGCATTTTGTCAATGCCCCATTTTTGATTTACGTTGTGGAAGATTCGGTCAAGCACAAACATGGCAGCCATCTCGCAAGATGTTCTTTTGCTGACGCCCGAAAGAGCATCACGAAGCATACCGCCTGTGAGAGAAATTGTGGGCTCACTTGTAACGTAAACCTTTCTTCCTTTTGATTCTAAGTATTCGCAGAGTTTGTTGATTTGAGTGGTCTTGCCACTTCCGTCAATGCCCTCGAATACAATAAATTTTCCTTTGTTGTTCATTTTTTACCTCTTATTAGCCTTCCCATTGATTATAATTCTGTTGAGTTAGTCGCAACAAATACGCAAAAATTTATGTCACAAACAAGCCAAATCCCTAAAATTCAACATCAAAAATCATCAAAGTTCTCTGCTCTTTGTTGAATTTTTGTTGCATTGCTCCATTGAAATTAATCTTTTGCAATGCATCAATTGCCACAGCTATCTCGCGCGATACGGTTTCGGAGGCAGAACCCCTGAAAACCAACTGCTTGCTTATGATTTTGCTCTCGCCTGAAAGGCATATTTTTATAAGATTGTTTATATTTTCATCATACTCAAACCATTTGAGTTTTGGCTTTTGAAGATTGTCATTTTTTGCAAGATAAGTGATATTTCTACCGCTTTGATAGTTCCACTTTCCTGAAGATTCATTTTGGCTTACAGTAGTACTTATCTCATTGGCGCGTCCGTTTATTTGAACACCCCTTTGCGATGCGCTTGAGCTTTCTTCCACCATTTCGATAGAGTAGCTTTTTGCACCCAAGCAATAAGCCACGTTTTCGAGCTCTGCCATTTTTTCTTTTAACGACGATTCAAAAACTGTATCAGAGCTTATGTAACGTCCCTTTTCAAAGCTGTCAAGGCAATATATCTTATCACACTTTGCAAACGGCACGAACTTTATCTTGCTTTCTTTAACAAACTCATCATAAAGAAACAATATTTCTACGTTCTTGACCCTTTGAGTCCAACCTATAGCGCCTTCGCATACCTCGATTTCGCGTCGTTCAGCGTCGTCAACGATTTTAATGACGTTGGGGATGTGGAACTCCTCACTGAAAAAATACTCTTTGAAAAGAGGATGGTATTGCTTCATTTTTTGCTCGTGGATTGTTCTTTGTGTTTGCTCGCTAATATCACCAACTGTTTTTTTGCTCCAATCGGACGCCTTTTTGCCAAACTCGGACGCCTTACCCATAAAATCACTAAATTTGCCTGAAATTTTTTCTTTTTTATCCATACTTTTCTCCTTAATTTTGGGTTTTATACAGTCCTTGTGATTTTCGCGAAAATAATAAAATCAAATTAGAAGACCAATCAAAAATTATTCATAAGGTTTATAGTCCTCATTATAAACGCGCGAGCCGGCATTTAACTTAATAGTTAGAGATGCGTTATATGAGTATTCTCCGTCGTCCAGAGTTCCTTCGCTCCGTATAATATCGATAATAACTCCGTTCCAATAATGATTATTATATTCGTCGCCCTCGTTCAAAAGCTCCGTCAATGAGAATATGAATCGGTTTGCATCTCCCACCTTGTATTTCTCGGTGAGGGGTGCGTATCGATATTCGGGTAAATAGAAAACACCTCCCGCAAATCCTTGTGAGTATTGGTAGCCTTTGAAATAAGCATCCTCTTTGGCAAGAAGATACTCTAATACTGCCTCGGAATATAAAACAAATTCCTCATCCGTCATATTCAAATAAAGCGTATTATTGGTGAGCGCAGAACCCTCCAAATTCGGCATGGGCATATCCGTCAATTTGCATTCAACGATGAGCGTATCATCAAAAAAGACATTTCTTGCAACGATCTCACGCTCCGATTTTGCCCATAACCAAAGCAAACCTCCTAATGCGGCGGATTCCAAATACATACACGAAGTCAATATGGTAAGACACATTACAACAATTAAAATAAATGCTATAATTTTCTTCATTTTGCGCTCCTTTACCAAGAATTATTGAGGAGAGGTGCGGGGGGCAATTTTTCAAAAAGCCCCCGTTTTATTCTTTGTGGCTTATTTCTTAATAATATCAGTACCAACGTACTTGCGAAGAACCTCGGGCACTACAACGCTTCCATCTGCGAGCTGATTCTGTTCAACGAGCGCAGGAAGTACACGGCTTGTTGCAAGACCTGAGCCGTTAAGTGTGTGCATAAACTCAACTCTACCGTCAGCGCGGCGAACACGCATCATACCACGGCGAGCTTGGTAATCACGCGCATTGGAAACGGAAGAAACTTCCTTATATCCATTCATTGATGGAATGTTGATTTCTATATCGTAAGTTCTTGCCATGGATGCGGAGCAGTCCTCTGCAGCAAGCTTAACTGTTCTAAAATGGAAGCCAAGACCTGCAACGAGCGCTTCTGCCTTCTGAACAAGTTCATCAAACGCTTCGTCACTCTTTTCGGGGAGTGTAAACTGAAACATTTCAACCTTGTTGAACTGGTGACCACGAACCATACCTCTTTCGTCAGAACGGTAAGAGCCTGCTTCACGTCTAAAGCAAGGTGTGTAGCTAAAGAGCTTCTTGGGAAGGTCTGCCTCTGTCAAAATTTCATTTCTATAGAGAGATGCAAGAGCTGCTTCTGCTGTGGGAAGCATATATCTTGAACGATTGTCAACGGGGTTTTCAATCTTAAATACTTCGTCTGCAAATTTTGGGAACTGACCTGCAGTTACACCACATTCGTATTCGAGCATGTGAGGGGGCAAAATAAGTTCGTAACCGTCTGCCCAGTGAGTATCGATGAAGTAGTTAAGGAGTGCCCATTCAAGACGTGCACCCATGCCACGATAGATCCAGAAACCACTACCGGAGAGCTTTGTGCCTCTTTCGTAGTCAATAAGACCGAGGTCTGTGCAAAGGTCAACGTGATTTTTGGGTTCGAAATCGAACTTGTGGGGTTCGCCAAAGTAACGGATGGGCTCGTTGTTCTCTTTTCCACCGGGTTTTAAGTCGCGGTCAGGAAGGTTGGGAAGGCCAAGAAGCACGCCCTGAAGCTGAACGTCAACTTCTTTAAGCTCTGCGTCGATTTCCTTTGAACGAGCGCCGAGCTTCTTCATTTCTGCAAAAATTGCATTTACGTCTTTTCCCTCTTTCTTATACTGAGGAATGAGCTTGTTAACTCTGTTCTGCTCTGCCTTGAGAGCTTCTGTTTCGGAAATGAGAGATCTTCTCTTTGCATCGAGATTCAAAATCTGTTCAATTTCTTCTTTTGCGTCCTTGCCCTTAGTAGCAAGTCGGGCGATGACTTCATCAGGGCATTCTTTAATATATTTAATGTCAAGCATAGTTTATTTTCTCCTTATAAAATTAAAACGAACATATGTTCTTTTTCCTTAGATGTTCTCAAAGATTTCTGATCCACAAACGCGTGAAAGCAATGTTTCAAGGTCTTCATCAGAATCGAATGCGATTTCTACCACTCTCTTCTTAGGAGTGTTTGTGATTTTTACTTTTCTTCCGAGAGTTTCGCGGCTTCTCTTTTCGAGCTCACGAAGATGAATTCTTGTCATTACAGTGGTATTCACAACATCTGCATCCTCAATTTCAACCATTTCGGGTTTATAATTGAGTTTCTTAACTGCGTTTTCTACCTCACGAACGCTGAGTTGCTTTTCGACGATCTTGCCCGCAAGCGCAACCATCTCTTCTTCATTATTAAGTCCGAGAAGCGCGCGCGCATGACCTGCAGAAATCTCGTCATTTTTGAGCATAACGAGTACGTCTTCGGGAAGATCAAGCAAGCGAAGAAGGTTTGCAATAGCAGAACGGCTCTTGCCAACCTGTTTTGATACCTGATCTTGTGTGAGATCAAATCTTTCCATAAGTCCTTGATATGCAAGGGCTTCTTCAACAGCGTTAAGGTCTTCACGCTGAATATTTTCTATAATTGCCACTTGAGCAATCTTTAAATCATCTCCGTCGAGAATAACTGCGGGAATTTCGTCAAGACCTGCAAGTTTTGCAGCTCTCCAACGGCGTTCACCTGCGATGATTTCATAGGTATCGTCAATAATTTGATTGGGTCTTACAATGATGGGTTGCAAAACGCCGTATTTTTGCACGCTTTCTGCCAATGCTTCGAGAGATTCTCTCTCAAAAGTTTTTCTGGGCTGATCGCGGCGGGGCTCTACTGATGAAATTTTGAGCATTTCACCTGCACCTTTTTTGCTTTCAACGAGATTGTCGTCAAAGGTGTCGAAAATGCTTTTTCCAAGTCCTCTTGTCTTTGCCATTATATATTCCTTTCGTGCCTCCCAAAGGGCAAATTATTTGTAAAATGGGTTAAAAATGATAAAAATGCGTAAATTTAATGCATTTTTGTGGTTAAATTCTTGAAATAAGCTCTTTTGCTACCTCAAAATACTCGTTTGCGCCCTTTGAGTGCTTGTCGTGATAGTAAACGGGTTTACCAAATCCAGGAGCTTCAGAAAGCTTTACGTTTCTTGAAATTGTTGTGTTGAAAAGCTTATCAGGGTAGTACTTTTGAAGCTCATCCATAACTTGCATGGAGAGTAAAAGTCTTTTGTTGTACATTGTAATAAGGATACCAACAATATTTAAATCCTCGTTATAGAGCTTTTTAACGCGTTTTGTTGTAGAAATAAGTTGAGAAAGGCCCTCAACTGCATAGAATTCTGCTTGCATGGGCACTAAAATGCCATCACTTGCAACAAAAGCGTTGACTGTGAGCATACCAAGAGAAGGCGGACAGTCAATAATGATATAATCATATTCATTTGAAATTGTTTCAAATGCATCTTTGAGGTTGTATTCGCTACCTTCGTCATTATAAAGGTCGAATTCTGCACCTGAAAGTGATACATTTGTGGGAATAATCCAAAGATTCTTGTAATTTGTTGGTAAAACTACGTTTTTAATCTCTGTTTCACCTGTTAAAACGTCTTTTATAGTGCCTTTTAAGGATTTTTTTGCAATTCCAACACCACTTGTAGCGTTACCTTGGGGGTCAAGGTCTACCAAAAGTGTCTTTTTGTCAAGCAATCCAAGTGAGGCAGCAACGTTCACGGCAGAGGTTGTCTTACCAACTCCGCCTTTTTGGTTGGCGAAAGCAATAATTTTTGCCATTTTGTTCCTCCGTTATTATATAATTGATGATTTTGTTGATTTTGAGCCCAAAATATACGTATTTGGGGTATAAATACACGAGTACATTATAGCACAAAGTGGTGGTAAATGCAATAGAAAAAGAAATTATTTTATAAAAAATCATTGGAAAAGTAACAAAAATATGTTTCACGTGAAACATTTTGCCGGTTTTTGTCTAACCTTGTTTCACGTGAAACATTTTATACTAAAAATGGGCATTAAATGTATGATAAATGGTCATACAAGGCACAAAATGTCTTGCGAGGCGTGGGCGTGGGCGTGGGCGTGGGCGTGGGCGTGGGCGTGGG
>JAZRRX010000058.1:0-71119 GCA_045651165.1 Eubacteriales bacterium
AGCTGACTGATACTAATAGCCCGAGGGCTTGAACCTTCCTAACTTAAGAAAGGTCTCAAGCGTTACACAAATTACTTGAGTTTCTACCTTAATCTAATTCTTTATTCGGTTTTCAATGCTCAATCGGGCATTAAGAAAGCACCTGTTTACAGGTGCTTTTTTTGTTGTTGACAAAATTATTTATTAGTGCTAAAATATATTTAAATATGCCGACTGGCTGAAATAGGAAAGAAGAAAAGATTATGAAAAAGATTTTATCATTTGTATTAATTGTGTTTGTTTCGGCACTTAACATTGCACTTGTGTCTTGTGAAAATAGTGAACAAGTAGAAACAATACTCACAACAACTACAATCACCACTACAACCACTAGTACAACTACTGAAACAACTACACAAGAAGATCCTATTGAACCACCATCTGATACTCACGAGCATTCATACACTGAAGTAGTAACTAACCCTACTTGTACAGAGAAGGGCTATACGACATATACTTGCGAATGTAGTGATAGTTATGTGGATGATTATGTTGATGCGGATGGGCATAGTTTCGGAGATTGGATAACCGTAAAAGAAGCTACGGTAACCGAAGAAGGTAGAAAAGAAAGAAGTTGTAATTGTGGAGAAATAGATTTTGAGATTATTCCAGCAAAGGTATCTCAAGGTTTTGAATTTACACTTAATACTGATGGAGTAAGTTATTCTTTAACTGGTATTGGTACTTGTACCGATACTGAAATTGGTATTCCAAGCACATTTAACGGATTGCCTGTTACAAGCATCGCTTCAAGAGCATTTAAAGATTGCACCACAATCACGAGTATAACGATTCCTGATTCGGTAACAAATATTGGCTCTCAAGCTTTTTATGGTTGTACTGCGCTCACAAGCGTTGAAATGCCTACATCTATAAAGGTTATTTACAGTGGCACATTCTATGGTTGTAAATCTCTTACAAGTATAGAAATACCCGACAGTGTAACGAGAATAGATAGTAATGCATTTATTGATTGCGAATCTCTTACAAGTATAGTGATACCTGATTCTGTAACAAGTATTGGTGGTTCTGCGTTTAGAGAATGTCAATCACTTACGAGTGTAAAAATTTCCAACTCTGTGACAACTATTGAGAGTCATACATTTTATCTTTGCTCTTCGTTGACAAATATAGTTATTCCTGACTCTGTGACACATATTTATTCTGATGCATTTGCTTTGTGTTCATCAATCACAAGTATAGAATTTCCCAATTCTGTGAAAGTTATTTTTGATCGTGCATTCCAAAATTGTGCCTCTCTTTCAAGTATCGTTTTTTCTAATTCTATTACAATGATTGGTGTTCAAGCATTTGCTGGTTGCAAATCCCTCACAAGCATAGTAATTCCTGAGTCAGTGACGCGTATTGATGAAAGAGCATTTTCCTCTTGTGCCTCTCTTGAAACTATAGTAATTCCTGACACTGTTACAAAACTTGGTCGATATACCTTCCAATATTGTGATAAACTTACAATTTACTGCGAAGCAACAGCTCTGCCTGAAAACTGGAATATTGATTGGAACATTTCTAGGAGACCTGTCGTTTGGGGTTATACAGGAGAATAAATTAATAACAATTTATAAGGAGAACCGCGTTAGGTTCTCCTTTTTTATTGCTTTATTCAATTATTATCTTGACATTTTTATGGTAAGTAGGTTATAATAACAATATAGAATGAGGTTTTATATGCCTTAATAACAAAAGTGAGGAATTGTAATGAACGAGACAAGAATTAGAGAGTTAAAAAACATTGCAAACGACATTAGAATTGGCATTATTGACGCTACACATGCGGCAAAATCAGGACATCCAGGTGGATCTCTCTCCATTGCCGACATTTTGACATATCTCTATTTTGAGGAGATGAATATTGATCCCAAAAATCCTAGAATGGAAAACAGAGACAGATTTGTTCTCTCAAAGGGACACACAGCTCCAGGTCTTTATGCGACTTTGGCACACAGAGGATTTTTCCCTGTGGAAGATCTTGTTACCTTGCGTAAAATCGACTCTTATTTGCAGGGACATCCCGATATGCACAAGGTTCCTGGCGTTGATATGTCCTCAGGTTCATTGGGACTTGGCATTTCCAGCGCTTGTGGTATGGCACTTGCAGGAAAGATAGACAACAAGGACTATCGTGTTTATACTATCATCGGTGACGGCGAGAGCGAGGAAGGTCAGGTTTGGGAGGCGGCTATGTTTGCTTCTCACTACAAGCTCGACAATCTTTGTGTAATTCTCGACCTCAACGGTCTTCAGATTGATGGCCCTATCACAGAGGTTATGAATCCCACACCCCACGACAAGAAGTTTGAGGCGTTTGGATTCCACGTTATCACCATTGACGGACACGATTGGGGTCAAATTGAGGCGGCTTTTGCAGAAGCTGAAACGGTAAAAGGTCAGCCCACTGTGATTATTGCAAAGACAACCAAGGGCAAGGACGTTTCGTTTATGGAAAACTCGGTTAACTGGCACGGTGCGGCTCCCAATGATGAACAGCACGCGCAGGCGATAGCTGAGCTTAAGACAAGATTTATATAATAGGAGGGCAAGACAATGGCAGACGTTAAGAAAATTGCAACAAGAGAAGCTTATGGTAATGCACTTTGTGAGCTTGCTCCCAAATATGATTTTGTGGTACTTGACGCAGACCTTGCGGCAGCTACAAAGACAGGAATGTTTAAAAAACAGTTTCCTGATAGATTTTTTGATTGCGGTATTGCAGAGGGCAATATGATGAGTGTTGCGGCAGGTATTGCATCAACAGGAAAGCCCGTTTTTGCTTCGTCCTTTGCGATGTTTGCTTCAGGACGTGCTTTTGAGCAGGTTAGAAACTCAATCGGTTATCCTCATCTCAACGTTAAAATTGGTGCTACTCACGGTGGTATTTCCGTTGGTGAGGACGGTGCAACTCATCAGTGTAACGAGGATTTTGCATTAATGCGTTCTATCCCCGGTATGGTGATTATCAATCCTTGTGATGCAGTTGAAGCAAGAGCAGCTGTTGAGGCATCTCTTTTGCACGATGGCCCCGTTTATATGCGATTTGGTAGATACGCGCTTCCCATTCTCAATGACGAAGATTACAAATTTGAGCTTGGCAAGGGTGTTTTGATGGCTGACGGTACTGACGTGACACTTGTTGGTACGGGCTTTATGGTTAATACTTGCCTTGAGGCAAAGGAATTGCTCGAAAAAGAGGGAATTTCTGCTCGCGTAATTAATATTCACACAATTAAGCCCATTGACAAGGATATTCTTGTTAAGGCGGCGCGTGAAACAGGTGCGCTTGTTACTGCTGAGGAGCACACAATCTATGGTGGTCTTGGCTCTGCAGTAGCTGAGGTACTTGTTGAAAATTCACCCGTGCCTATGGCAAGAGTTGGTGTAGAAGACACCTTCGGTCGTTCGGGTACAGTTCCTGCACTTATGGAATATTACGGACTTACTGCCGAGAATATTGCAAAGAAAGCCAAGGAAGTTATTAGTAGAAAATAAAGTTATTTATAGAGGTTAAAAATGCGTTATTTTAAGAACAAGTTTTTTATAATATGCTTTACCGTGGTGCTTTGCTTGACGGTTTTTTCCGTTGTGCTTTCAGCAAGCGGACACGCATGGTTCTTAAAAGACGCATTTAACGTTATTTCCACTCCGTTTAGAGCTGCATTCAATTATTGTGCGGACGGAATTACGGGATTTTTTGATTATTTTACTGAATTTGACCGAATTTCTGCCGAAAATGAGGCATTAAGACAAGAAAATGAGGAACTCAAGAAGATTCAAAGCGACCTTGAGGTGCTCAAAGAGGAGAATGCTTGGCTTAAAGATTTCCTTGATGTGAAAAATCACAACACTACCTTTGAATTTACTGATGCCACGGTTGTGGGTAAAAATTCGGGAGCATCACACAGCACTTTGACACTTAACAAGGGCTCACTTCATGGAATCGAAAAGGGAATGGTGGTTATCACGGGTCAGGGTGTTGTTGGTAGAGTAACCGAGGTTGGACTTAATACAAGTGAGGTGCTTTGCATTACTGATATTTCTTCTTCAGTTGGCGCACTTATTGAGCGCTCTGCTATGATAGGTATAGTTGAAGGATACTACGAAAACGAATGTCGTTTTCTTTACACCACGGGATTTGCTGATATTTCAAATATTGCAGTTGGTGACGTGGTTTTGAGTAGCGGTAGCGGAAGTATATATCCATATGGTCTTAAAATTGGTACTGTTACCGAAATTACACTTGACGATGCGAGTCGTTCGGTAATCGCGACTATAAAATCTGCGGTTGATTTTGAAAATATTAGTAGAGTTATGATAATCAAATCATTTAAGGTTGAATAGAATGAAAAAATCTGATAAAAAAGAAAAAATTGCCGAGATTATTGTTGAACTCAAAAAAATATATCCAGAGGCAGTTTGTGCACTTGAATTTGACGGTGAGCCGTGGAAGCTTCTCGTTATGGGACGTCTTTCGGCTCAGTGTACGGACGCGCGAGTGAATATTGTTTGCAGGGAGTTGTTTGCAAAATTTCCAACTTGTGAAAGTTTGGCATATGCGAGTTATGAAGAAATTGAAGATATTATTCGTCCCTGTGGACTTTTTAGAACAAAGGCAAAGAATATTAAGGATGCTTGTTTGATGCTTCATGAGGAGTATCAAGGCAATTTGCCTTGCGATATGGACGAACTTTTAAAATTCCCAGGAGTTGGTCGCAAAATTGCCAATCTTTTGCTCGGTGATATATTCCACAAACCCGCAATCGTTGCTGATACGCATATGATAAGAATTTGTGGTCGATTTGGTATGTATCCTCAAAAGTTAAAAGACCCCCATAAAGTTGAAATTATTATGTCAGAGCTTGTTGAATCGGATGAGCAGAGTGATCTTTGTCATAGAATAGTTCAGTTTGGCAGAGATGTATGCTCGGCTCGTGCGCCTCAATGTCACAAATGTCCGATATCTCACCTTTGCGAGATGGGAAGGAAGTCACAAAATGTTTGAAAGTAATATAACCCTTATTGGAATGCCAGGGGCTGGAAAAAGCACAGTTGGTATTGTTCTTGCAAAGATGCTTTGTAAGAATTTTATTGATGCAGATCTTGTTATTCAGCATAACGAAGGTAAAAGATTACATAAGATAATAGATGAGATAGGTAATGAGAGATTTTTAAAGCTCGAAAATAGCACCTTGGCTAATATGAAGGTACATAACTCTATCATTTCAACCGGTGGCTCTGCAATTTTTGGCAAGGAAGCAATGGCGCATTTGAAAAAGACGTCCACTGTGGTCTATCTAAAGGTGTCTTATGATATTATTGAAAAACGTCTTGGAAATCTAAAACGTCGTGGCGTTATTTTGGATGAGGGACAGACCTTGCGTGATATTTATGATATACGCACACCTCTTTATGAAAGTTATGCCGATATCATTATCGAGTGCGACAATGAAAGCGATATTCAAGCAACTGCTATGAAGATTGCAGAATATTTTGAAAACTAAAAAATGTTGTATTTTGCCATTATTTTAGTCATTTTTCACAGTGAATGAACGCTATGTTTATACTTTTTGTACAATGGGGAGAATTGAAAATAATCTCCAAAAACCCTTTGACAAAACAAATAAAAAAGTATATAATGTATGAGTAAAAATAAAATTTGAAGGAGAATGACGATGAACAAGGTAATTTGCAAGGTTACATATGATACAGAAGTAGATACTCTCGTAAAGAAGGTTACTTTTGGTTACTATGGCGATCCCGCTGGTTATGAAGAAATCCTTTTCGTAACAGCAAAGGGCAACTACTATCTCTACGGTAATGGTGGCGCTGAGTCCGTTTACCCCACAGAGAGCATCAAGAGAATGAGCAAAGCAAACGCTGAAGCTTGGCTTGCTTCTCACAACTAATTGAAACACAAAAGGGGAGTTTAATGCTCCCCAATATGCACCAATGGCGGAATTGGCAGACGCGCTAGACTTAGGATCTAGTGTCCCCGACGTGAAGGTTCAAGTCCTTTTTGGTGCACCATTCCCTCTCTATTAGAAATAGAGAGGGATTTTTATTGTTCTATATTTATCAAAATATATTGAAATATGTCAAATATTGTGCTAAAATAAATTTAGATATACTTTTTTAGGAGGATAGAATGATGAGAAAGATATTAAGTTTGGTTTTGGTGCTTGTTTTGATTTTATCATTATTTGCTTCTTGCAAAAACGATAATGATAACAATATTACGAGTACAAGTACCACAACTCCTACCACAACTACTACATCTTCTACAACTACGACAGCAAAACCTACAACTACAACCAAACCTACAACTACCACGACAACCAATAATGGTGGTGGCAACGATCCATCAGAGGATCATATTTATAACGACTTCACTGATGAAGAAAAAGAGCTTTTCAGAGAATACGTAGGTACTTCTATTTGGTTTATTCCCAATGATGAATACTACGTTGAGGAATACACGTTTGATTATGAAGACGGCACGGGTGAGTACGGAGTTAATTTCTATACCTATGGTAACACTCAAGAAGAATTTGACTATTATAAATCGATAATAGATTGGATGTACGACTTCGATGATTCTGCGGAAGATGAATACGGAGATACTTGGTATTACTATACTGTAAATAATTACTATTATCTTGATATGTCATACTATTACAGTGATGGTGAATACGTAGTTGATGTGTATGTATATTATATAGATGAAATGACTAGCTCGGGTGGTGGTACAAACACGGGCTCGGGCACAGGTTCGGGCGGATCTTCTTCAACCGATGCTAATGTTATTACCAATGCAGGCGTAGGGCTTCCCACAGGAACTAATGGTATATTCAACGTTGATTTTACAAAAGCGGACAAGGTTAAGGACGTAACAGACCAAGGTTATTATCTTGACGGCTGTCCCACAACAGGTTCTCCTGCAGTGCTTGTAATTCCTGTACAGTTTAAAGATGTTACGGCTGCAAGCAAGGAATACACAATTTCCGCGCTTGTTAATGCCTTTTCGCAGGGTGGTGAAACTGACTACTACTCAGTTTATGACTATTACTATATTTCAAGCTACGGTCAGCTCACACTTGACATAACTGTTCTTGACTATTGGTTCACTCCTGAAAATAGTAGTAGCTATTATTATAATGCAACGTATGATTACTATGGTGATCAAGTTGCTATTGGTGACCAGTTGATTCTTGACGAAGCACTTGCATATCTTGAGGACACTATGGACCTTTCAAAATTTGACTCTGATAATAATGGTATAATTGATTCCGTAGTTCTTATTAATACTCTTGATATTGGTGAAGAAGATTTCTATTGGGCATATCGCTATTGGAATATCTATACTGATGATGAAGGTTATTACTATGAATATGACGGAGTTTCTGCAAACGATTATGTTTGGGCATCTTATCAGTTCCTTTATGAGAGTTATGATGAGAATGGAGATGTTAATTATGATGATACTTCGGTAAGAAACACCTATACATTTATTCACGAGTTTTCTCATATTCTTGGTCTTGATGACTATTATGATACATCATATTCCGATAACGCACTTCTTCTTGATGGATGCGATATGATGGATGGTATGACTGGCGACCACAATGCTTTCTCAAAGTTCAATCTTGGTTGGCTTACAACATCAAGACTTGTTGTTACAAGTGGTAGCGTAACGCTTACTCTTGAGGATTTTTCAAAGAACGGGGATACAATCATTATTGCAAACAACTGGAACGAAAAACTCGGTGTATATCAGGAATATTATGTTCTTATGTATTACAAAAACACAGGACTTAATGGTGGGGATGATTACGGATATTTCTCTCGCGATGGTGTTGTAGTTTATCATGTAAATGCATCTCTTTATTCTGAAGAATTTGATGGTGAAATGTATTACGATATTTATAACAACAATACGGACTCTTCCGACCAATACGGAACAGAGGATAATCTTATTGAATTTATAAAGTCAGCTGAAGATACTTTCACATACGTTGTTGGCGACACAATGCCTTCAGTAACTGATGATAACGGAGAAGTGCTTGGATATAGCTTTGTCATTGATGCTCTTACAAGCGAATATGCAACAATTACATTTACAGCAAAATAATATTAAAGGGCTTGGAGTTTTCCAAGCCCTTATCTTTATCTTTTCTTGCCGAGTTCCCAAAAAGCAATAGCACCTGCTGCGCCCACGTTTAGTGAGTCCACGTTATGATACATTGGTATTTTAACTGTATAGTCGCAATCTTCAATTGTCTTTGGAGTTAAGCCAGTACCCTCTGTACCAAGAATAATAGCAAGTTTTTCTTCTTTGTGAAGTTGTGGATTATCAATATCAATAGTATCGTTTCGCAAAGCCATAGCGAGAGTTTTGAAGCCGAGATTTTTCAAATCCTGCATTTTTGCAGGCCAATCGGCTTTTGTTTCACCAATTTTGGTCCACGGAACTTGAAATACAGTTCCCATGCTAACCCTTACTGCGCGACGGCATAATGGATCGCAACAAGTTGGAGTTACAAGAACTGCATCAATGCCAAGAGCCGCCGCTGAGCGAAATAGTGCACCGATATTGGTTGAGTCGGTTATCTCCTCGAAAACGGCAATTCTACGTGCATTTTGGCACAATTCTTCAACAGTGGAAAGGGTGGGGCGCAACATAGCGCAAAGAGCACCGCGTGTTAATTCAAATCCCGTCAGTGATGTCAAAATATCACGCGAGGCGGTATAAATCGGGGTGTTTTCGGGCAATTTTGCAATAATGTCCCCAACTGCACCGCTTTTAATAAGGCGCTCATCTGTCAAAAATGAAACAGGGATACATCCTGAATTCATTGCAACCTCAATAACTGTGGGACTTTCGGCAATAAATATTCCTTTTTCTGGTTCTAATTTGTTTCTTAACTGTGAGCCTGTAAGACGCACATAAACGTCAAGGGCGCTATCGTTAAAATTAGTTATTTCTATGATATTTGGCATAATAATTCCTTTGCAAATTTTCTCTATATTATTGTAACTTTTTTCTGTTAAAATGTCAATAATTTATTGACAAATATATAGAATTTTGCTATAATTTACTCAACCTAAAGTTGATTTTAAAAGGGGATAAAAAATGAGAAGTCAAGGCGAAAGAATTAAAAAGTTAAGAAAATCCAAGGGTGTTACTCAACGTGAGTTGGCAGAACGACTTGGGATTAGCGAGCAAGCAATTTCTAAATGGGAGAAAAATCTTTCTAATCCTTCAACTAAAAATCTTTTGCAGATAGCCAAGATTTTTGGTGTATCAATAACATATTTTTATCAAGATGAAGAAACTCAAAGCAAAAAAATCACAAAAGAGGGTGGAATGGCATCTCTTCGTGAGCTTTATAAGATAGGACGTGGGCCTTCAAGTTCACATACAATAGGCCCTGAGCGCGCGTGTTTGCGTTTTAAGAGTGAACACCCTGCTGAAAGCTATAAGGCAATTCTTTATGGTTCTCTTTCAAAAACAGGCAAAGGGCACGGCACAGATTACGTTATAAAGCAAACATTTTTGCCTCAAATTTGTGAAGTTGAATTTGACTTTGATACGGAGTGTACAGTACATCCCAACACTATGGATTTAATTGCTATCAGCGAGGGGGAAATTGTTGCAAAACAACGTTTTTACAGTGTTGGTGGGGGAAGCATAATTGCAGATGGTGAAACTCTTGCAAAAAGTGATATGATTTATCCTCTTGACACTTTTAAGGATATTGCGCAATATTGTCGTCAAAATGGCATTAGAATTTGGGAATATGCATTTGAGATTGAGGGCGAGGGCTTTTATGCCCATATGGAAAAAATATGGGAAGCTATGAAACACTCAATGATAGCAGGAATGTCTGATGAAGGCATTTTGCCAGGTGGTCTTGGTGTGCACAAAAAAGCAAAACAATTATATAATAGCTATAAAGAGAATGAAAACCGTGAAACACGCGAGGACCGACTTGTTTGCGCGCTTGCATTTGCCGTTGGTGAGCAAAATGCGGCGGGTGAAAAGATAGTTACAGCGCCCACATGTGGTGCGGCAGGCGTTCTTCCATCAGTAATGCTCTATCACAAGCATAAAAAGGGAGCAACTGATGACGATATTATCAAGGCACTCACAACTGCTGGTGTTGTTGGTAACCTTATTAAGCACAATGCATCAATCTCAGGTGCTGAGTGTGGATGTCAAGCAGAGATTGGTAGCGCTTGTTCTATGGCAGCAGCTGCTCTTGCAGAGCTTTATGGAATGGATATCGATAAGATTGAATATGCGGCAGAAATAGCACTTGAACACCATTTAGGACTTACTTGCGACCCAATTTGTGGACTTGTGCAGATACCTTGCATTGAAAGAAATGCGGTTGCGGCAATGCGTGCTATAAATGCGGCAAATCTTGCTGATTTGCTTTTTGACACAAGAAAAATATCCTTTGACAAGGTCGTTATCGCTATGAAGGAAACGGGGGACGATATGTCACCTGCTTATAAAGAAACTAGCGAAGCGGGACTTGCAAAAATTGCAGTTGAGTAGTTAAGAAAGAGGTGTTTTTATGAATATAGTAGTTTTGGCAGGCGGGCTCAGTATGGAGCGAGATGTGTCATTAGCATCGGGCTCACTAATTGCGAATGCTTTGCGTGAGTGTGGACAAAATGCCGTGCTTGTCGACCTTTATTACGGAATAGAAAAAGATGAAATGTGCTTTGACAATATGTCTGGCAGATACAAATACAAAATACCTGAAACAGCACCCGACCTTGAAGCATTAATTAAAGCCAACGGAGATAGACGCGATCCCGTGGGTGAAAATGTTATTGATTTTTGCAAAATGGCAGACGTTGCTTTTCTGGCACTTCACGGAGGTGTTGGTGAAAATGGTCAACTTCAGGCACTTCTTGAAATGAATGGTATTCGTTTTACGGGTAGTTCATCCATTGGTTGCATGCTTTCAATGGATAAGATTATTTCAAAGGAACTTATTTCACAGGAGGGTATTCCAACTGCTCGTTGGCTCACAAACAAGAGTAGCCGAGAGGAGTTAAATGCGCTTGTTCCTTGCTTTGTGAAACCTGCGGATAACGGCTCAAGTGTGGGTGTTACTAAAGTTGTTAGTGAAATTGAGCTTGACGAGGCGCTTCGTGAGGCAGAGAAGTTTTCTAAAAATATTCTTATTGAAGAGCAGGTAGTGGGCAGAGAATTCTCTGTTGGAATCCTCGACGGAAAGGCATTGCCCCCCATTGAAATTATTGCATCTGGTGATTTTTACAATTACAAGGTGAAATATCAGGCGGGATTGGCGCATGAGGAATGTCCTGCCAACATTGATTCAAAATTGACTAAAAAACTTCAAAAATACGCCGAGCGTGCACACAGAGTGCTTCGCCTTGGCTCATATTCAAGAATCGACTTTATTATGGATGAACACGGTGAATTCTTCTTCCTTGAGGCAAACGCGTTGCCCGGAATGACACCGACAAGCTTGTTGCCACAGGAAGCGGCTGCGGCAGGTATTAATTATACACAACTTTGCTTAAAGATAATTGAACTTGCAAAATAGAAAAAACACCTGCTATATGCAGGTGTTTTTATTTTATCTCATCAATTTTGAATTGAACTTTGTGATGTAGAGAAAAATCATCTTCACCATTCCACATAAGGACTGTGGGGGAGAGGGAATATAGTTCAAACTCAAGTATAGGTCGTGCACTATCAAGCCCTTTATAAATATATGGTCTTGGAGAAGAGAACAATACACTTGCACTTTCTATAGCAAGATGAGCAAGAGAAACATTGTTCAAATCGAGCGCTGAGATATGATACAAATAAGAATAATGATAAAAGCTTGTACCGAGCAGATTTGCGTCTGCGATAGTTATTTTATTAGCAGAAGCAAGAGTTATCCGTGCTCCCTTATCGTTAGTTTTGTTTGAAATATAATCAAAATTTTCTTTGTTAGAAAGAGAAATTATCTCTTTAATGCTATCAGGTGCTTTTTTAATTAAACTTGCCACTTTTTCATCATCTTGAATAGATAGAATAAGTGCAAATGGGGAAATATATTCCTTTGTGTGATTATAATACTCCTCGCTCATTTCGATTACAGTATATTCATCATTACTGATAGAAAGAGTAATAGCCAAAAACAAATCATCATTTGAAAGTGATTTCTTTGTGATTTTTAATAGCTTTTCTGCATTCTCGCAGATAATTTCTTGATTTATAGTCAATTCGTTATGTAAAAATCGCTTGTTAAAGTCAACTCTATTAGCATTAATGTAGTGGGTATGACTTATTTCACAAGCAGACATAATTGAACATAGGAAAGAAGCGACATTGCATGTCCTATTTCCAACAATCAATATAATTTTTGACTTGATATCCTTCGATATCAAGTCAAAAATTTTGCTATTATGTTTTTGTGTGTTTTTATTAATAAAATTCTTTAGGCTTCTATATGTCATTTTCCAAGTAAAAATCTTCTTGCCGCTTCATATTCTTGTTTAGCCGCATCCGCTTTTTTGAGATTTGCAGGTGAGTTTGACTTCTTTATTGCACGAAGAAGAATATTTTTCGGTGTTTCCTCGGGGTCAATAAGCTCAAGAGCAACACATGAATAGTTGTTTGCCTCAAGTCGCTTAAGGCGGAGTGCATCGGTTGCCGCATCACAAAGCTTTTGACGAAGCATTGAATATTCCGTTACAAAAGAAAGCTCTTTGCAGTTGATTGTGTGATTTAATTCGTGGTGGCAACAGGGAGTAGACAAAATAACCTTTGCATTTTCCTTTATTGCCTTATCAAGCACAATATCGGTTGCAATATCGCACGCGTGGAGAGAAATCACAAGGTCGGGTTTCTTTTCGCACTCATACTGAGTTATATCGGCGCAGAAAAATTTAAGATTATCAAAGCCAATATCCGTTGCAACCTTGTTGCAATATTCAATTACGTCGGCCTTCAAATCAACGCCATACATTTTAACGTCGCGTCCCATCACGTTTTTTAGATAGTGATACACTGCAAAAGAGAGATAACTCTTTCCGCAACAGAGGTCGTAAACAACAAGTTCACCATCACTATTGAGGTTGGGATAAATATCACGAACATTTTCAACGAATTTATTTATTTGTCTATATTTCGATTGTTTTTTGTCGTGAATTCTGCCGTTTTTATCACTTACTCCAAGATATTGAAGAAAGGGGGCGTCGGGTGTGATAATATACTTTTTTTCTTGATTGTTGCCCAAAATTTCAACCTTTTGGCTGTTGCCAGAGGATATTTTTTGCATGAGATTATTTACACCAATAAGCGTTATCTTGCCCGATTTTGATGCCTTGTATTCGCATTCACCTGCGGTTGTGATGAGATTTACTTGCATAGCAGAATCAATCAGTGCGCAAAGGGATGCTTGTGTATTTTCATCAATATATATATTTTCGTGCTTTGCCTTGTTATCTGTGTGAAAGCTCTCTGCTTGAAGGCAGAGTTTACCAGAGATATTTTTCAATGTCAAAACAGTTTTAAGTATGCTCTTATCCTTGTGCTTTGAAAAAACTACTTTTTTAAGCGCTTGATTTTCCGCAGAGCAGAGAATAGCATAGGAGAAATCTTTAATTTTTGCATCAAAATTCATCATAATCTCGGAGGTCTCCTGTGTCTATTCATATTGAAAAGTTTTCTCATTCGTGTGGAGATTGCTTCTTTCTTTTCTGCTGTTTCTTCTGCTAAAAAAACGGGATTTAAAAAGTTTTCTCCGTCAAATTCAATATTGAAGATATCGTTGACCTTCATATCGCCCAAAATTTCTTTGGGAATGAGATATCTTTTATCATCAAAATCAAGGCATACACCGATATTTTCTTCATATCTATCAAGAACTAATTTTAAAGTCATAGTATTATGTCCTTTTTAATCAAAATATCCTTTTTTATAAAGAAGCTCAGCGATGAGTACCGCTCCGCCTGCTGCACCACGAAGTGTGTTGTGAGAAAGCCCTACGAATTTATAATCGTAAACATGATCCTCACGAAGACGTCCAACGGTTACGCCCATTCCACCGTATATATCGCGATCGAGCTTTGCTTGTGGGCGATTGTCTTCTTCAAAATAAGTAATAAACTGCTTTGGAGCGTGTGGAAGTTCAAGTTCTTGAGGCTCACCACGGAAATTTGCCCAAGCGGACAAAATTTGCTCTTTTGTGGGGTTGTTTCTAAATTTTACAAACACGGCAGCAGTGTGTCCGTCAGTTACGGGAACTCTAATGCACTGTGTTGTAATAACGGGAGCTTTTGCTTTTACAATCTCTCCGTTTTCAATATTTCCCCAAACTTTTAGGGGTTCTTGTTCACTTTTTTCTTCCTCACCACCGATATAAGGAATGACGTTGTCAACCATTTCTTCCCATTCGGCAAAGGTTTTTCCAGCACCCGAGATTGCCTGATAAGTTGTGGCAACTATTTCATAGGGTTCGAACTGAAGAAGGGGAGTGAGAGCGGGAACATAGGACTGAATTGAGCAATTTGGTTTTACTGCGATAAAGCCACGCTTTGTTCCAAGACGAGTTTTTTGCGCCTCAATAATTGCAAGATGCTCGGGGTTTACTTCGGGAATAACCATAGGAACATCTGGTGTAAAGCGATTAGCCGAGTTGTTTGAAACTACGGGGATTTCTGCTTTCGCATACGCTTCTTCAAGCGCCTTTACTTCGTCCTTTTTCATATCAACTGCGCAGAAAACAAAATCAACAAGTGGTGCGATTTCGTTTATTTTTTGCGCGTCAATTATAGTAATATTTTTATATTCCTCAGGGATGGGAGTGCTCATCTTCCAACGAGAGCCAACTGCCTCTACATAGGTTTTTCCTGCACTTCTCGAAGAAGCGGCAAGAACAGTTACCTCAAAATAGGGATGATTTTCAAGTAATGTAAGAAATCTTTGACCGACCATGCCGGTAGCACCTACGATACCAACTCTTTTTTTCATAAGATTTATCTCCTAATTACAGATTTCTTTATAAATTACGTTTTTGTGAACTCCACGATCCTTGGCGCAAGATTTAATTGCATCCATTTTTGAAAGACCGTTTGAAATATAGAAATTCACATGTTCTTCTATGTTCATATTTTCAAAGAAGTTTTCTTTTTGTGCTTTTTTGTTGCTTCCTTCAACTATAAGAACATACTCACCTCTTGGAGCATTATTCTCATAGTATTCGACAGCACTCTTTAGTGTTAAGCGCAGAACTTCTTCATTTTTCTTTGTGAGTTCTCGGCAAAGAGAAATTTTTCTATCTTCACCAAAGGTGTTTTTCATATCTTCAAGGGTTGCCTTAAGTTTGTGTGGAGCCTCGTGGAAAATCATTGTGCGCTTTTCGTTTTCAAGCTCCAAAAGACGCTCACGACGCTCACCCTTGTTGGCAGAGAGAAATCCTTCAAAGCAGAATCTACCGGTGGGGAGTCCTGAAAGCGTAAGTGCAACGATACCTGCGCACGCACCGGGGATTGAGGTAACAGGAATATTTTGTTCTGCACAAAGTGCCACGATATCTTCACCGGGGTCGCTTATGGCAGGAGTGCCTGCGTCAGTAATGAGCGCACAACTTTCTCCACCTTTAAGGCGGTCGGCAATAACTTGACCGCGTTCTCTCTTGTTATGTTCAAAATAAGAAACCATCGGTTTTTGTATTCCGAGATAGGAAAGAAGCTTCATTGAGTTTCTTGTGTCCTCTGCGGCTATAAAATCGACCTCGGAGAGCACTTTTATAGCACGCTCTGAAAGATCGGCAAGGTTACCGATGGGTGTTGCCACAAGATAGAGCATACCTTTTTCGATTTTATTTTTTTCATAATCCAAATTTGTGGATTTAATGCTACTCATATTGCTCCTTTCACACAAGTTGTGTTCATACATAAAATGATATTAACGAAAATAATGGGGGTAATTATGGCTATTAAAATATATATAGATCAGGGACACAATCCTTCATCACCAAACGCTGGTGCGGAAGGGAATGGATTTGTTGAGCAAGACATTACCTATGAGGTAGGACTTCGTCTTGCTGACCTGTTGCGTTCAAATGGAAATTTTGACGTTAGAGTTTCACGTCCCACACCCGAAAGTTCGCTTGGAAATACAAATGCGAGTAGTTTACGCATTCGTGTTGATGAGGCGAATGCTTTTGGTGCAGATTATTTTGTGAGTCTGCACACCAATGCCTCAACAAATTCTGCCGTTTCAGGAAGTGAAGTGCTTGTATATGACGAGCCAAGCGTTGCAAGTGAACTTGGTGAGAATATACTTATTTGGTTGAATCGAATTACAGGACTTAGAAACCGTGGTATTGTTGAGCGTCCCGGACTTTACGTCTTACGTAAAACACAGATGCCTGCAGTTCTTGTTGAAATGGGGTTTATTTCAAATTCGGGGGATGCTAATTTGATGAATAATAGCCCCGAGCTTTTTGCAGAGGGTATTTACAATGGAATACTGCAATACACGGGGCTACTATAACATAATCAGTTAATTAATTACACATTTTAAGAAATTCTTCTTCGTCAATTATATTGATTCCAAGGTTTTTGGCTTTGACAAGCTTGCTTCCTGCATCTTCTCCTGCTAAAACATAGCTTGTTTTAGAAGAAACAGAACCTGCAACCTTGCCACCCCTATCCTTAATCATACCACTTGCGATATCGCGACTCATTGTGGGCAAAGTTCCCGTGAGCACGAAGGTAAGCCCTTCGAAGCGGTTGTCAAGTTGAACGAAAGTTGAATTTGTGTTAAGACCTAAATCGATAAGCTTTTTGCAAAGTTCAACATTCTGCTCGTGAGAGAAGAAGTCGATTACGCAATCTGCAGTTATCTCACCAAAATCTTGAATTTCACACAACTCTTCTTTATTTGCATTCATCAAATTTTCAAGAGTTTTATATCTATCTGCAAGAGCATTTGCGGCAACTTCACCGATATTTCTAATACCAAGAGCATAAATCAAGCGTTCAAGTCCTGCGCTCTTTGAGTTGTTTATTGAATTAATAAGATTTTGCGCACTCTTTTTACCCATTCTTTCAATTTTGGCTACACTTTCTACATCAAGCGTATAAAGGTCTGCGCAATCTTTAATAAGTCCGTTATCAAGCAACGCGTTTACAATTTGAGGGCCAAGACCATCAATGTTCATAGCGCCCTTGGAAGCAAAATGCTCAATGCTACGAGAGAGTTGGGCAGGGCAGGATGAATTTGTGCAACGAATTGCCGCGCCATCATTGTCATCACGAATTACGGGTTCTCCACAAGAAGGGCAGTGAGTTGGCATATAGAATTCAACCTCTGTGCCATCTCGTCTTTCGGGATGAGCGCAAAGCACCTCAGGGATAATATCGCCTGCTTTTCTAACAGTTACTGTATCACCAAGCTTGATATCTCTTTCGCGAATAAAGTCAAGATTATGCAATGTCGCGCGCGATACACTTGTTCCTGCAAGTCGCACAGGTTCAAGAATAGCAGTGGGAGTAAGCACACCTGTTCTGCCAACGGCTATTGTAATATCGGTGAGCTTTGTCTGTTTTTCTTCAGGTGGGAATTTATATGCTACAGCCCATTTGGGAGTGTTAGTGCCCTCACCAATTTTAACTCTGTCGGCAAGTGTATCAATTTTGATAACAACGCCGTCAATATCATAGGGGAGATCATCACGCATAGCACCAAGATGTTCAATATGAGCAATTATTTCTTCGTATGAAGAAACGCAAACTCTATTGCGAAGAACTGTGAAACCAAGCTCTTTAATTGTATCAAGTGTGTTGGTGTGGGAAGTGGGTGTTTTGTCGTCACCGAAAATATCGCCAGATTGAAGATTGAAAATGAAAATATCGAGCTTTCTATCTGCACAAATCTTGGGATCAAGTTGACGAAGTGAGCCTGCAGCTGCATTTCTTGGATTTGCAAGGAGCTGTTGTCCCTTCTTCTCGCGCTCTTCATTTAAGGCATAGAAAACCTTTCTTGGCATATATACCTCACCACGAAGGCAGAATGAAAGGGGGGTGTCTATTGACAATGGAATTGAATTTATCGTTTTAATATTTTGTGTTACGTCCTCACCAATTGTGCCATCACCACGGGTAGCTCCGTTTGTGAGAACACCATTTTCGTATGTGAGAGCAACTGAAAGTCCGTCAATTTTAGGTTCTACTGAAAAGATGGGATTTTCAACAATTCCTGCCATTCTGTCAACGAAATCACGAATTTCTTCGTATTCAAACACGTCGGAGAGAGAGTTCATCTGCACTGTGTGAGTAACCTTTTCAAATTTATCAAGTGGCTTTCCACCAACGCGACAAGTGGGGGATGTGGGATCAAAATATTCGGGATTTTCTTCTTCAAGACGGACAAGCTCGGCATAAAGACGGTCATATTCAAAATCCGAAATTTCGGGGTCATCATAAACGTAATAACGTTTTGCATGATATGACAAAGTTTTACGAAGCTCTTTTATTCTTTCAAAAATTTCGTTCATATTTTTCTCCCAATTGAAATTATAATTTATTACTCTTCATTTTCCTACTTAATGTAAGTTTATATATGTTTTACTAACATAATATTTTATCATATTTTTTAATAAAAGTCAATGATTTACATAATAAAACTGCCCTCAAAATGGGGGCAGTTTTATTTTATATATTTAATATAGATTAAATAAACGCATTCTCATCAATGTAGATTTTTGAGATATCTGCACCGAGTTCACGGAGTTTACCAACGATATCGAGGTATCCGCGCTCAATGGTGAAAATATCGGTGATTTCGGTTGTGCCCTCGGCAACAAGACCAGCTATAACGATAGCTGCGCCTGCGCGCAAGTCAACGGAGCGAACGCATGCACCATGGAGCTTTTCAACTCCCTTAAATGCTGCAAATGGCTCATTAACCATAACATTTGCACCCATTTTTTCAAGCTCATAAACATATTTGAAGCGGTTTTTCCAAATAGTTTCATAAACTGTGCTTTCACCATCTGCGATAGCTAACAATGTTGAAAACTGTGGATGCATATCGGTTGGAAAACCGGGATAGGGAAGAGTTTGAATATTGGTTGGCTTTAATTTACCCGTTGAACGCACGGTGAGAGAGTCATCGTGTGTTTCAATTTCAACGCCCATTTCAATAAGCTTGGTTGAAATAATCTCCAAGTGCTTAGGAATTACGTTTTTGATGTTAACCTCGCCACCCGTAGCCGCCACCGCGCACATATATGAGCCAGCTTCAATCATATCGGGAATGATATCATAAACGCATCCGTGGAGCTTTTTAACGCCATTTATTTTAATAATGCCCGTACCTGCACCCTTAATATCTGCACCACAGGTGTTGAGGAAGTTTGCAAGGTCAACTATATGGGGTTCGCGTGCTGCGTTTTCGATTATGGTCTGTCCCTCTGCAAGTGTTGCCGCGAGCATAAGGTTAACTGTTGCACCAACTGACACGATATCAAAGTAAATTGAGTTGCCAACAAGACCGTCAGATGCATCTGCATAGACGTAATTTTCGTCTTGAGAAACTGTAGCACCAAGAGCTTCAAATCCCTTGATATGCATATCAATCGGACGAGTTCCAAAATTGCATCCACCGGGGAAGGCAACCTTTGATTTGTTAAATCGAGCAAGCTCTGCGCCAAGGAGATATGTTGAACCTCTCATTTTTGAAACGAGGTCAAAAGGAGTATCTCCACCCTCAAGTTCAGTTGTATCAATTTTAACAGTTGTATCATTCAAATATTTAATTTTTGCACCCATTGCTCGAAGAATGTCAAATGACATAGTTATATCGCTAACTTTGGGAACATTTTCAATTATACATTTATCGGAAGTGAGGATGGTAGCAAATATTATGGGAAGAGCGGCGTTTTTCATACCATTGATATAAACGTCGCCATATAACTTGCGTCCTCCATTAATGACAATTTTTTCCATATGTAATCCTCCAAAAAGATTGGCAGTTATATTCATTATTATCTATAACAATAGTATAACATATAACTGCCAAAAATGGAATAGTTTTTTTATGATTTGATAAATATTTTATTAAATCTTAAAAGAAATTCCTTTAATATGATATTCAATTTTCTATTTCTTTGTGAAAATATGCAACTGCGAGGTCTACTACAAGTCCATAACTTCGTGAACCTTCTGTTCCGTTTGCTTGAAGATAGGCATCGTTTATTGCGCCACTTATCTCACCCACCACGTTATCCTGATATTTTTCATAAAACTTATTATATGCAATCATCTCATATATTGCGCGATTATCAAGCTTTTGATAGGTTTCTTCCCACAATTCTTGATTTGCACTATAAAGAGCATTGAGTACATATTCGCAGAGATTCATATATCCGCAATATTTAATATAGGGGTCGTCTGCATTGATACAAACAAGAAAGGCGATGAAATTTGCCTCGTCCTCACGGGCGATTCCTCTCTGATGTGCAAGCTCGTGTGCGATGGTGTAGGGAATAGAGTAGTCAGGTGCATTAGTGTTAACGTTTGCTTCACCTGTAAAATAGGTATAAACTCCTGAAATATGAGTGTAAGTCATAGGTTTGCTCAAAATAATGGGCTTAACAAATGATACAAGCTTTGGAAGAAAAGTATATTCATTACTTAATTTTTTATAGGAGTCAAGTAATAAATTGTTCGTTTTGCGTATCGTATGTGGATTTATAGATGAGCTTTTTTCTTGAAATTCAACAGCTTGGAGAGAAACGTTTACTTCATCTATCAACCATTCAGCCGTTTCGGCTAACTCCTTAGCAGTAACTTCTTTTTTGTCAAGTTCGAGCTTTTGGTCAAGTGAATAGTTGTGATATCCTGTTCCAAATATGAAAACAAATCCACTAAATAAGAGGGAGAGTATTGAAAGAATTGTGATAGTAAAAATACCGACATCGTGCCATGATGCGCTATATTTTTTTATTGCAGCTCTAATAATAAAGAACAATATTACAGGGGAGAGGATAATGAATAATTCTGCCAAAGATATTGGCAATATATTCGTCATAAGAGCCAAAGTTCCGCGCAGAGCGGATGAAATATATCTATTAAAAAAATCTGCAAATGCCGTATTTATAGTGGCTATGATATAAATAACAACGGATAAAGCCGCTATGCCGAATAAAATGTAAGCGAATTTTGGCACTTTGATTTTATTGTTTTGTTCCATTATTTGATAATATCCTTTCCAAAATATTTGTCTATAATATTTCTCATATCGGTAGGGAGAGAAGCAAAGAGCTCAATGCTTTTGTGTGTTCCGGGGTGTGAGAAACAAAGCTTATAAGCGTGTAATGCATGGCGATTTATAAGTGGAGATGGTTCTCCATAAAGGTCATCTCCAAGTATTTGCGCTCCAATATGCGAAAAATGGACGCGCAACTGATGTGTTCTTCCTGTTATTGGGGTTGCTAAAACCAAAGAAAGACCATTTTCTTTTGCCAAGACCTTATATGAGGTTATTGCTATTTTTGAATCTTCTGTTTTTTCACAAACCTCACGCAATATAATGCTTTTTTCTTTGCGGCGAATATGAGTTTCTATGATGCCTTCATCATTGTCAAGTTCTCCTTGCAAAATTGCTATGTAGCTTTTGCTGATTTCGTCATTTTTCATTTGATTTGAGAGTTTAGAGGAAGCAAGTCGATTCTTAGCAACAAGAACTATGCCACTTGTGTTTCTATCAAGTCTATTGACAGAGCGGAACACAAAGGGACGCTCTTGCAATTTAAAATAGTATGCAAGAGAATTTGCAAGCGTATCATAAAAATGTCCTTGCGACTGATGAGTTGGCATAAAGGGTGGCTTGTTGACTGCGATTATATCGTCATCTTCATACACTATATCAGGCAAAACCAAAGAGGGAACAAGCTTTTCTTCATTATTGACAACATCATCTGAATTTATAGTTAATATATCATTTTCCTTTATCTTCGCGCGAACGGTAGCGTGCTCACCATTAATGAGTATTCCGTCTGGACGCAATTTCAAGGAGGTTATAGCGCGTTTAGAAAATCCGAGTTCTTCTGTCAATATTTCTTTTACAGTAAGACCGACAAATTTGTTTTTAAATTGCATATTATCCTCCTTTTTAAGTGATGAATATATTATACACTATTTTTAACACAATTACAATATTTGCTTTTGATTTGCATAAATTTTATTTGGTAACGATATAATTTATTAAGTTATTTTTTGAGAGGGAATTTATGAAAAGATTTATTACTTTTTCGTTTATCGCGATGGCTTTAGTGTTTACAGTCATTGGGGTGGTAAGAGAGCAAAAGAATGATGCAACACTTGATGTATCAAACGCTCTTTCGGTTATAGCAAAGCAAAATGATATGGCAAAATGTGCTATGTTGAACAACAAAATAGTGTTTTCTGCAGATGATTTTGAAAGATATCTTAACACAACTGAACTAAGTTCCATTACTATTACTAGTATTCCAGAGCTCGTGGACGGTTGCTTGTGCGTGGGAGATGTTACTGTCAATGCAGGTCAAACAATTTCGCGTGAAAATTTGAGTTTGCTAAATTACAAAGCAAATAATGAGAGTGTTACACAATCGTGCTTTAAGTTCAAAGTGAATGGTGGCTCATATGAGATGACTTGTAATCTCTATTTTTTAACTCGTGAAAATGCAGCCCCCACACTTGCTTTAGAGGATGAACGTACACTTGCTGTGAGCACTCATCAAACGATAGCTGTTTATGGGAAGATTGGTGGGTATGACGCCGATGGTGATGAATTAAGATATGAGGTGGTTTCCTACGCTAAAAACGGCGTACTTGACTTTGACGGAAAGAGTGGAGAATATACCTATACACCCAAAGGACTCTATTTTGGTGAGGATAGCTTTGAATATGTAGCAGTTGATAAATACGGAAACTATTCATCATCAAGAAAGGTTAGTTTTACAGTTGAAAAACTGAAAGGGGACGTGGTTTTCTGCGATATGCAGGGGCATAGGGATCATCATGCCGCCATGACCTTGGTTGAAGATGGCATTATGAGTGGAGTTAGCATTGGAAATAACACATATTTTATGCCCGAGAAAGCTGTGAGTAGAGTGGATTTCGTTGCTATGCTTATGAATGCCATAGGTTATGGGGATATTCAAACTGTCTTGGATACGGGATTTGATGATGACGGTGATATTCCTGCAAGTATGAAGGGATATGTAAAAAAAGCAAGAGATTTGGGGCTTATAAGTGGTTCGGTTAATGCGAATGGAGATTACCTTTTTGAACCCAATCGCGAAATTACAAGAGCAGAAGCGGCTCTTATCGTGAGCAAATTAGTCGATGCAGAAGTGCCCACAGTGAAGCCAATTTTCCCGGATAGAAATGATATACCAACTTGGGCACAGGATGCAATATATGTTTTGAACAATCTTGGCATTCTTAATAGTGTTGGTGGTTCTATTTCACCAAATTCAAGCATTACACGGGCACAAGTGGCAAATATGCTTTATTCACTGATGAAATATATAGATTGACTTTGAGGTTAGAATTGTCGTTTGGAGATGGGATGAAAAATTCAGAAAACAAATGGGAAAGAATTTTTCTTGTTCTAATTATTATGACATATTTTCTATGCTTTATAGTAAGTGATATATATGCCAACTATAATTTTGCCGAGTGGGTATTTACACAATACAAAAAGCTTCCGTATTAAACGGAAGCTTTTATTTATTATTTTGTTATATGTTTCAAATATGCATTGATAAATCCGTCGATATCGCCATCCATAACCGCTTGAATATTGCCGTTTTCGTGGCCTGTTCTTGTGTCTTTAGCAAGGGTGTAGGGCATAAATACATAAGATCTTATCTGTGAGCCCCACTCGATATTTGCTTTATTGCCTTGAATATCTTCAACTCTTTCAAGATTCTCTCTTATCTTGATTTCAAGGAGCTTGGATTTAAGCATTTTAAGAGCGGTTTCTTTGTTTTGAAGCTGGCTTCTTTCAGTCTGACAACCAACAACGATACCCGTGGGTTTGTGCAAAATACGGATAGCAGAGTCAGTTTTGTTAATATGCTGACCACCCGCACCACTTGAACGGTGTGCAGTAATATCGAGGTCTTCCATGCGAAGTTCAATTGTGTTGTCATCTTCAAATTCGGGCATTACTTCGATTGATGCAAAGGATGTTTGACGTCTGCCGTTTGCGTCAAAGGGAGAAACTCTTACAAGACGGTGAACGCCGTTTTCACTCTTGAGGTAGCCGTATGCATTTTCACCTTCAACCATAATTGTTGCACTCTTGATGCCTGCCGCATCACCATCAAGCCAGTCAAGGAGCTTAACTGTATAATCGTGTGCTTCTGCCCAACGAGTAATCATTCTATAAAGCATCTGTGCCCAGTCCTGCGCCTCAGTGCCACCAGCACCTGGGTGGAACGAAACGATTGCATTGTTGTGGTCATACTGACCTGAAAGAAGAATTTCAATTCTCATTCTTTCTTCTTCCTTTTCAACAAATTCAAGTTCTGCCTTTACTTCCTCGGCATAACCTTCTTCGTTTTCTTCAATTGCCATATCGGCAAGTGCGATAGCATCCTCAAGACGCTGTGCAAGGCCATTGAATTCATCAAGCTTTTTCTTGCCCTGCTTGATTGATTGCAAAATCTTTGATGAATTGGTTTGATCGGACCAGAAATCAGGGTCGAGAGTTTTTTCTTCCATCTCGTTTACCTGCTTTGTGAGTTCTGCTATGCGAAGCGCATCGTGAAGCTCCGCTATGTCCTTTCTCATACCAATTAATTTATATTTGTATTCTTCAAGTTCGATAATCATTGTATTTACTCCAATCATCACAAATTAATCCATTTTATATATTACCATATTATTGGCAATTTTTCAAGTGATATTTCAAAAAAACACTGACCGATTGCTCGGTCAGTGTTTTTATGTAATTATTCAAGTATTTCGAACTTATAACCAACACCCCAAACAGTTTTAAGTACCCATTTTTCACTAACACCTTCAAGCTTTTCACGAAGGCGTTTAACGTGTACGTCAACTGTTCTTGAGTCTCCGAGATAGTCAAATCCCCAAACCTTGTCAAGAAGTTGGTCGCGAGTGAAGACACGATTTCTATTATAGGCAAGGAAATAGAGAAGCTCCAATTCCTTTGGTGGAACGTCAACGGATTTTCCACAGAGTTTTAATTCATATTTTTGAAGACTAATTTCAATATTTTCAAACTTGATAATCTCATTATCATTCTTTGGCGCACTATGTGAACGAGTACGACGAAGTACTGCTTTAACTCTTGCAGAGAGCTCCTTGATGTCAAATGGCTTAACAACGTAATCGTCTGCGCCAAGTTCAAGGCCAAGTACTTTATCAAAAGTGTCGCTTTTGGAACTAATCATAATTATGGGCTTGTTAGACACTTCGCGAATTTCACGGCAAACCTGCCAACCATCTTTTTTAGGAAGCATAATGTCAAGCAGAACTATATCGGGGTCATAGAGTTTAAAACTATCTATTCCAGAAATTCCGTCGTTAACTGCCTTTATTTCATAACCTTCTTTTTCAAAATAATTTTTAAGTGTTTCGCACATTGCAAGATCGTTGTCAATAACCAAAATTTTAGTATCTAACATTAATAATACCTCCGCGGGGAATTGATTTATCTAAAAGCAGTTTGTCTAATTTATAACAATATTTGTTCTGCTATTCAAAAACCAAAAATAATATTTTTATTAATTTTTTGAGCAAAATTTTACAAATGTTGACAAAAAGAGAACAAATTTTGAACCAATTGTTATGTTCATAAAAAATTATAACACAAATCGATTCAAATTGCAACAATTATTTGCAAAAAAGTGAGAAGATTGTTAAAAAATTATAAAGTTAACAATTTTTTCGTTTGAAAATAAAAAATGCACCAAGCAAATTGCTTGGTGCATTATGTATTTAATTAAAATTACATGAGCTTAAGATAAAGTTCTTTGATTTCTTCAACACTTGTTGCTCTGGGGTTACCAGGACGGCAAGCATCGTCAAATGCGGACTGTGCAAGGAAGTCAAGATCCTCGGGTTTTACGATTGCCTTAAGGTCTGTGGGGATTCCTACATCAACAGAGAGCTGCTTAACTGCTGCGATTGCTGCTGCTCTTGCTTCTTCAAGAGTCATAGCATCAACACCGCAAACGCCCATTGCCTTTGCGATATCTCTATACTTTTCACCTGTAGCAGGTGCGTTGTATTCCATAACTGTAGGAAGGATAATTGCATTAGCAACACCGTGGGGTGTATCGTAAAGAGCGCCAAGGGGGTGAGCCATGGAGTGAACGATACCAAGACCTACGTTAGAGAAGCCCATGCCTGCGATGTACTGACCAAGAGCCATACCTTCACGGCCTTCGGGAGTGTTGTCAACTGCACCACGAATATGCTTTGCGATAAGTTCAATAGCTTTGATGTGGAACATATCGCTCATTTCCCAAGCGCCACCTGTGATGTAGCCTTCGATTGCGTGTGTAAGAGCGTCCATACCTGTAGCAGCTGTAAGACCGCGGGGCATAGAAGCCATCATATCGGGGTCAACTACTGCAACAACGGGGATGTCGTGAACGTCAACACAAACCATTTTTCTATTCTTTTCGGCGTCTGTAATTACATAGTTGATTGTAACTTCAGCAGCAGTACCAGCAGTTGTGGGAACTGCGATAATGGGTGTGCATTTGTTTTTTGTGGGAGCAACGCCTTCAAGAGAGCGAACGTCTGCAAATTCAGGGTTTTCGATGATGATACCGATTGCTTTTGCAGTGTCCATAGAAGAACCACCACCGATTGCAACGATACAGTCAGCGCCACTTACCTTGAATGCTTCAACGCCTGTCTGAACGTTTTCAATTGTTGGGTTGGGTTTGATGTTTGAATAGATGTCGTATGCGATTGACGCGCCATCAAGAATATCAGTTACCTTCTTTGTAACACCAAACTTGATAAGGTCGGGGTCGGAGCATACAAATGCTTTTTTAAATCCACGAGCCTTAATTTCAGTTGCGATTTCTGCAATTACGCCTTTGCCGTGGTAGGATGTTTCGTTAAGAACAAATCTTGCCATAATAAATCTCCTTTAAATATAAAATAGTTTGTTATTTATTTGTCAAACTTTACAAATATTATACAACAATTTTTCTAATTTGTCAATCAGTAAAATGAATAAAAATAATATTATTGATTTTGTTAACAAAAGGTGATATAATGATAAAAATGAAAATTAAGGAGAAATTTATGAATACATTGGATGCTATTTTATCAAGAAAATCAACAAGAGCGTATACGGGTGAGAGAATACCACAAGAGGCTCTTGAAACTATACTTAAGGCAGCTTTTGCTTCACCCGTTGCAATGGCGCAATATGAAGCGTTGCACATCACGGTTATTGAGAGTGAGGATATGATTAAAGAAATTAATGAACTCGCTGCTAAAATGTTTTTTGCGAAGATGGGAATTAAAAAAGATACTGATTTTGGTGCAAAAACCATGGTGATGGTTTCTATCACACCTTCAATTTTGTCACATGAAATGGAATGCATTAATGCAGGTATTGTGGTTGAAAATATGGTGCTTGCGGCAACCGATATGGGAATTGACAGTGTTATACTTGGTGGCGCACCTGCTATTGTCTCTCAATCCCCCGACCTTATGAAAAGACTCGGTATTCCCGAAGGATTTTCACCCGTCCTTGGTGCTTTGTTTGGCTATGCCGTGGAAGAAGCACCTGCAAAGGTACACACAATTTCAGTGAATAGAGTATAAGGTAAAACAATGAGAAAGATTTTGATAACTGGATTTGAACCCTTTGGTGGTGAGCAAATAAATCCATCATGGGAGGCAGTTAATCGATTGCCAAATCAGATAAATGAATATGAAGTCACAAAACTGTGTATTCCTGTCGCGTTTTCTGATGCTGCTAAAATTGTGTTAGAAAAGGCAGATGAGATTTGCCCTGATGCTATTCTTTGTGTCGGTCAAGCAGGGGGCAGGGGTGCGATTACACCTGAACTTGTGGGAATAAATCTTCGAAACGCTTCAATTCCCGACAACAATGGTAATCTGCCGAAGGACGAACCAATTATTGAGGGTGGTGATTGTGCATTCTTTTCAACTTTGCCTGTTAGAAAAATAGCACAGGTGATAAATGATGCAGGTATAAGCGCGCACATATCCTATTCTGCCGGTGCATACGTTTGTAACGACGTGCTTTACACCTTGTTGGCACGTTTCAATAAGAGCGAAACAAGAGTTGCTTTTATACACGTGCCATATATTAAAGAGCAGAATAAAGAGCCATCGATGAGCTTGGATGATTTGATTCGGGGACTTGTCATTGCAATTGAAAACATTTAATCAAAAGGAACGAGCAAAAAGTTCGTTCCTTTTACTTATATGAAGAAAATTTGTTGTGATAGCAAGAAAATGAAAAAGGGCTATTGAAAAAAAAGAGTCAATGTGATATAATAAAGTGTTAAATAATAAAATGGGGTAAAATTGGGGCAAATAAACCCATTTGCCTTGAAAATAAAGGAGATTTAAAGAATTATGAAATTAGGTATAGTGGGACTTCCCAACGTGGGAAAGAGTACCTTGTTTAATGCATTGACAAACGCAGGAGCAGAATCTGCAAACTATCCATTCTGCACTATCGAGCCCAATGTTGGAATTGTTGCAGTGCCTGACTACCGTCTTGATGTTTTGGCAGAAATGTATAATCCTGAAAAATTCACACCCGCGGTTATTGAATTTGTTGATATAGCAGGTCTTGTTAAGGGAGCATCAAAGGGTGAAGGACTTGGAAACAAGTTCCTTGATAACATTCGTCAGGTTGACGCTATTGTACACGTTGTTCGTTGCTTTGAAGATGATAACATTATTCACGTTGACGGAAATATCAATCCCATTCGCGACCTTGAAACTATAAATCTTGAACTTATTTTTTCTGATATGGAGATTCTTGAACGCCGTATCGATAGAGTTAAAAAGGCGATGAAGGGTGACAAAACACTTGCCGCTACTGTTGAACTTCTTGAAAGAATTCATGCAACTCTTGAAGAGGGCAAATGCGCGCGTACAATGGATCTTGATGCAGACGAGCTTGAACTTCTTGGTGATACACAGCTTCTCACAATGAAGCCTGTTATCTACGTTGCAAACGTAAGTGAAGATGAAGCAGACCACGAGCCGACAGAAAACGCTCTTTATTGCGAGCTCAAAGAATTTGCATCTGCAGAGCATTCTGAAATCATTGCAATTTGCGCTCAGATTGAAGCGGAAATCAGCGAACTTGATGCAGAAGAAAAGAAAATGT
Source organism: Eubacteriales bacterium (assembly GCA_045651165.1). GTDB lineage: Bacteria > Bacillota > Clostridia > Oscillospirales > CAG-272 > RGIG4608. The sequence continues at coordinate 29,456 of JAZRRX010000058.1, forward strand.
TCCTTGAGGATATGGGTATTGCAGAAAGTGGTCTTGACCGTCTTATTAAGGCAAGCTACTCACTTTTGGGGCTTATTTCATATCTTACAGCAGGTCCTAAAGAGGTTCGCGCTTGGACAATTACAAAGGGAATGAAAGCACCTCAGGCGGCAGGTAAAATCCATAGCGACTTTGAGCGCGGATTTATTAGAGCAGAGGTTGTTGACTTTGATGTTCTCACAAAGCTTGGCTCAATGGCAGCCGTTAAGGATGCAGGACTTCTTCGTAGTGAAGGTAAGGAATACGTTGTTAAAGACGGCGATATCGTACTCTTTAGATTTAATGTTTAATTAGAAACAAAAATGCCTGTTGGCATAAAGCCAACAGGCAAATTAAATATTCAAATTATTTTTTACCTCTTTCAAATGTAACTTCTTCGTAGAAGATAGCCATAGATGTTTCAAGGTAGGGATAAGCCCAAAATGCGCCAATTCCCACAAATGCCAAGCCAACGATAAACCAACCGATATGGCTTAATTGAAGCTTAAACAATCTCCAACGGTTGCCTTCCATAAGGCGTTCACTTTCGTCAAAGCACTGTTTCCATCTGTAATCGGGGTGATCTCTCTTAACGTGGAACACCAAAGCATAAGAATATGCAATATATATACCTGGAATAACGAAGAACAATGACCAAAGAGCAATTTGGAGAGTGTACATAATTCCAAGAATAATGTTAGCAGCAAAGTTTCTAAATCCGTAGAAGAATTTGCCAATATTGATTTTTTGATCACGTCTTACGAAATCTACGTAAACTGCTGCGATACCAACGTTAAGTGGACCTGCAATACCAAAGAAGATAAGAGCTGCGGCACCGTATACTAAAACTAAAATAAGGTATCCTAAAATTTTTGATTCGAGGTCAGCTGTAAGCGTGAGCAATATAGTAGAAATGCTTAACGCCATACCACCCAACAATTTACCGAGTATGGTGTTGATAAGGGACATCAACATAAAAACGAAAGCGCCCTTTATCCAGTCCCAACCAAAAATATTATCATCGAGCAAATGACGAGCTCTTGCACGAATTTGAGAATTTTTCATATTCATGAAATTGCCTCCAAAAAACAATTATAATACTATAGAACAATTATAATGCTTTTTTGTAGAATTGTCAAGGTGTATTTGCTATTTTTATACAAATAATTAAAAATAATCTGCCAAGCTTGTTGGCAGATTAAGAAAAGATACTACATCATTTATGCATACATTCTGCTATTTTTTAGTTCTTGATAAAATATAGCAGTAGCTATTTGTTGATAGGTGTTTACCCATAAAAAACCTATTCCTAAAGTAAAAAGTGAGAGGAATGCCCAACCAATAAAGCTCAAATGAAGCATAAAAAGTTTCATTTTATAGCCCCTCATCATTATTTCACTTTCCGTGAGGCATTCGCGCCAGGTATATTCGGGATTATCTGCTTTTATATAATATGCAAGTGCATAGCTATATGATTTTATGATACCTGGAATGATGAGCAAAAGCGTCCACAATGTTATAATTAGTGTGTGCATAACACCAAGAACAAGATTTGAACCAAAGTCATCGCAACCGTCAAATACTGTTGAAAATTTTATATCAACATATCCATTTGATACTTTTAAATATGACTTATATAAACCAACATACAAAGGACCGCACAAAAGAAGTGTTCCAAGCCCTATGCAAAGATAATTTGCTGCATTTAAAATTAAAGATACAACAACCGACATGGCAATCAACAAAATAAATTGCTTACTAAAAAGACTGTAACCAAGTGCCATGCGTGCTTTGGCACGAATCTCTGAATTTGAAATATACATAAAATAATTCTCCCTAATTGTTTTATGATGATATGATACATTATTTTTATAAATTTGTCAATAATATTGCCTTAAATTAGAAAGGAAATTACATATATGAGAATGAGAAAGAAAAAACACGGAGCTGAAAGAATTGAGGCATGTGCTCATTTGCTTATAACTCCCAATGAGGAATTCAAAGCGGATGTGCAGTCCGTATTTGCAGAAAAAAGACCAATTCACCTTGAAATTGGATGTGGTAAGGGTAATTTTGCCGTGGGAATGAGTGCACAGCACCACGATATAAACTTTATTGCTATGGAGAAAATTGCAGACGTTGCCTGTCTTGCGCTCGAAAAAGCAGAGAGAGCAAAAGATGAGCGTCCCGACAATCTTCGTTTTATCATTGGTGATGCGAAAAATCTTATTGAATATTTTCCTGAGCATAGTATCGATTGCATCTATCTTAATTTTAGTGATCCATGGCCTAAGGCTGGACATACAAAGCGCCGTCTTACATATCATACATTTCTTGAAATTTATAAAACCTTGCTTAAAGAAGAGGGAATACTAAAACTCAAGACCGATAATGAGGGACTTTTTGACTTTTCTCTTGAAGAATTTGAGGCATTTGGACTCAAATTTGAGTTCGTAACACGCGATTTGCATAATTCTGAAAAAAATATGGGCAACGTTATGACTGAATACGAGAAGAATTTCTCTGATAAAGGTCAGCCCATCTATTCGGCACACGTTAGATTTTGAGGAAAAAGTATGAGTGAAAATAGAAAAGAGCCCAATGGCGTTTTGATAGTTAATAAACCTAAAGGAATAACCTCTCATGACGTTGTTGGCAAGATAAGAAAGTTATACGGCACTCGCAAGGTGGGGCACACGGGAACACTTGATCCTCTTGCAACGGGTGTTTTAGTGATTTTATTAGGACGTGCTGCAAAGGCTGCAGAGTATCTTGTTGCCGATAGAAAGACATATATTGCGCGTTTGACACTCGGATTGACTACTGATACCGAGGATATCACGGGCAAGGTATTAACACAAACTAATGATATGCCGAATACTGACGAGGTTATTCGTGCTTGTGGCGAATTTGTTGGTAAAATTAAGCAAATTCCACCTATGTATAGCGCACTTAAGGTTGACGGAAAGAAACTCTATGATCTGGCACGTGAGGGGATTGAGGTTGAAAGAAAGGCGAGAGATATTGAAATTTTCCGTCTTGACGTAACTCCTACCGACAAGGCGAACGAATATGAATTGCTTGTTGAGTGCTCATCGGGTACGTATATTAGAACACTTTGTGCCGACATTGGTGCTCGTCTTTCGTGCGGTGGTGTAATGAGTGCTTTGCATAGAGTTGTTGCCGGTGGATTTGATATTGAAAATTCACACACACTTGAAGAGCTTGAGGGTATGGATATTGAGGCAAGATATAATCTTCTCGCACCAACAGAATCATTATTTTCTAATTTTGAGATGGTTAAATTGCCCACATTTTACGAAAAGCTTTGCCGAAGCGGATGCGAAATTTATCAAAATAAGATAAAAACCAACATTGAAGTTGGCACACGTGTGCGTCTTTGCACACAAAAAGGCGAATTTTTTGCTTTGGGTGAGGTTCGTGAGTACGAAAACGGCACGGCAATTAAGGCGATTAAGACGTTTAGTTTGGAATAAATAAAAACCACGCAAGAAAAATGCTTGCGTGGTTTTTTATTGTACAAATTAAATCGATTTTAACAAATCCTCAACTTGTTTTACAGACAACACTTTGCCCATTGAAATTACCTTTTTGTTTGCCACTATGGCGGGCATGCTCATAACACTGTATTCCATAATTTTTGCAAGGTCGGTGATGTAGTCAACTTCAAGGTTAAGTTCAAGGTTTTTTACGGCTGCTTGTACATTTGCATATTGCTGATGACAAGATTTACATCCTGTACCGAGCACTTTGATAGACGTGATTGTGTCAATTTTAATAGAAGAACAGCTTTCTGATTTTATCGCGTTATCGCAACAACAATTTTTCTTTTTGAATAATGACATTTTATTTTACCTCCGTTTAAATAATTAAGGGTTGAATTAAATTAAAGAAATATCCTACAAGGATAATTCCTACAGTACAAATTGTGATGAAAGTTATGATTAGCTTAGGTTTTACCGTCTTGCGAAGCATAATTATGGATGGTAACGAAAGGGTAGTAACCCCCATCATAAATGAGAGTACAACTCCGAGAAGAGCACCCTTTGAAAGTAGCGCCTCGGCAATCGGTATAGTGCCAAATATGTCGGCATACATTGGCATCCCTGCAATAGTAGCGAGGATAACACCCAAGGGGTTGTTGTTACCTAGTGCGCTAACTATCCATTCTTCTGGTATCCAATTATGAATAACTGCACCGATACCTACACCAACGAGAACGTATGGCAATACCTTTTTAGCGGTGGATAGCACCTGCTCCCAAGCGTATTTGATACGGTTTTTGAAGCGGAGCTTTTCTTGCTCGACTTCAAGGTTCTTTGCATTTTTTATAAAATTCTCCACTTGATTTTCAAGGTGGAGATTTTCTATCAGCGTACCGCCGAGTACGGCAATCACAAGACCGAATAGCACGTAAAGTACGGCAACCTGCCATCCGAAAATGCTAATTAGAAGCACAAGGCTGCCGAGATCTACCATCGGAGAGGAAATAAGGAAAGAGAACGTAACGCCAAGCGAAAGCCCCGAACTCGTGAATCCGATGAATAGCGGAATAGACGAGCAAGAGCAGAACGGTGTGACCGTGCCGAGCAAAGCACCGATGATGTTCGCACCAATGCCGTGAAATCTTCCAAGTATCTTTTTCGTTCTTTCGGGTGGGAAATAACTTTGGATATACGATATGACGAAGATCAAAAATCCAAGAAGGACGAATATCTTGATCACATCGTAAATGAAGAACTGAATACTGCCGCCAATACGGCTTGTTATGTCCAAGCCGCAAAGAGAAAGAAGCTCTCCGATCAGCTCATTCAACCATTTCATGCCGAGAATTTGGTTCTGTATGAAATCCCATACTTGTTGCATAATGTACCTCCAATTACATTTATATATCTATATGTATCAATGTGTTGCTTTTGTTTATAGGTCAGCACGTAACGCACTGACCTTATAAGCCAATATTATTTCTTACAACTATCGCATTTCTTATAGCAAGCCTTGTCGGGAGATAGGGTGTATCTTTCAATCAACGCTCTGACCTGTGCCGAGCCTTCTGCGGAAAGCGAATAGTGCATCCATTTACCTTCCTTGCAGGAATCGACGAGTCCTGCCTCACACAGTATACGCATATGGTGAGAAAGAGTTGACTGTCCGATCTTAAGTTCTTCAAGGAGAGCACAACCGCACTTCTCGCCACTCATCAGAAGCTCCATAATCTCAAGACGATTATCGTCTGCAAGAGCCTTGAACATCTTTATTCCCTCGTTGTGCTTGAATGCCATTTTGCTATTCCTCCTTACAACACATTGATAAGTGTAGATATATTTTAACACACACTTTGACGTTTGTCAATATGTTTGGAAAATTTTAAATGGCTATTTTTTTACCCTAAAAATCATTCTTTTTAGCGCTTTTGCATTGAAGGGAATTAGGGGATAGAGATATGAGTAATCATCATTTAAGGTTTTGTTGGAGACAAGGAGCAATATGCAGAGCAAAATGCCACCGACAAATCCCCAAAAGTTGAAAAACCAAGTCAGAACGAGCAAAATCAGGCGCAAAAATTTGAAAGCATAACCGAGTTCGTAGTTTCTTTGCGAAAAATTGGCAATCGCAACAAATGCGCCGTAAACAACTACTTCGGGAATGAGCCAACCGATTTGGATTGAAAAATCACCCAAAATGAGTCCTCCAATAACGGATAGAGAATTGGAAAGCATGCCCGGTGTGTTCATCGAGGCAAGTCGCAATCCGTCAATTATAAATTCCGCAAGTAATAGTTGCGCAAGAATCGGTAAGCGCCCGTGGTCTTTTGGTAAGACGAATTCAAGCCACGTTGGAACTGCTTCGGGATTGTGGATGGCTATCAACCAAAGTGGCATAAAGATAAGTGTCATAAAGAAAATGATATATCGCAAAACGCGAAGATAGCTTCCCGTGAGTGGTGGGAAATAGAAATCATTTGTGTCTTGCATAAAGTCGAAAAGTCGAGCGGGCAAAATCATTACCTCGGGGGAATTGTCGCAGATGATAAGCACGTTACCCTCCATCAGTTGAGCCGCTGCGGCATCGGGACGCTCGGTTGTTCGCACCTTGGGGAAGGGATTATACCACCTACTTTGTATAAGGCACTCAATAAGAGATTGCATACCCATAGTCAATGCTTCAACTTTTATATTGGATATTTTCTTTTTTAAATTATTCACATAATTCAAATCAGCTTTATCCTCAATGTAGCACATAACCACGTCTGTTTTTGAGCGTGTGCCGACAGTCATATAGGACATTTTCAACTTTGGATCACGAATTCTTCTTCTGATGAGTGCGGTATTAAATATTAGTGTTTCAACAAATCCATCTCGTGCACCCTTAATTACTCGGTCATTTTCGGGCTCTGCAGTTTCTCTTGCAGGATAGGTACGCGCGTCAATAATGATTCCTCGATTCAAAAATGCAGAGCCAATCATTACAGTCGCACCTGAAAGCATCATTTGAACCATAGAATCAAGGTCATCTGTAACGTCTGCCTCAACATAGGGAATATTGTGAAATAAAAAGTCCTGAGCACTTCTATCCGTGCGCTCACCAAGTGATTTTAAAGACAAAAAATGCACCATCATCTTTTGCATAACGGCATCTTTGACAAATCCGTCAATGAAATATAGAGTTAACTCGTCCTCTCCAATAATTAGAGTTTTTTTGAGTATATCAAAATTGTCATTTACTGAAAAAATCGCATCAAGAGTGGCAACATTTTCGTAATAATTGGTTGATAATTTTCTCATAATAAGACCTTTCGCTTTTATTATGATTATTATTGACACGATTTTGGACGAGTATAATGACAAGTTTCAAATTTTGATTTATAGAGATGTTAGTTTTATTGAACAACGGACGTACACGGTGCGCCCCTACGGTGTTTGTGCGTCAAATATCGCAAATTAGTAGCCATTTCGTTTACAATTTGGCTATTATATGGCTTTAAAAATTACTAATCTCTTTGTAGGGGCGCACCGTGTGCGTCCGCTTCATAGGCAAACTAACTTTTAAACTTCTCGACAAATCCCAATTTATATTTATCATCAAACAAAAAGCCCACACGAAACTGTGTGGGCTTGAGTTTATTTAGCTGATTGTTTTGCTTTTTTGCGCTCTCTATCTCTATCGCGATAGAACTTTGAACGCTTTTTCTTAATGTATGTGGTGTAAATGGCAAATCCCAATACTCCAACAATTATAACAAAGCTTGTTATGTGAATCCATGCTTCAGTTGAATTTTCTGTCTTCAAAGATTCCCAAAGCTCATTTACGTGCTTTTGAATATCGACGTTTTCATCTTTATAGTAGTCTTCATAAGCAAGGTCATAGGGATAAATTTCCTTATAATCTTCTTTAGTTGTACCATAAAGAATTTCATAAGCATCGATAATGCAATTATCTTCGTCATCGTAAATGCTATAGTTGTAATCGAGCATTTCTTGATAGTATTCGCTATTTTGTACCGCTTTGTTTGGAGATGCGTAACCGATGTAAAGTGCATTTGCAGTTGCCGCCTCTTCACTTATCATATAGTTGATATATTCGTGTGCAATTTCGGGATGCTTTGATGTCACCGGAATACACATTGCGTCAACGAAATAGTTTGTGCCTTCACTTGGGTAGTAGAAACGAAGGTCGTTGTTATCCGCTGCCATTGTCAAGAAGTCACCTGCAAAATAGGAGGCAATATAAGCGGATGCACTCTTCATTTTATTGAAGATTTCATCGTTTACGTAACCTTGAAGAATGGGCTTTTGTTCTTTTAAAAGTTCAAGAGCAGCAGTCCAATCTGCAGGATTTGACGAGTTAATATCAATTCCTAATTTAAACATTGCAGTTGCAAATGCATCGCGGGGGTTATTAAACTGAAGGATTTTTCCTGAATATTTTTTATTCCAAAGAAGATCCCAGCTTTCATTTTCAACATCTTCGTTCTTAACAAATTCAGAGTTATAGATGACACCAACCATACCATAGGTATAAGGCACACTGTACTTGTTCTCTTGGTCATAAGGAAGATTCTTGAAATCGTCACTAATGTTGCTGTAATTAGTCAAAATTTCATAATTAAGAGGCAAAAGCATATCATTGCCAATCATTTTTTGAATCATATAGTCTGAAGGAATGACAATGTCATAAGCCACAGCACTATTTGAAAGCTTTGCGTACATATCTTCGTTTGTAGCGTATGTAGAGTAATTAACTTTTACATAGACTTGATATTTATCTGCAAGATTTTCATTGAAATACTTTTCAAATTCCGCATTTACGTCGATAAGACCACACTCTTCATCATATTCGTCTGAAATGTATTCGCCCCAGTTATAAACGTTGAGGCTGATTGTTTCATACTTTTTGTTGCTGTTGTTTTCAACGCCTTCGGGTTCATCACAAGAGCAGAGAAGAAGGGCAAATGCCAATACAATAAGGAATAAAAATTTAATTTTCATTACTTTCTACCCCCTTTTCTCGCGCGATTTTCCGTTTTCTTGAAGCTCTTGATATTCGAAAGGATAAGAAGTGTAAATACAGTTACGATAATGAGTGTTGAAAGAGCATACATATCTGGTTTAACTGTCTTCTTAGTCATCGAATAGATGTGAAGAGGAAGTGTTTGGAAATTAGAGGGACTGACGAAATACGAAATAACGAAGTCGTCAAGGGAAAGTGTGAATGCCATAACGGAACCCGAAATTACACCGGGCATAATGTTGGGGAGCTTAACCTTAAAGAATGCCTGCATAGGAGTACATCCAAGGTCGAGAGCTGCCTCTGAAAGAGAATTTCCAAGTTCATTGATACGAGGAAGAACGTTTAAAATTACATATGGCAAGCAAAAAGTAACGTGTGCGATAAGCATTGCGAAGAAGCCGATGCTATCGTAATCCGCTATCTTGAAAATAGCAACCACTGCCGCAAAGAAGAGCATGAATGAAACACCGGTTACGATATCGGGATTCATCATTGGTACATTGGTAACGCTATTTACCACTTTTTTGAACCATTTGCTTCTCATTTTATATATACCTTCAGCCGCTGCAGTGCCAATCACTGTGGAGATAAGCGCTGATGATATCGCAAGAATCAATGTGTTACGAAGGGCAATAAACGCATCTTCATCTTTAAAGAGCTTTAAGTACCAATCAAAACTGAATCCTGTGAAGTTTGCGGTGCTCTCACTTGCATTGAATGAGAAGAAAATGAGAGTGAGAATTGGTATATAGAGTATTGCAAAGATAATGCAAAGGTATATTCTTGATGCGTATTTTTTCATGGAATGATACCTCCTTCACTATCCTCGGTGAAATAGTTCATAACACCAAGTGAAATAAGGATGAGTACCATCATTACAAGTGAGATTGCTGCTCCCACATTATATGAGCCGGTTACAAACTGACGCTCAATTGTGTCACCGATAAGTTCAAATGTACCTCCACCGAGCTTTTGGGAAATATAGAAGGTGGAAATTGAAGGTACGAATACCATTGTTACACCCGAGATAATGCCCGAAAGTGAGAGGGGGAGAATTACCTTTGTTAAGGTTGTGAAGGTGTTGCAACCAAGGTCGCTTGCAACCTCCCACATATTTTTGTCTATCTTTGATACACAAGTATAAATGGGAAGGACCATGTAGGGAAGGAAGTCATATACCATACCGAATATAACTGCACCCTTTGTTCCTACAATATGTAAGTTAGTATTGAGTAGCGTGTTTAAAAATCCACCATCGTCAAGAATAGCCATTATGGAGTAAGTTCTTATAAGAAGGTTTGTCCACATGGGGAGCATAAGAAGCATAATGTAAATCTTCTGATGCTTGGGGTTGCTTCTTGCGATTATGTATGCCAATGGATAGCCGATAAGAAGGCAGATAAATGTCGCTATTACTGAAAGCTCTATTGAAAGTCCGAATATTGAAACGTAATCTTTAAGTGACTTCACATTTTCAAGGGTAAATGCACCCTCAGGATCAGTGAAAGCATAAGCGATAACGATTATCAATGGAAGAACAATAAATAGTACTGCCCAAACAATATGGGGGAACGCCGCAATAGAGCTCATAAATGACTTTTTATTTTTCATTATTTATGACCATAACCTCAAAGAGGTTTCCTTTGTTTCGGAATTGCAGTTTTGAGTTAACAATTAAACTCAATTAAAATTCTTCAGCTGCTTCTGCATCAGAAAGCATATCAAGTTCATCAGAGAAGGAGGAGTAGTCGCCAAACATACCAGAATATTTAGATTTCTTCATAATATGTATAGCATCTGGTTCGATATAAAGACCAATGAATTGTTCGGGAGCAACATAGTCAGTTGACTGAATCATCCACTTAAAGCCTTTAATGTCCACGATTATCTCATAGTGAACGCCCTTAAAGGTAACTGCTGAAACTTGACCTGTGAGCATACCCTTTTCGGGTTCAACAACGTCAACGTCCTCAGGACGAACAACAACGTCAACCTGCTCATTCTTTTCAAATCCCTTGTCAAGACAACTGAATGTATGTCCTGCAAAGCGAACATTGTAGTCAGAGAGCATAACGCCGTCAATAATGTTCGATTCGCCGATAAAGTCAGCAACAAAAGCGTTTTTGGGTTCGTTGTAGATATCTGTGGGAGTACCTATCTGCTGAATTTCACCATCTGCCATAACAACTATTGTGTCTGACATTGAAAGTGCTTCTTCTTGGTCATGAGTAACGTAAATGAACGTAATGCCGATGCTCTGTTGAATATTTTTAAGTTCAACCTGCATATCCTTACGGAGCTTTAAGTCAAGCGCGCCCAAGGGTTCATCCAAAAGAAGAACACGGGGGTGAGAAATAAGCGCACGGGCAATCGCAACTCTCTGTTGCTGACCACCTGACATTGTGCTAACGCTTTTGTTTTCAAAGCCTGAAAGCGCAACCATTTTAAGCATTTCGGTTACTTTTTCTCTTATTTCATCTTCAGGTAATTTTTTAAGTCTTAAGGGGAACGCGATATTTTCATATACGTTCAAATGTGGGAAAAGCGCGTATTTTTGGAACACGGTGTTGATGTGTCTTTTGTTTGGGGGGAGGTCGTTGATTTCCTTGCCTTCAAAAAGCACTTTGCCCTCATCTGGGGTTTCAAAACCGCCAATAATACGAAGAGTTGTAGTCTTGCCACATCCTGACGGGCCAAGGAGAGTTACAAACTCTTTGTCTCTTATATAAAGGTTGATGTCGTGAAGGACTGTTTCACCATCATACTGTTTGGATATGTTCTTCAAATCAACCACTTTGGTGTCGGTATAAGTTACCTTTGGTTTAATAATATTGCCGTTATTTTCTTTCATTCCGCATAATACTCCTAACACAAAAATATTTTGGGGAATGGGGAGTGTAAGCACACTCTTATCCATCATAGCAAATATTGTAGCAGATATGAAGAAAAAATGCAATAGGTTTGAGAAAAAAAGTCGAAAAAAATCGGCAAAAATCAAGAAAAATTATGATTATCCGTTGGCAACTTGAATGAAATCAAAAAAACACCATTATTACTCGTTTAATCTCTTAAATTCTCTCGAAATCTCTTATTTTGATGTTAAAAATGAAGCATTTTGCGAAGAAAATAAGGCAAAAAATGAACATAGGAACTCCATTTGATATTTTGAGCATCATATATACCGAAAGTAACCATAAAGAAAGCAGAGTTGAAAATGACGTGATGCGAAGAATTTTATCCGCCGTATCGAGTGAAAAAAGAAGACAGAGAGTACATTTTAAAATTCTTCCACCGTCAAGAGATGTAAGCGGAATTAGGTTGAAAATAGACAGGCAAAGGGAGAGAATTGAAAAGGGAAAGAGAAAGCTTTGGCAGAAGGGGATAGTCAGATTGCTCAATGCAATTTTATAGGTAAATGCAAATCCTACAAAGCCCACCAAGGGGCCACCGAGTGCAAATATCAATTCGTCCACATATGAGGGATCTTTTTCAGTTTTTATTCGACCTCCAAATAGGGATAATTCAAAACTTTTTATCTTTATTTTTAATATTTTTGCGCACAAAATATGGCCAATTTCGTGCAAGAGGACGGCGCAGATAAGTGGAACAATAAACGGTGTGTTTGAAAGCATTAAAAATATAATCCAAATAATACTGAACGGTGATATTTTTATTTTTTTCATATAGTCTCCTTGTTGAATTTATTAAAAGATTAGTTTTGTAAAATGGGGAACTCATTCATAAATTCCAAATTATCAAAACACTATCGTAGATATAATAATTCTATTTAGAAAACCCCAAACATATATTTGTAATGAAAATATTTTCGGTAAATATTTTTAAAAACTATTGACAATTTGAAATAAAAGTAATATAATAATTAAGTCGCGTAAGCGGGCCATTAGCTCAGTTGGTTAGAGCTACCGGCTCATAACCGGTCGGTCTTAGGTTCGAGTCCTAAATGGCCCACCAGAAAAAAGCACTTGCATTTTGCAGGTGCTTTTTTCATTTGTATAAATTTAATGTTTTAATGGTGTCAAAAATAGCTATTTGTGTTCGAATTTGTTGACAAAAGCGCGAAAATTGGCTATAATAGTTTATAATGATGTTTTGCCGGGGAGATAAATATATGAAGTGGTTACTTGACTTATTAAGAAATCCGTATTTAATTACTGTGCTTGTGGCATTTTTTGCATCACAGACGATAAAATTGTTTACACACGCTATTGTATATAAAAAATTTGATATAAAACGATGGTTTGGTGACGGCGGTATGCCAAGCTCACACACAGCCACCGTTTCATCAATGGCATTTTTTACGGGTATGACTTGCGGATTTGCAAGCTTTGAATTTGGCATTTCAATGCTTTTGTGTATGATTGTTTGCCGAGATGCCGTTGGTGTAAGAAACGAAACGGGTAAACAAGCCGTAATACTTAATGAACTTAAAAAGTTGATTGAAGGCAAAGAAGCTTCTCAAATCAAATTGAAGGAATTCGTTGGACATAATCCTATTCAGGTGTTATTTGGCGTTATTCTTGGATTTCTTGTTGCTTGCTTTATGCATTTGGTGGTGTTTGTATGACTAAAAGAACAAAGATTATTTTAATTTCATTGGCAATTATTCTCTTGCTTTCTCTTGTGTGTGGATTATTATATTTCTTTTTAGAATATTTACCCGAAAAGAAAAGAAAAGAGGAGCTTATCCGTGCGGCGCAGGAGTATTACAATCAAAAGCTTTTGCTCTATGCGGAAGAAAATAAAGCATATTCTGATTATGAGGTGGATATTGCATTTATCGGTGACAGCTTGACTGACGGATATGATGTTGAAAAATATTATCCAGAATATAAAGTTGAAAATCGTGGAATTGGTGGCGATACCACGCACGGACTTTTGGCTCGACTTGACGTTTCTGTTTATCAACTTAAGCCGAAAGTTATAGTAATGCTTATTGGTGCAAACAATTTTGATACTATGCTTGATGATTATGAGCAGATAATTATAGGCATTAAAGAAAATTTGCCTGAAACGAAGCTCGTTATTTGCTCGTTGACATCAATGGGTGGAGAACTTTGGGGAAAGAACAATCACAAGGCCATATTAAATAACGTTCAAATAAAGGCTTATGCCGAAAAACACGAATGTCCTTACATTGATCTTTATACTGCTTTATTAAATATCGAAACAAATGAGATATACGAGCATTATACGACTGACGGTGGACATTTGACTGTGGCAGGATACGAAGTTTTCACATCTTGCGTTAAGCCTGTTGTTGATGAAATATTGAAAAACAAATGAACAAAATTTATCACAATTTATCTAGTGATGTTGATTGACAAATTTGATAATATGTGGTAGAATATATGGGTGTAAATTGCAAACAATATTATTGAGGTGCACATATGAAAAAAATCATTTTAATCGTTTCTGTTGTGCTTGTTTTGGCTCTCTTGGTGTCATGTTATATTACCGAGGAGGAGCAGAATATGGAAGGCGCTAAAATGACTGCTGTGATTAAAAACATTGCAGATAAAATTGAGGTTGAGGTAATTGAGGGTGATTACAACGTATCTGGAATATATTGGGTAAATATTTCGTCCGATACGGTGTTTACAGATGAAAACAACGTTCGTTTATCTCTTTCTGATTTGAATGTTGGAGATATTATAGAAATCACCTATAGTGGTCAGGTGGCTTTGAGCTACCCACCACAAATATCTGCAAGAAAAATTCAAATTAAATAAAAAAATACGGAGCAATTTGCTCCGTATTTTTTATTACCAGTCATATTTTTCGTCAATAATTTCGTCGATATATTCTTCTTCGTATTCTTCGTAATATTCGTCAATATCTTTGAGCTTTTCTCTAAGTGGCTTTCTTCTTCTTCTCTCATCGAGAATTTCGGGAAGATACCAATAAACGATATAGCCGAAAAGCAACGGCAATACCAAAATCATATACCAATATGGTGATGGGATGATAGCATAGAAGAAATTCAAAATTTCAGAAGTGGGTGCGAGTGTTGACATATAGTTTGCACCATCACTAACTGACCAACCATTCATAGAATTTATAACCAAATTTAATATGTGTACTACTGTGAACACGAAAATTGTTAAAAGTATAATCGATTTTGCAATTTTTGTATATCTATGAACAAGTTCTAATTCGAAAAGCAAAATCGGAATGCCTGCGCTAAGCACGTGCATCATAAAATAAGTTATAAATTCAACAGAGAATACCTTAATATCTGCCATGGCTGTATTGAATACCAAGGCAATAATTGAGCCTGACGACCAAATGAGAAGGAGGTTACAAATTCTTTTGCCTCTTGTAAGAACAGCAAAGGGGAGAATAAGTGTGCTCATCGCCCAGAAACTCAAGGGGAGGTTTTTAAAGATATCCGCACCGCTTGAGATTAATCCGTAAACAACGTAACCCGCGCCGAATAAGGATAATGTGAACAAAGACAAAATCTGTATACTTCTCGTTTTTCTTCTGAGAATGAAATATATTATTATATTGATAGCAACTGCAAGCGCGAGCGTTATCAAATGTACTGTACCAAATGAGCCCCAAGTCATACTAAACCCTCCTTAAGAATACTATATACTCAACAAAATAATACATATTAAGCATACAAAAATATGATAGCATAAAAAAGTGATTTTGTCAATATCGATAAAAAATTTATTAAATAATAACGAAAAAATATGACTAAAGTGTCAAAAAGTGTGCAAAATTACATTTTGAGGGGTGCGAGTGCTAAAAATCAATTGTAATTGAGAAAAAAATCTTAAAAAACTCTTGACAAAGTCATAGAAAAGTGGTAAATTAGTATCAGAAATTAGCACTTGACACACAGGAGTGCTAAAAATTTAGAAAGTGAGGAAGTAAAATGAGCCAATTTGACAGGGAATTAAGCGAAAGAAAAAAACAAATACTTAAAGCGGTCGTTGAAGCTCACATTGCCGCGGGTGAACCGGTCGGTTCAAAATTTCTCGTGCAGAGCAATTCACTTTCTTGCTCATCTGCCACGATAAGAAATGAAATGGCAGAGCTTGAGGAGATGGGTTACCTTGAACAACCCCACACATCGGCAGGACGTGTTCCAAGTGAGCTAGGTTACAGATTTTACGTTGACTCACTTCTTCAGCACTACGCGATGACAAATAAGGAGATTGACCAAATTAATTCCTTATTAAAAATAAAGATGGGTGAGCTTGATAAAATTCTTGAGGTGGCGTCAAAGGTTGCATCAAACATTACCAATTACACGGGTATTGCGATAAAACCCAAGCAAAGCTCAATAAAAATTTTGAAATATGAGATAGTTGGCATCGACAAGCATCAGTTTGCTATCGTTATGATACTTTCAACGGGTGCTATAAAAACAAAGAAGGTTAAAATACCGATTGAGGTTGATGAGTTTTCACTCTCCCACCTCTCGGGCGCACTTAATGCTTATCTTACAGGACTTTGTGCAGATGAAATTACTCTTACGTCCGTTATGAATCTTGAAAGGGCAATGGGAGATAATTCGATTTTGGTTAATGCCACAATCAAGGCAATATACGATACTATGAGTTCATTTGATGGTGGTGAACTTCACTATAGTGGACTCAATCATCTTTTGCAGTATCCCGAATATTCTGATGTGAATAAATTCGGTGAAATAATAAATACATTTGAAGAGAAGGATCAGTTACTTGAACTTGTTTCAGGAAGCAATGCGGACGATATCAACGTGCTTATCGGCTCTGAAAACAGTGTTAAGGTTATGAGCGACTCTGCCATCGTATTTAAGCAAATTAAAAAGGACGGAAAAACAATCGGTGCTATCGGAGTTGTGGGTCCAAGACGAATGGACTATGCAAGAGTTTTGGCAACTCTCAACGAACTTAGTGAAAACATTACCGACCTTATAGAAGATAGAAGATTATTAGGAGAAAACGGAGGAGATAGCGGTGCAGGAAGAAATTAAGGATACTGAAACAGTTGAAGAAACTGTAGAAGTTGAAGAAACAAAAAAAGAAAAGAAGAAAAACAAAAAGGCAGAGGCAGAAATTGCCGATCTTAAGGAAATTATACTCTCTAAAGAGCAAGAAATTGCAGAACTTAACGACAAGTATATGCGTCTTTATGCAGAATACGATAACTTCCGTCGCAGAAGCGCGAAGGAAAGAGAAAGCATCTATTTCGATGCAAAGAGTGATACACTTAAGAATATTCTCCCCATTCTTGATAATATGGAGAGAGCAACTGCTTTTACCGAAGCAGACAAGATTCTTGAGGGAATGAATTTAATTCTTAAAAGCTTTAACGAAAATTTCTCTAAAATGGACGTTAAAGAAATTGAAGCTCTTGGAAAAACATTTGACCCCAACGTTCACTATGCAGTTATGCATATAGAAGATGAAAGCTATGGAGAAAACGAAGTAGTTGAAGTTCTTCAAAAGGGTTATATCTGTGGTGATAAGGTCATAAGATACGCAATGGTAAAGGTTGCAAACTAAATTAGTTAAAAATTTTATTTATTATATTTGGAGGAAAAATTATTATGGGAAAAATTATTGGTATTGACTTAGGAACAACAAACTCTTGTGTTGCAGTTTTTGAGGGTGGTGAGCCCGTTGTTATCCCTAATCCCGAGGGAGCAAGAACTACACCTTCTGTTGTAGCATTTACAAAAACAGGTGAAAGAATTATCGGTCAGGTTGCAAAGCGTCAGGCTATTACAAACCCCGAAAAGACAATTATGAGTATTAAGCGCCATATGGGTAGCGATTACAAAGTGAATATTGACGGCAAGTCATACACTCCTCAGGAAATCTCTGCTATGACACTTCAGAAGCTCAAAGCAGACGCTGAGGCATATCTTGGTGCGCCCGTAACTGAAGCGGTTATCACAGTTCCTGCATACTTTAGTGATGCTCAGCGTCAGGCTACAAAGGACGCAGGTAAGATTGCAGGTCTTGAAGTTAAGAGAATTATCAACGAGCCCACAGCAGCTGCTTTGGCTTATGGTATTGATAAAGAGAACGACCAGAAGGTTATGGTATTCGACCTTGGTGGTGGTACATTCGACGTATCCATTCTTGAAATTTCTGACGGTGTATTCGAAGTTCTTGCAACAAACGGTGACACAATGCTCGGTGGTGACGACTTTGACCAGCGCCTTATTGAATGGATGGTTAAGAAGTTCCAGACAGAAAACGGTGTTGACCTCAGAAGTGATAAGATGGTAATGCAGCGTCTTAAGGAAGCTGCTGAAAAGGCAAAGATTGAGCTTTCAGGTATGACAAGCACAAATATCAACTTGCCCTTCATCACAGCTACAGCTGCAGGCCCTCTCCACTTTGACGCAACTCTTACAAGAGCTGAATTCGATAGAATTACAAGCGACCTTGTAGATAGATCCATTGTGCCCACAAAGAAGGCACTTGCTGACGCAGGTCTTTCTGTAAGCCAGATTGACAAGGTACTCCTTGTTGGTGGTTCAACAAGAATTCCCGCAGTTCAGGAAGCAGTTAAGAAGCTTATCGGCAAAGAGCCATTCAAGGGAATCAACCCCGACGAATGCGTAGCTGTTGGTGCTGCTATTCAAGCAGGTGTACTTGGTGGTGACGTAAAAGACCTTCTTCTTCTCGACGTTACACCTCTTTCACTTGGTATCGAAACACTCGGTGGTGTATTCAATAGAATTATTGATAGAAACACAACAATTCCTGTAAAGAAGAGCCAGATTTATTCAACTGCTGCTGACGGTCAGACATCGGTTGAAATTCACATTCTTCAGGGTGAACGCGAAATGGCTGCTGGTAACACAACTCTTGGTAGATTCCACCTTGACGGAATTCCTGCAGCTCCCAGAGGAGTTCCTCAGATTGAGGTTACATTCGACATTGACGCTAACGGTATCGTTAACGTAAGCGCATGTGATAAGGGTACAGGCAAGCAGACAAATATTACAATCACTTCTTCAACAAATATGAGTCAGGAAGATATCGATAGAGCAGTTCGTGATGCTGAAAGATTTGCAGAAGAAGATAAAAAGCAGAAGGAAGCAGTTGACGTGAAGAACCACGCTGATACACTTATTTTCCAGAGTGAAAAGACACTTGCAGAAATCGGTGATAAGCTCCCTGAGTCCGACCTTGCAGACGTTAAAGCAGGTATTGAAAAGCTTAAAGAAACTGTTAAGAGCAACGATACTGAGGCAATTAAGAGAGATACAGAAGCACTTCAACAGGCATTCTATGCTGTGTCTGAAAAGCTTTATAAACAGTCCGGCGCACAGGGTAACCCCGGTGCTGACTTTGGTGGCGCACAGGGTGATGCTGACAACGGCACGTACTATGACGCAGGTTTTGAAGATAAGACAAATCAGTAAAATCAATTAAATTTAGGCAAGGAAAGGGCAAAAACGCCCTTTCCTATGTCCGTTTATAAAGAGAGATAAAAATGGCAGATAAGAGAGATTATTATGAGGTCTTGGGGCTTAATAAGGGCGCTGACGAGGCTTCAATAAAAAAAGCATATAGAACTCTTGCAAAGAAATATCATCCCGATATGAATCCCGGAAATGCCGAGGCAGAGCAGAAGTTCAAAGAGGTTAATGAGGCATATAGCGTGCTTTCTGACTCCGAGAAAAAGGCTCAATATGACCAATTCGGCCACGCGGCATTCGAACAGGGTGGTGGAGGATACGGTGGATACGGCGGATTCTCTGATTTCGGAGATATTGGTGATATCTTTAGTAGTTTCTTTGGTGGAGGATTTGGTGGTGGCTTTGGTGGTTCGTCATCAAGCAGAAGAAACGCTCCTCAAAGAGGTGAAGATATTGGTGTTCACATTACTCTAACATTTGAAGAAGCGGCTTTTGGCGTAAAGAAGGATATTTCCTATAAGAGAATACAAAAATGCGATGAATGTCATGGTTCGGGTGCTTCAAAGGGAACACAGGCAGAAACCTGCTCACATTGTAACGGTACAGGTCAAAGACGCGTTATGCAGAGAATGGGTGGAATGCAGTTCCAGACAACTGTTACTTGTGATTCTTGTCGCGGAACGGGTAAGATTATCAAAAATCCTTGCTCCAACTGTAGTGGAACGGGTTATGTTCGCATTATGAAGACACTTTCAGTTGACATTCCTGCGGGAATTGACAACGGAGAGAGAATTGCGCTTCGTGGCCAAGGTTCTGACGGCAGAAATGGTGGCCCTGCAGGAGATTTGATAATTACTGTTAGCATCAAGCCCCATAAGATATTCAAGCGCGAAAGATACAATGTTTATTGTGATGTGCCGATTACTGTTGCAGAAGCAACTCTTGGCGCAGAGATTACAATTCCTTTGCTCGATGGTGAGCAGAAATATGAAATTCCAGATGGCACACAACCAGGGACTCAGTTCACTCTCAAGGGAAAGGGAATACAGTACCTTAATTATCCCAATCGTAAGGGTGATTTGATATTTACTACTGTTGTTGAGATTCCTAAAGGACTCTCTCAAAAGCAGAAAGACCACATGCGCGCATTTGCCGATTCTTGTGGTGAGAACAATTACAAAAAGAGAACTAACTTCTTTAAAAATATTTTTGACAAAAAATAAGGAACGGAGAATATTATGACAGATCCCGATTACATCTGTGGTGAAACTACCGAAATACAGGATTGGACACAAATTAAGGTTACTGTAAAACTTGAGGAGCTTGATACTGCAATGGCAGTTATGAGCGTGCTTGATAATAATCTTATGGTTGAGGACTATTCCGATATCGACCTTAAGACATGCTATGGCGACCTTATTGACGAGAGTATACTTAACGCGGACAAGACCGTGGCATCTGTTTCACTCTTTTTGCCCGCAGATCAAAACTATAATATGGCAATTTCTTTCATTCGCGAACGACTTGAGAGTGAGGGAGTTACTCCTAAAATTGAAATCGTTGGCGTAAATGTTGAGGACTGGGCAAATTCTTGGAAGAAGTATTATACCACGCTCCATATTGGAAAGAGAACAGTTATTGTTCCTATGTGGGAAGAATATGAGGCAAAAGAAAATGAAATCGTTGTTAAAATGGACCCAGGTATGGCATTTGGCACGGGCTCACATGAAACAACACGTCTTGTTATCGAATTGCTTGAAAAGTACACAAAACAGGGAGTTAGAATGCTTGACGTTGGTTGTGGAAGCGGTATTCTTGCAATTTGCGCATCAAAGCTTGGCGCAGGTGAGTGCAAGGCATATGATATCGACCCCATTGCAGTTAAGGTTGCTAACGAGAACATAGCCGAAAGTGGTCAAGAGAATATTACTTGTGAGGTTTCTGACCTTTTAAAGCAGGTTGACCTTGACGGTGGCAAATATGATCTCATTTGTGCTAACATCGTTGCCGACATCATTATAAGAATGACACCCGACATCGGTAGATTTATGAAGGACGATTGTGTTCTTCTTTGCTCGGGCATTATTCGTGAAAGAGCAGATGATGTTATATCAAAGCTTAATGAATATGCGCTTAAAGTCGTTGAAAGAATTGACGATAACGGCTGGTGCGCCCTCGCTGTTATGAAGAACAAATAAAGCAAATAAAAAAGAGGAGCCGGAGCTCCTCTTTTTTATTTATCGCACAACTCATCTGCCATTTTGCTAAGTTGCGAGATGTTTTCATTATTTGGGGTAGAACGAATGGTGCATAATGTGTTAAGGTAGTTGATGTTTTTGCACTCGGAGAGCATATTTTTCATTACTCTTTGCGCAGTGGGTGCCCAACTTCCGTTTTCGATGAATCCCACTGTGCGATTTTGAAAGTTTCTCTCTCTTAAATGGTATAAAAAATGTCGCATATATGGAAAAACACCCGAATTATACGTCGTTGTTGCCAATACAAGTTTACTATATCTAAATGCGCTTGCGACCGCCTCTGACCACTCGACGCGTGATAGGTCTAGTGTGATAACCTTGTTGCATCCTCTTGCCCGAAGCATTTCATAGAGCATCATAACGGCTTTCTTTGTATTGCCGTAAATTGAGGTGTAGGCAATAACTATGCCGTCCTCCTCGGGTGCATAGCTCGACCAAATTCGATATTTGTCGATATAGTGGTCGATATTTTCATCAAGCACGAAGCCGTGGAGTGGGCAAATCGTTGAAATTTCGAATTTTGTTGCCCTTGAGAGCGCATTTTGAACCTGAACACCGTATTTTCCAACGATGCCGAAGTAATATCTCCTTGCTTCGTCGTCCCATACATCATCCAAATCAAGTGCTCCGAATTTACCGAACGCATCGGCAGAGAAGAGAATTTTTTCATAGCTTTCGTAAGTAAATATAACCTCTGGCCAATGTACCATTGGAGCAAAAATAAATGTCAAGTTGTGTTTACCGAGGGAGAGGGCTGAACCATTTTCAATTAGCATCTTTTTGCCGTTGTCAATGCCACAAAAAAAGTTGTCCATTATGGCAAAAGCCTTGGGACTTGCCACAAGCTTGGCATTGGGATATGCTTTTATAAAGCTGTCAATATTGGCAGAGTGGTCGGGTTCCATATGTTGAACAATGAGATAATCTGGTGTCCTGCCCTCAAGTGCCTTTTCAAGATTTTCTAACCATTCGTGTGTAAAATTTGCATCAACTGTATCAAAAACGGCTATCTTTTCGTCAAGAATGACATAGGAATTATAGCTAATTCCGTTTGGCACTGCATATTGACCTTCAAAAAGGTCGATTTTGTGGTCATTTACGCCAACATATTTGATGCTTTCAGTTATTTTCATATTTTCTCCTTTAGAAATATAGGAGGCATTTTTTATCAAAATACCCCCTAAAGTGTATTCAATTATAATTATTTTATCCCAAAAATTTCAAGATATTCCTCATAGCAAAGTCCTGTTTGATACATAATTGATGCGACATCAAGTCCAACAAAGCGGTAATGCCATGATTCGTACATATATCCTGTGATATTTTCTTTATCCTCTGGATAACGAAGCACAAAACCGTATTTCCAAGCATTTTCTTTAAGCCAAGAGAATGCTTCAGTGGTTTCGAAAATATCGTCAACTGCGCCACCGATTGATTTAGTTGAAAAGTCAACGCAAAGTCCTGTTCTATGCTCACTAAATTCGGCTTTTGCTGAGTATTTATTGGCATTAGCCGTGGCTTGTTCGCGAGAAAGTCCTTTTTCCATTTCTCTTTCAATATACAAATTAAAGAGCATATCTTGATATGAATGAGTGCGATATGCACTTTGAACATGTACGTCGGTGATGCCATTTTCGTTCATATCGTTTATCATAGCTTCAAGAGCCTGAAGAGCGACATTGTGAAGCTTTATTTTCATATCCTTTCGGCTATATGCCTCGGGAATAACAACAAGATACGAGGGTTCAAACTCCTCGTCAATGGGATTTTGCTTGTTCAAAAGAGTATATATATATTCATTCTTTGAATTGATGTATTCAACATATTGTGATATATCAGTTGCATATTCAATTTTAGGATTTTTCTCGATTATATACATATTTTCTGTGCTTTTTGTTACACTTGCAGATTTGTTATCGGCACTCATTTGAATTCCAAAAAACGAGTCAAGCACAGTTGACAAGGGAATCAAACAATATCCGTTTTTGATTTGTGCCTTTGCAGGCATTTCCTTTTTTATGCCGTTGATTGTGGCAATTTTGCTTTCGTTTTCAATGGTGATATAAGTATTATTCACCTTGAAAGTTGCCATGTAATTGGCTTCTTCTTTGGCAATGCCACAGTAATTGGCAAGAGCATTCAAATCAATTAGCTGAATATCTCCGTCAAAGCACAAGTCGGTGTTTATACTTTGCTCGTAGTCGCCATATACATAGATATATTTACCCTTGCCGGAAGTTTCAATAAGAGCCGACGAGAACAAGAGAATTGATGCCAAAAGCAATGCCGCAAGCGCAGATATTATTAACTTTCTTCTTTGTGTTTTTTCTATTTGGCTTATCTGTTTATAAAATCCATTACGAATTTTGCTAAAAGCAGATGTTTGTTTATGTTTTTGTTCCATAGTATTCCTTTATTTTGTTTCAATCATCATAAAATAGGGGGATGTTGCTGAGTTTACAATCTGAACCTTGGTACAGCACACCTTAAAACGAGAGAGAGTTGAGAGATATTCAGTAATCTCCTTGCCCTCGGCATCGCCCTCGGGATGTCCCGGGTAAACCGCGATAAGAAGGATTGCATCTTTGCCGAGAAGGTCGATTGCCGCCTCAATTGCGGGGAGCGTGGTTGCTCTCATTGTGGTGATTGACTTATCCCCACCTGGCAAATAGCCAAGGTTGAACATTCCTGCCTTGATGGACTCTTTAACGTAATTTTTTACGTTGTGATGTGAGTCGTGAATGAGAGTGTAGTTATTGGGACAACCTGCGCTCTCGAGATTTTTACGAGTGGATTCAACGGCACTTGCCTGAATGTCAAAGGCATAAACTCTGCCTCTCTCTCCGACTGTTTTGGATAAAAATTCAGTATCGTGACCATTACCCATTGTGAAGTCAACGGCGACGTCACCTTCTTTTAAATGTTCAAGTATGAATTTTTTATGTAAATCAAGAAGTTCTATCATTATTATTGACGTATCCTTTACAAAATTATTGCAAATTGAAAAATTATGTGCTACAATAATTATATAATATTTTATTGATTAAAGCAAGATATTTTTTGCAGAATTGGAAGAAAAATGAGTAAATTTTTTAAATGTATAAAAACTGAATATGAAGGTGAGTTGCCTTTTGTTCGAGTAAGATATGATGGCGTGTATAACCTTGCCCAAACGCTTGATTGTGGTCAGTGTTTTAGATGGGAAAAGTTAGGGAACGATGAGTGGCTTGGAGTCGCTTTAGGACGCCTAATTTCCGTTAAACAAGAGGGTGAAGAACTTGTGATATATAATTGCACTAAAGAGGATTTTGAAGGCATCTTAGCGCATTATTTTGCGCTCGATGAGGACTACGAAGCCATTGACAATGAGCTTTTGGCTAATTGTCAAAATCCCACTTTTGTTAAGGCACTTGAATGTGGAAAGGGTATTAGAATTTTGCATCAGGATGCTTGGGAAAGTGTTTGTTCGTTCATAATTTCACAGAATAATAACATTCCAAGAATTAAGAAGATAATTGATGCGCTCTCGTTTGCCCTTGGTAAGCAGATTGACGCGACTAATATGGAAAATCACGGCGCAAAGGGCAGGGAGTTTTACTCTTTTCCAACTGCAGAAGCAATTTTGGAAGCAGGAGAAGAGTTTATTTTCTCACTCAAGACGGGATTTCGCGCAAAATACATAATTGACGCGGCGGGGAAGTGGTGTGATGGAACGATAAATGAGGAAGAATTGAAGCAAATTGAAGCACTTGAAGAAGCGCTTGCATACCTTTGCAGAGTAAAGGGAATTGGCTTAAAGGTGGCTTCGTGTGCGCTTCTTTTCGGCTTTGAAAGACACGACCCATTTCCCGTGGACGTGTGGATGAAGCGCGTGCTTGATAAATATTTTGAAAAGGATTTTAATCCATCAACCTTCGGTAAATACGCAGGTGTGGCACAGCAATATTTATTCGATTACGAGAGGAATAATGGATAGAAAATAGATAAATTGGGATTTAGCTGGGATTTATGATTTTTAAAACGTAGGGCGGGGGCTTGCTCCCACCGTCCAAAAAGTTAGTAAAATTAAGGGCGGCGGGAGCAAGCCCCCGCCCTACGATGTTTGTGTGATAATTTTAATCTTCTCGACAAATCAAAATTTGAAACAAAAGATAGAAAACGTTACACTTTTTTGAAAATTTATTGACTTATATTAATGAAAGGAAGTGAATTTTATGAAAAAAAGATTTGTTTTACTAATTACTCTTGCTTTAATATTGGTTGTGGCTTGTGTAATGATATTTGTAATATTTAAGCACGAGCATATCGTTGATGACAAATGGTCGTACAACGAAGAATTGCATTGGAAAAACATTACTTGCACTTGGGATACGTGCAAATTTGATATTGTAACCGAAGAGCATTGTGATAATGATGGCAACTTATTCTGCGATGTTTGTGGATTTGAGATGTCAGTGCCTGCTTGGGATATCAAATGGATATATAGTGCAACTCATCACTGGTGGTATCCTACATTTGAAGGTGGAATTGCACTTGGTGTCGTTTATGGATATGGGGAACACGTAAATATTGATGAGGATATGAAATGTGATGTTTGTGGATATGATTTTTCCACAAATGTTACGCCTCTTGGAGTGTTTTTTAGCACCTTGCCCGGCGTTGAGTGGCTTGGAACACTTAAAGCAGATGAGGTTGCTGAAATAAAAATGATAGAAGAAAACAGTGGAGTTGCGCCCGGTAGCTTGAAATGTATTTCAAATTCAACAAATCCATCTGCCATAGCAAGACTTTTGAGTGAATTCCGCTCGCTTGGGGTAATTAATTTCAAGGGCGACCATCCATTTGTACCGGGCGGTCAGATATTGACCGTTGAATTCGTTTTGAAGGACGGCACTAAAAAATCATTTTCGTTTAATAATGAGATTTATTCCGATAGCAATGGCAATCATTATTTTACTATGGGTGAAATTCCCACATTTCACGACGTGCCTGAATACACAATGCATTACGGATTTGTTTCCTACACGGATAAGTGTGAGATTTGGTATGAAGGTGATGATTTTGAACCATATTTTCTTTGTAATATCCCTATAGACAAACTTGAATTTGTAAGCTTGGAATACGAGTTGCCTGCAGTGGTTTCTGAATATCCCTATTTTATCAAAACTGAATTTGGAACTTTAGAATTTTATAGTAACGATATATTCTTCATTGTTGGAGAAGGTCAATATTATGAACTTGTCGGCAAAAATCTTGACGAATTGATTATGGAGGCAACGGTTGGTTATTCCGTTACGATGAATGACGAGGATTGGTTGTACGAGGATTTACAGTCGAGATACAAAGCAGGTGAAACTGTTTCAGTTAAAATCGGAATTGCCTATGATGTGGGATATATGTTTTTCGTGAATGGTGAGAGAATAATGCCTGAAGAACATGTTGGCAATCCGTATTGGGAATTTGTCTTTACAATGCCCGAAAGTGATGTTGTAATAGATTTTAAAACCTATAAAGGATTTTTGCCCGAAAACTATGATGCTTTGTATGAAGCGTTTTGGACGAATAATTTGGATGCGGAATACGTTCACATAAGACATTATTACGGTGAATTTGATAGCGGTGCAATAGTTGCTATGATTGATTCGGGCTTTTATATGCAAGTTATTGGTAAGGATATAGTTACAGGAGTAACTATACATTATTCTGATAGTAATCGCATTACCGTTTTGTACGAGGGGAAATTTTATTCCTTGCTTGAGGCATATCAAAAAGGATATCTAACTGCTGAGGATATTCAGACGATTGCTGATTTACATCATAATCAAATAATTCCAGAATAATAAAAGGCGGAATTTTCCGCCTTTTTCTTTATTTATTTCTTATATATTATATGTTCCTTATGCACGAGGTGCACCCACCCTCTGCACACAAAATACTCCCCTCTATGCACGAGATGCATACACCCCCTGCACCAAATGCATAGGAAATAAATAAAACTATATCCAATAGAACTAAATCCAATATAACTTATCCACCTTAACTACGGTAGGGGTGGATAAAGATAAATTCAAATTTTGATTTATCGGGGAGTTAGTTTAGTTGAATAGCGGACGCGCAATGCGCGCCCCTACACTATACTGGATTTAAATTCGATAATGTAGGGGCGGTCACTGGCCGCCCGTTTCCGAAGGAAAACTAACTTTTTATCTCTCCCATAAACCCCAATTTAGAGAGACATACAAACTTGTAGCGCACTAACAAAAACAAAAACAGGACACGGTCATCGTGTCCTGTATTGTACAGCAAGTAAAAAAGTTCTCTGTAGAAACTAAATTATTTAATTTCAACTGTTGCGCCTGCAGCAACAAGAGCTTCTTTGATTTTTTCAGCTTCGTCCTTAGAAACGCCTTCCTTAAGTGTCTTGGGAGCGCCTTCAACGAGGTCCTTAGCGTCCTTAAGGCCGAGACCTGTAAGTTCACGAACAACCTTGATAACGTCGAGCTTCTTAGCACCGAAGGATGCAAGAACTACATCAAATTCTGTCTTTTCTTCAACTGCAGCAGCGGGAGCAGCAACACCAACAGCAGCAACGGGAGCAGCGGATACGCCGAATTCCTCTTCAACTGCCTTTACGAGTTCGTTCAACTCAAGAATAGTCAAACCTTTAATTGTTTCAACAATAGCTGTAATCTTTTCGTTAGCCATTTTTAAATCCTCCAAAATTCAATAAAAAATTTCTTTTGTTTATTTATGCGATTTTTTTACGCAATGAGTTTTGTTTGCAGATTATTCTGCAGCGGGAGCTTCTTCTGCGGGAGCAGGAGCAGCTTCTCCGTCCTTGTCGATAATTGCCTGGATTGCATATGCAAAGCCGTAAAGAGGGCTCTGTACGCTTCCGAGGAACTTCGCGATAAGTGTTTCTCTTGAGGGGATGTCAGCGAGTTCGTTAACTGTAGCTTCGTTAACAACAACACCGTCAACATAACCAGCAAGGATCTGGAATGACTTAACCTTATCGGAGTACTTCTTAAGAATCTTTGCAGGTGCAACTGCATCTTCCTTAGAAATAGCGATAGCTGTCATACCAGTAAGGTACTGCTTCATTTCGCCGTAACCTGCTTCTTCACAAGCTCTGCCTGTAAGGGAGTTCTTAACTACCTTATAGTCAACGCCTGCTTCACGGAGCTCTTTACGCATAGCTGTATCAGCATCAACTGTGATACCCTGGTAATTTACAAGAACACCGGAAACAGATTCTTTAATCTGAGCAGAAAGTTCAGCAACAACTTGTTGCTTCTTTTCAAGTATTACTTTACTTGGCATTGTACTTTCCTCCTGTAATAATAAACGAATATAATAAAAAAATCCTTCCGAAAGGCATAGCACCCCAAGGAAAGACACACAATAATACATTATTAAAGTATAAAATCTTCCTCGGCAGGAGAGCTTAGCGCCTTTACTGGAACCTGCTGTCTTTGGATAACACAAGTATTATACCACTTTTTTCTGATTTGTCAATAGTTTTTTTGAAAATTTTTTAACTTTTTTCAGAGTTTGATTTTGATATGGATTTTGAGTTTATTTCAATAAAAGCCCCGAATTTTTCGAGGCTTTTATTTTATATTTTCTTTTTGTAAACTCTTGTATCTTCACCCTCGACATCTTTGGCTTCAGTGAAAAATTCGTATCCGTATTTTTCATAGAGCCCTATGTGGTTGGTCGAGATGTAAACATCGGTTGCGCCGTCCTGCTTTGCAAGTTTTTCGGCAAAGGTGAGCAAATTCCCCGACAAACGCTTGCCACGATATTCGGGAAAGGTATACACAAATCCAATCCAAGGTGTTAAATCAGTCGGTTGAACGTCATCGAATTTAGCCAAAGTGCAAAACGAGATGAGGTTTTCACCCTCTGTGAGCATCAAAACCCTTGAATTTTCACCAACGAGGTCGAAAAGCTTATTTTCTTTTACAAGATAAGCAAGATAAGGACCTGCTCCCCAATCGCATTTTTCCATTTGCGAGAGCCAATGCTCCTTGTTTTCCACCCTGAAAAGCTCTAAAACTTCCATTTATTTAACGAACTCCTTGTAGATTGCATCAATTGTTTTTTCGTAATCACTTTCATAAACTGCAATTACTATGTTAAGCTCACTTGCACCCTGGTCAATCATTCTAACGTTGACGCCTGCGCTTGAAATTGCAGAGAAAATGCGGGCAGCAGTACCTTTTGTTTCCTTCATTCCGCGACCAACGACTGCAACGAGTGCAAGACCTGTGTCAACTGTGATATTGTCTGCCTCAGTTATTCTGTGGAGCTCGGGTATAAATTCATCAATTTTAGCATTCAATTCCTCACTGCTTACAACGTGACTCATGGAGTCAATTCCTGACGCCAAGTGCTCGGTGTGTATTTCATATTGGTCAAGACATCTGAAAACTCTTGCGGCAAAGCCAAATTCACCACCCATGTGGTTCTTTTCGATGTTTACAACTGAAAATCCCTTCTTACCTGCAATACCTGTGATAACGTAATTGCTGTCGCGCTCAGTTGCGAGAGGAACAATTATCGTTCCTTTATCCTCGGGGTGATTGGTGTTTCTAATGTTAATCGGAATGCCTTCTTTTTGAACGGGAAAAATGGAGTCCTCGTGGAGCACGGTCGCGCCATTATAAGAAAGCTCGCGAAGTTCACGATATGTGATAGTAGATATAGGAAGAGGATTCTTTATAATTCTTGGGTCTGCCATAAGGAAGCCCGAAACGTCAGTCCAGTTTTCATACAAATCGGCATTTGACGCGCGCGCTACGATTGAACCTGTAATGTCAGAGCCACCACGAGAGAAGGTCTTTATTGTTCCGTTGGGCATTGAACCATAGAAACCGGGAATTACGGCATATTGGTGCTTTGCGAGTTCCTCTTTCATTGCTTGGTTGGTCTTTTCTTCGTCAAATTCACTGTTTTCTTTGAAGAAAATAACGTTTTCTGCATCAATAAAGTCAAAACCGAGATATTTTGCCAGTATCAAACTGTTGAGATATTCACCACGGCTTGCGGCATAGTCGCGACCCGAACGAGCCATCATAGCATTTTTTATGTATTCAAGCTCACCTGTGATGTCAAAGTCAATGCCAAGTCCACTTATTATTTCTGTGTATCTTTTAACTATCTGACGGTAATAGTCCGTTATATCCTCGCGATTGCGAATCATATTATAGCAGTTATAGAGCATGTCGGTAACTTTTTCGTCATTACCTGAACGCTTTCCAGGAGC
The DNA here is from genome assembly GCA_045651165.1 of Eubacteriales bacterium. Lineage (GTDB taxonomy): Bacteria > Bacillota > Clostridia > Oscillospirales > CAG-272 > RGIG4608. The sequence goes on from JAZRRX010000058.1 coordinate 59,931, forward strand.
CGATGCTACAACATAACGACGAGAGGGATCTGCCTTAATTATTTCTGCAACGCGAATAAAATGTTCGGCGTCTGCTAATGATGTTCCACCGAATTTTACAACCTTTAATTGCATCGTTTAGTTCCTTTCGAAATTACTTGATTTTAGTAATATGTTATGTAAAAAGAATGTAATTTGTCAAATTCAAAGCTATTGTATCATAAAAAATACAATAAGTAAATAGAAAAAATAAATTTTGCACACACTTTGACAATATTTGCTTGTGTTTGGAGATATAATGAGTAAGCTAAGTTCATAAATTAGGGTTTGTTTAGAAATTGGAGAAAAAATGGTAGTTTACGGTGATTTGCTTTTTCTTATCAATTTTAGCATGGATTTTTTGTGCTTTTACATATCGTGTTTGCTATTGCATCAGAAATTGCCATTGTTTCGCATGTGCTTGTCAAGTTTTATGGGTGGCGTGTATTCCGTGATAGCATTATTTATTCCGATTAAAGGGATTAAAGCAACGGCAATTGACATATTGGTGCTCGTTTTGATGTGTTTGACAGTTTATTTAAGAAAGAATGTAAAAGTTGGAAAGATACTGAAGGGTATTTTTCTATACTTTTTTGTGTCAGCACTCTTGGGTGGACTTATGACCTCACTTTTTTCTATGTTCAATCGAATAGAACTTTTGGCAAAGAATACAGGGCTCGAAGAGGGAATTGACGTATGGATTTTTGCCCTGCTTGCGATAGCAGGTTCGATTTTCACTTTAAAGGGTGGAAAAATATTTAGAAGTTCTTCCTCCAAGCGCACAGCATCTCTTGTGATAGAAAGTGATATAGGACAAAAAGAATTGCACGCTTTAGTAGATAGTGGGAATCTTGCCATAGACCCCATAAGTGGCAAGTCGGTAATTTTTGTTAGTGTAGAAAAATGCAAGAATATTGTCGATAATGCTTTGTATGACTTTGTAAAAAATAATAGAAATATAGATGATATTCCAATAACGATTTTGTCGAAAATACGAATGATACCAACGCGTGCCGTGTCTGGAGAAACGCTTTTACCTGCCGTAAGATTTAAAAATGTCAGCATAAAATGTGGCAAGAATAAAAAAGATATTGACGTTTACATAGGCCTTGTAAATGGTGAAAAGTTGGGGGAATATGACGCGATAATATCGGACGAAACTATTGCATAAAATTCAAAATACATTAATAATACATAAAAAATATTTCAAAATAATAATATAAAAATTTAAATGGAGAATCTTATGGCAAAGAAAAATAAATTCATATTATTCAACAGAGGGATTTTTTGTTGCATTGGTGATTGCTTTAAAAAAATAATATTCAAAATCAAACTACTTATAGCAAAAATTCTTTCGCGTGGCGCGGTAAAAGGGGTATATTACGTCAATGGTCCGGATGTTTTGCCAGCTCCACTTTCGAAAGAGGAAGAAACAAAATATCTTGAAGAGCTACCCTATAATGACCGTGCGCGTGATATTCTTATTGAACACAATCTGCGCCTTGTTGTTTATATAGCTAAAAAATTTGAAAGCACGGGAATTTGCATTGAGGACTTGGTTTCGATTGGCACAATAGGTCTTATAAAGGGCATAAACACATTTCGCGCAGATAAAAACATCAAGCTTGCCACCTATGCCTCGCGTTGTATTGAAAACGAGATACTTATGTACATAAGAAAGACATCACAGAGTAAGTGCGAGGTGTCAATTGACGAGCCACTCAACGTCGATTGGGATGGAAACGAGCTTTTGCTATCCGACGTGCTTGGCAACGAGGAGGACAACGTTGCATACGAGCTTGAAAAGGAGGAGGAGCGCAGAATAATACGCGAAGCGGTTGAGCGTCTTGATGAGCGCGAGCGCCTGATAATTGAGATGCGATTTGGACTTTTTGGAAGAAAAGAAATGACACAAAAGGATGTGGCACAAGAGCTTGGAATATCGCAAAGTTACATATCACGTCTTGAAAAAAAGATAATTTCTCAACTTAGAGAAGAAATAGAAAATAAAATTTGAAAAAATTTAAAAAAACTATTGCAAAATGGAGTTAATTGTGTTATAATCATATGCAATGTGAATAATTTTGCTAAAAAGTGAGGTGTAAATAAAATGAAGACAGGTATCCATCCTAAGTATGAAGAAGTAACAATTAAGTGTGCTTGTGGTGAAACAGTTACAACAAAGTCCACAAAGGGCGGAGATGTAAGCGTTGAAATTTGCTCTAAGTGTCATCCTTTCTTTACTGGTAAGCAGAAATTCGTTGATGCTGGCGGTAGAGTTGATAAATTCAAGAAGAGATTGCAGGCTAGCGCAAAATAATTTTAAATTAGTACATTTCGCAACTACGGGCAAGCTATGTGTTTTTGCACATACTTGCCCTTATTGTGTTTTTGAGGTGGTTTTATGGCAAAAAAGTCCTTACCTATTGCGGTTTTTGACTCAGGAATTGGCGGTGTAAGTGTTTTAAAAGAGCTTATACGCTTACTTCCAAATGAAAATTTCATATATTTTGGCGATACCGCAAATGCGCCCTATGGTACAAAGAGCGCAGAGAAGGTAAGAGAAATGACTTTTTCCGTCTATGAGAGCCTCAAGGCAGAGGGAATAAAGGCTTTCGTTATCGCGTGCAATACGGCAACAAGTGTTGCGGTGGCATCTTTACGCGAAAAATATCCCGAGGATATAATTATTGGGGTTGAGCCCGCCCTAAAACCTGCCGTTAAATGTTGTGAGCGCCCAACGGTTGCAGTGCTTGCCACTCCTTTAACATTAAAGGAAGAAAAATTTGCCCATTTGCTTGAAAAATTCGGTACGGATGCGCGCGTAATTCCTTTTGCGTGCCCGGGCCTTGTTGAGTTTGTTGAGCGTGGAGAGATAGGTGGCAATGCCTTGCATACATTTCTTGAGGAGTTACTTTCCCCTTTAAAAGAGGAAAAACTTGATGCCGTAGTGCTCGGATGTACACATTATCCATTTGTTAAAGCAGAAATAACCTCGGTGTTGGAAAAAAACGTGCAAATTTTTGACGGAAGCGAGGGTACTGCGCGTGAAACACGTCGTCGTCTTGAAGAAGCAGAACTTTTGTCTGAAACTGACCACAAAGGAAGCGTAATTTTTGTTGATTCATCATATCCTAACGAAAGAGATTCAAGTAAATCCTTGCTTGTGAAATTTGGAGGTGAATATATATGCAGTTGAATTTTAATGATGCCAAGGAACACATTTCAAAGGCTGTTCTTGTTGGCATAGTTACAAGAGATACAAACAGTGAAGAGGTTGAAAAGGAGCTTGACGAGTTGGCTCGTCTTCTTGACACCGCGGGTGGCGAGGAGGTTGCTCGTCTTGTGCAGAACAAGGAAACTCCAGATCCTAGAACAGTAATTGGTAGTGGTAAGATTTGGGAACTTTCCGAACTTTGCCGAAATAATGGAGTGAAGCTCGTTGTCTTTGATGCGGAGCTTTCACCCTCGCAAATTAGAAATATTGAGGACGATTTGGGTGACGATATTAGCGTTATTGACCGTTCGATGCTTATTTTGGACATTTTTGCTCTCCACGCTACTACGGGTGAGGGAAAATTGCAGGTGGAACTTGCACAGTTGCGCTATACTGCACCCCGTCTTATTGGTAAGGGAACTCAGCTTTCCCGTCTTGGTGGTGGTATTGGTACACGAGGCCCAGGTGAAAGTAAACTTGAAAGCGATAGACGTCATATGAAGCGCCGTATTGTTGCGCTTGAAAGTGAACTTGAAGAGCTTGAAAAGAACAGAATGACTATGCGTGCAAGCCGTGACAAGAGCCAAATTCCTCAAATTGCGATTGTTGGCTACACAAATGCAGGCAAGTCAACCTTGCTTAACACACTTACTGACGCGGGCATTTTGGCAGAGAACAAGCTCTTTGCAACACTTGACCCGACTACAAGAAAATTGAAATTGCCCTGTGGTGAGACGGTTTTGCTAACCGACACCGTTGGATTTATAAGAAAATTGCCCCACCACCTTGTAAAAGCGTTTAAATCAACGCTTGATGAGGCGGTTTATGCCGATATTTTGATGATTGTGATTGATGCGCACGACGACGAGGCAAAAGCACAGCTTGAGGTTACTGAAACCCTTCTTGCCGAGCTTGGTGCGGCAGGAAAGCCAACAATCTACGTTTATAATAAGTGTGACCTCGGTGTTTCCTCCGAGTTGCCTTCATACGTCGCTAATAACGAAGATCCCAACCACATTGTTTGTGCAATTTCTGCCAAGAGTGGACAGGGAATTGACACTTTGCTCCAAAAGGTAGAGGATATTATCCATCAGGGTAAGAGTAAAGTTACATTTGTTATCCCTAACTCCGAGCAGGGCGCACTCAATATTCTTTATAAAAACGCAACAGTTGAGAGCGTTGACTACGGATATGAGGGTGTAACTGTTATCGCAACAGTTGATCAAAAAGTCCGCGGAATGCTCAAAAAGTACGATATAAACAAACCCCAAGAGGTTGAGGAGTTTTAAATTTTTTGAAAGGAGCTAAAGTTATGTCAGAAGAAAAAGTATATATAACGATAAAGGGCAGGGCTGAGGCTCGTTTTGAGGAGAAAAAGTCGGTGTTCATTGGATATGCTTCTCATGTTGAGAGTGAGGAGGAGGCACTTGCCTTCATTAAGGAAATCAAGGAAAAGCACCGTGATGCCACTCACAATTGCTATGGCTACGTTATGAAGGGTGGAATTTTGTGCCGCTACAGTGATGACGGTGAGCCACAGGGAACTGCAGGCAAGCCCATTCTTGATATGCTTAAGAAAAGTGGAGTTGACGATGTTTGCGTTGTTGTTACTCGTTATTTCGGGGGCACGTTGCTCGGCACGGGTGGACTTGTACACGCATATTCCCAGGGTGCAAAGATGGCTGTTGAGTCGGCAGGAGTTGCTCGATTTGAAAATTACGTTGTTTTGACTGTATCTTGCACATATTCTGACTATCAAAGAATCGGACTTGAGCTTGAAAGAATTGATGCAATCATCGATTCAACGGACTATTCGGATAATGTTGCCGTGACGTTTGCCGTAAAAGAGAAATTTGCAGACGAAATTGCAAGAAAAATTTCCGAAATTAGCGCGGGCAAGAGCATAGCAACCAAACTTTGCGAAAGATTTGATGCGAAATGATATAAGGTGGGAGTTGTTCCCACCTTATATCATTTGTGCAAAAAACAAAATCCTCGAAATCTATTGAAATGCATAAAAATTTGTGATAAAATTAAACCAATAAACGCCGACGGGCTTACGTGAAAGTGGAAAGTTATGAAAAAGAAAGTCTTAATTTGTATTATCGTTTGCATGATAATGCTTGTTAGTGTGGTTTTGGGTGTTATGCTTATCCCACCCGCTAATAATACAACAGTTGCTACCACTAAGCATTTGGAGGATAATCTTATTGAAATACAAACGTGGTATAACGATAAAATGTCTTTGGTAAATCAAAATTTAATAAATTATGCTTCTTCCGTTTCTGGCATATCCAATATTAACGTAACGAGTAGTAAATTTAGATTTGGAGAAGATTTTGGTTTTTATGAGTGCCATTATACAATAATATTTAGTTGTATAGTAGAAGGGGTATCTTGCAATGGAGAAGCAAGAGCGTTTTTGAAATATAAGGATACCAATATTTCGTGGTTTCATTTTGAAATATATAGAGTTTCAGATTATAAAACTATTGTAGAATATTATGATGATAGTTATGATAAAATTATTGAAGATTACTATAAATCATTAGTAGATCCAGCCTATACTTCGCAAGGAAACCATACTACAACCTCAACTACAACCACTCAAACGACAATAACTACCACTACAAGTAGTAATGGTAATGTCACGGAGCCTAATCCGGACGAAAACCATCAGAATGAAACAAACAATGTGACATGGGATGATTGTCCTATAGACATAACAGGTGGTATTTCCGGGTCTTCATATTCGGAAATTATTAAAATAAAAGTAAATAACATTTCTTCTAAAGATATTGACTCCGCAAAACTTATGTTTGTGTTTACTCATACCAATTATGACAATTCACAGCAACAAATCACGGGATTCTTTACTTTAGATACAATTTGGGCAAGTGATAGCATAAGTCAAAACATATCTGGAGAAAACTACAATTTTTTGAGAACTTCAATCTATCCCGTGTGTATTTATTTCAAGGATGGAACAGTATGGGGATCATCTGGTGCTACATACGAGGAGATAATTGGAAATTCGCTTGCTTTTGAAATAAAGCATTTTGCATTAGATGATGAGAACCATCAGGATTCTAACACAAATAACGATTCTAACTCATCTAACAATCAAAACAACATTGAAGATTTGAGTTATATTGTAAATAGTGTTTGTGATAATTATAACAGTGGAGAAACTGCTTATGGTGGCAAAGTATATGCTACTATTAATAGTTCGACTTCTATTACAATAACTCATAATATTCCGAACACTCTATCTTTTGATGAGCAATCTAATGTTGAGGAAATGGAAGACATTCTTGCACGCCTATTTTCTGAAATATTAAATGAAGAATTTCCAGAGTATATAATGGTATATGTAGAAACATCGGTTACTTATACCTCTACTCCAAATATCAATACTGATTCATCTGATAAGGTAAATAATATCAGTGAATTACAATCATTAGTGGAAGAATTATGCTTGGAGTATAATAGCGATTTTACTTACTATAATGGCAATATTTCAGTAATAGTGAATTCAGGCACGTCAATTACGATACAACATATTATAATGGATAATATTGATCCGGATGATGAAGGTGTGGTAGCGTGGTTAGAGGAAGGCTTGATTGTTTATTTTGAAGAGGCTTTTGAAGCTGAGGGCTTCCCTCAAAAAATTGAAGTTACGGTGAAATCTGAATATACTATTGCAGAAAAACCGCAATGGATATCAGCAGAGGAACTTTACATATATTATAATTTATCGGTTTACTGGGCAGGGGCAGAAATATGGATTTGGGAAAGTGATAATTATGGAACTGCTACGTCATCATATACATTGACAGGTTCACCAGAAAGTGTTTTTATAGAAAATCAAGTTTATGATTGTGTTTATATGGAAAATATTATTTCAGTAAAATATCTTAATGGGATTTTGTTTGGGTATGATGATTTAATTAAAGCGGGCATTATTTCTGAATAAATATTGTTAAAGATATTTTTGGAGCGCTTCGGCGCTCCTTTTTTGTGGTTGGTATTTGAACGGACGCACGCGTTATTAGGACTCCTTCCACCACTTCGTGGTCCCCCTCCCTTAAAGATGGAGGCTTAGGTTAGTTTGGGTTGGGATAGGTTATTGGTTATATTTGGCTTTTGTAGGGGAGGATATTATCCTCCTGTGTTTCAAATTTTGATTTGTGGGGATGTTAGTTTTATTGAACAACGGACGCACACGGTGCGCCCCTACGGTGTTTGTGCGTCAAATATCGCAAATTAGTATCCATTTCGTTTACAATTTGGCTATTATATGGCTTTAAAAATTACTAATGTCTTTGTAGGGGCGCACTGTGTGCGTCCGCTTCATAGGCAAACTAACTTTTAAACTTCCCGCTAAATCCCAATTTGTCGCTATTTTAAGTATATTTTTTAAAAAATTAATAAAAAATAATAAAAAAAGCTAAAAAGTTCAAAATAAAAAAAGTATTTTGGACTTTTTTTGCGTATATTAATATATGTTAGAAGATTTCGCCGAGAAAGGAGGGCGCGTTATGTTGATTCCAAGAGAAATAATTGAAGAAATTGTTGCAAGGACTGATATTAACGATATTATAGGTTCGTATGTTAGTTTGAAGCGCGCGGGCTCGAATATGAATGGGCTTTGTCCTTTCCATAGTGAGCGCACTCCGTCATTTACAGTGTTTTCAAAATCAAACAGTTTTTACTGTTTTGGTTGTGGTGCAGGTGGAGATGCAATTTCATTTATTATGAGGGCAGAAAACCTTGATTATCCCTCTGCGATTGAATTTTTGGCTTCTCGTGTGGGAGTTACCATTCCACAAGACAAAAACGAAATAGCACAGATGGGTATGAGTCGCAATCGTGTTTATGAAATGAACCTCGCGGCGGCAAAATTCTTCCGTGAGAACTTATTTGATAAAAACGTTGGCTATGAGGCAATGAATTACCTTGCGGGGCAGAGAAAATTAAGTCCTGTGATAATCAAGAGATTTGGACTTGGATTTGCTCCAAATAACTTCTTTGCTTTAACCAATCATATGAAAAAACTCGGCTTTACTGAAGAAGAACTTATTGCAGGTTTTCTTTGTGGCAAGAGCCAAAAGGGTAATCTTTACGATTATTTTAGAAATAGAGTTATCTTTCCAATTATCGACGTCACGGGCAATGTAATCGCTTTCGGAGGACGCGTTATGGACGATTCAAAGCCGAAATATCTTAACTCATCCGATACTCCTGGATTTAAAAAGAGTAAAAACCTTTTTGCTCTTAATTATGCGAAAAATCATTGTTCCGAGCAGATAATTCTTTGCGAAGGATATATGGACGTTATCGCGCTTCATTCGGCAGGTGTTGAAAACGCGGTGGCAACCTTGGGCACGGCACTTACTGCAGAGCAAGCAAGAATGCTCACTAAATACACCAAAAAGGTCATATTGCTCTATGACTCAGATGACGCAGGGCAGAAGGCAACTGACAGGGCAATTCAAATTTTGAACGAGGTTGGTCTTGAGGTTCGAATTTTGAAACTCAATAACGCTAAAGACCCCGATGAGTACATAAGAAAATTTGGGGCTGAGCGATTTAAGGCACTCCTTGGTGAAAGTAGAACGGGATTTGATTTCAAGGTTTCACGCGCTATAGCAGGACTTGATTTATCTCTTCCCGATGACAAAATAAAGGCATCAAAGGCAATATGCGATATAATTGCCGATTCAAACTCGAGTGTTGAACGTGAGGTGTTCCTCACGAAAGCCAGTGAGATGTTAAAACTTCCAATTGACGTTCTTCGCAACAACGTTGAACTGATAATCAAAAAGAGAGTCAAGGAATACAAGCAAAACGAAAGCAAGCAAGCGCAGATGTCAATAAAGCACATTGGAGATAGAGTTAATCCCGATGCGATAAAGAATATTCAAGCAAATGCTCTTGAAGAAACTATTTTGGGATTGCTTCTCATATATGACGAATACAGGCAGGGAGTAATCAACGGCAAAATTGAACTTTCGGCAGACGATTTTGTTACCGCCTTTGGTCAAAAGGTGTTTAACGCGATTATTGATGTCGCAAAATCAAATGGTGAATTCCTTTACGCGATGCTCGGTCAGTATTTTACGGCGGACGAGATGGGACGCCTTGAAAAGATGAGGCAAAATCGTTTATCTCTTACTGAAAATGGGGTAGACGTACTTGATGTGTCGATTTCGGCACTCAAATCAGAAAGAGAGAAAAAGCAATCGGCAGATAGCGGAGATAAATTTGCCATCTTACGCGCAAAGCAAGAAAAATTGAAAAATCAAAGAAAGTAAAATAGAAGGTACAAAAATGAAGGCACAAAAAGAAACAAACAAAAAACTTGATATTGATGAGCTCATCGAAAAGAGCAAAAAGGATGGCATAGCGTCCGTTGATCTTGATGAAGCGCTTGAAGAGATGGATTTTGATCTTGACTCTCTTGACAAGCTCTATGAATCACTTGAAGATAGTGACATTCCCCTTGGTGAAATGTCCAGTGCAGAGATTTCTGAAATTGAATCAGAAGTTGAAAAGCTTTCTACAAGTGATAGCATGGAAAAACTCCTCGAACAAGGTGGTGTTCAGATTGACGACCCTGTTCGTATGTATCTTAAGGAGATTGGTCGTGTTCCGCTTCTTTCATCAGAAGAAGAAAAGGAACTTGCTGAAAGAATGTCCCAGGGTGATGAAGAAGCCAAAAATAGACTTATTGAAGCAAACCTTCGTCTTGTTGTTAGTATCGCAAAGAGATATGTTGGTAAGGGTATGTTCTTCCTTGACTTGATTCAAGAGGGAAATATCGGTCTTATGAAGGCAGTTGATAAGTTCGACTATGAAAAGGGATTCAAATTCTCAACATACGCTACTTGGTGGATTCGTCAGGCAATCACAAGAGCTATTGCTGACCAGGCAAGAACAATTAGAATTCCTGTTCACATGGTTGAAACTATCCACAAGGTATCAAGATATAGCCGTCAGATGCTTCAGGAACTTGGAAGAGAAGCAACTGCAGACGAAATCGGTGAAAAGATGGGCATTTCTGCTGAAAAGGTTAGAGAAATTATGAAGATAGCTCAGGACCCTGTTTCTCTTGAAACTCCCATTGGTGAAGAAGAAGATAGCCATCTTGGAGATTTCATTCCCGATGACGATGCTCCTCAGCCCTCTGAAATTGCATCTGCGACAATTTTGCGTGAAGTAATTGAAAGAGAACTTCACACACTCACTCCTCGTGAAGAGCATGTTATTAAGCTCCGTTTCGGACTTTATGATGGCAGAAGCCGTACACTTGAAGAGGTAGGTAAGGAATTTGACATTACTCGTGAGCGTATTCGTCAGATTGAAGCGAAGGCACTAAGAAAGCTTCGTCATCCCAGCCGTGCAAGACACCTTAAGGGATTCCTTGACTAATTAAGTACATAAAAATACGAGCGTTAAAAACGCTCGTATTTTTTGTTTCCATATTCAAATTTTGATTTGTTGGTTAGTTAGTTTACCTGTGGAGCGCTCAAGCCGCTGGGCTTCCGCTTTTGAAAAAGCGGAGCAAAACAATCGCATTGGCTTATGGAGTGTCTTCGTAAATTTTCGATAATTCACAAATGAATTATCGGTTTAGAATTAAAATTCCAATCTTACAAGCAGGCTTGACGCTTGGAATTTCACTTCTAAACTACGAAAATAACTCCGTTGGAGTGATTTTCTAAAATTTACTTTGTTTGAGCGTATTGATTTTGATAGCAATATGTCTATTGTCTGTAGTAGCAAATCATAGATTTTCGAGGCGCCTGTTAAAATGCCGAGAAAATCGTTATGTGTTGCTTTGCGAAGAAAAGCAACACGATTTGCGCGAAATTTTGTCGCGAAGCTGGTTAAAAGTTTTGCGGAGCTTTTTCAAAAGCGACCATTTTTTCTTTGTAACTTCTCACCG
>JAZRRX010000059.1:0-52322 GCA_045651165.1 Eubacteriales bacterium
ATACAACAAAGTAATTTTTAGAAAAACAAATCTTTGATTTGGTTTTCGTTGTTTTGAAAATTCAATTTCGTACGTCGTACTTGTACGTAAGAACGAAATTGGAGTTTCAAAACCGATAATTCATTCGTGAATTATCGAAAAATTACGAAGATACTCCATAAGCCAATGCGATTGTTTTGCTCCGCTTTTTCAAAAGCGGAAGCCCAGCGGCTTGAGCGTCCTCCTAATCAAAACTATCTCCCCCCATAAATCAAAATTTGAACATTTAAAATAAATTTTAATATTTCTATAGAAAACAGAACAAAAATATGCTATAATGGGTAAAACACTTATTTATGGAGGCATTATGTTACTTTCGGCACTTCTTAATAAAATTAAATACACCGAGAAATTTGCCGATTGCGAAATCACTCACATAACAAATGACTCTCGCGAAGCAAAAAAAGGTTCCCTTTTCGTGTGTATCAAAGGCTTTTCTACTGATGGTCATCTTTTTGCTAAAAAAGCTTATGACAACGATTGTCGCGCCTTCGTCTGCGAATATTTTCCCGACAGATTACCACACGATGCAACTATTATCCTTGTAAAAGACACAAGAGAAGCCCTTGCTCTGCTTTCAAAAGAACTTTATGAAAATCCTGCAGATGAGCTTATTGTGATAGGCATTACAGGAACAAAAGGAAAAACCACAACTGCCCTTATGATAAAGCAGTTGCTTGATAAATCGGGAATGCCGTCAGGTTATATCGGCTCTAACGGCATCATTTTCGGTAATACGAAAATAGAAGCTACCAATACCACTCCCGAAAGCTACAAGCTCCAATATTTTATGAGAAAAATGGCAGATAGTGGCATGAAAGCCGTGGTTATGGAAGTTTCTTCTCAAGCGCTAAAGTTAAATCGCGTACTTGGAATAAAATTCGATATTACCCTGTTTTCAAATCTGTCACCAGACCACATAGGACCTGGTGAGCACGATAATTTTGATGATTATTTTGCATGCAAAAAGCAACTTTTTGACAATTATCAAAGCAAAGTAACCATCGCGAATGCAGATGACGAATATACAAATAAAATTCTTGCAGATTGTAAAAACCACAAGATATATTATTCAATAGATGCGCCATCGAATGTGAAGGCATCCAATGTCAAATTGTGCAGAAATTACGATATCCTCGGTATGAGTTTTGACTGTCATATTGAAAATGAGATTATTCCTTGCGCGCTCTCAATTCCAGGAGAATTCAACATCCATAATGCGCTTGCCACTTTGTCAGTTGCAAAGGCGATGGGCATTGATATGGAGCACGCATCAAACATACTTTCAACAATGAATATAGACGGCAGATTTGAAACCTTGATTTCTGACAACGGCGCATGTTTTGTAATCGACTATGCGCACAACGGTTTAAGCTTAAAATCCGCACTTTGCGCACTTAGAAAATATGAACCAAATCGTCTTATTTGTCTTTTTGGCTCGGTTGGTTGCAGAACGCAGGTGCGCCGTGCGCAAATGGGTTCCGTTGCCGCCGAATATGCCGATTTTTCAATTCTCACCTCGGACAATCCCAACACCGAAGATCCACAAGCAATAATCAACGAGATAGCCGTTCAATATAAGGATTCATCTCTCTATATTTCAATTCCCGATCGTAAGGAAGCCATAGAATATGCACTTCGTACCGCTGGGGAAGGAGATATCATTCTTCTTGCAGGTAAGGGCCACGAGCGCTATCAACTTATAAATGGCAAAAATGAGTATTTCTGCGAACGAGAAATATTGGAAAATAGCATTAACAATCTTAAAATAGCAAAATAAAAAGAGAGTATGAAATTCATACTCTCTTATTTTTTACAGAATATCCGAACCATCCTCGGGAATAACTTCGTTAACTGCTGCAATAGCACATTCAATCATGTCGTCAGTGGGCTCAAGAACAGTAATTCTTTGCATCCAAAGACCGGGGGCAGAAAGAATTCTTGTAATCTTGTTGTCTGTCTTTCCTGCGAACTTGATAAATTCATAACCCAATCCCATAGTCAATGGGAGCATAAGAATTTTAATAGCGGTTCTTAAGAGTGAAGGAAGTCCTGCGGGTATAAGCAAGCCGATAAATACGCCAACTATTACCATAACGATAAGGAAGCTTGTTCCACATCTTGGGTGGAATCTTCCCTGCTTCTTAACGTTTTCGACAGTCAATTCAAGTCCTGCCTCATAGCAAAAGATTGTCTTGTGCTCTGCTCCGTGATATTGGAACGTGCGCTTAATGTCCTTCATTTTTGAAACAAGCGCCATATATCCAACAAGGATAACTATTTTAAGAATACCCTCAAACAAAGATTTGAGGAATGCCTTTCCCTGAAGGAAAGGAAGAAGCTTTGCAATAAGGTCGTAAATAAGTGTGGGGAGATAGATGAAAAGTCCAACAGAAAGCACAACGCCCAAGATTGCCGAAACAACGCCGACAACTGCCATAATACCTTTTGTATCTTCCTTTTCGTCCTCTTCAAATCCTGCAATTTCTGCGCTCTTCATAAGAGCTTTATAACCCATTGCCATTGATGAAGCAAAATTGAACACACCACGAACAACAGGAATTTTTTTAAGTTTATCAATAAAATTAGGCTTTTTACCAGCAGGAGTGTTTTCCCACTTTTCAAGTACGATTTCACCCTGAGTATTTCTAACAGCCATAGCAGACTCTTTAGGTCCGCGCATCATAATACCCTCAATTAGCGCCTGTCCACCAATAGAGGTCTTTTTCGCAATACAAGATTTATTGTTTTCTGACATATATTCTCCATTCTGCTCAAATTGAGCCGATAATTCTCTAATGAATTATTATAATACAAAAATGTGAATTTTTTGTTAACAAAAATCAATATCAACTAATATTGATAAATTTTTCAAATTTTGATTTATCGAGAAGATTAAAATTATCACACAAACATCGTAGGGCGGGGGCTTGCTCCCGCCGCCCTTGATTTTACTAACTTTTTGGACGGCGGGAGCAACGCCCCCCCCCTACGTTTTAAAAATCATAAATCCCAGCTAAATCCCAATTTATCAAACAAAACAAAGCCCGACTTTTTTAAGTCGGGCATAATTTTTATCTTTTTCCGTATTTACGAAGTACGTTATTAATTCTATCAACGGGATCAAGAAGACTGCTGATAGTGTCGTCATGGTTAAGAGTATCAACGAGGAAGGCAACGTATTTGCACATATTAACCTCGCACCACCATTCCTTCTCGTGAAGTTCTGGCTTGTGATATACAAGGTTTGTTGTGAAGATTTTATCGATAAGTCCTTCTGCATATGCCTTATCAAATTTTTCAAATCCACTTGTGAAAAGACCAAATGTAGCAAAGTTGAAAATTCTCTTAGCACCCTTTGCCTTAAGTTGCTTTGCAACGTCGAGCAAGGAATCACCCGAAGCAATCATATCGTCAACAATAATAACGTCCTTTCCGTGAAGGTCTTGTCCGAGATACTCATGAGCTTCAATGGGGTTTCTACCATTTACAATAATTGAATAGTTGCGGCGCTTATAGAACATACCAATGTCAATTCCAAGAACTGATGAATAGTACATACATCTCTGCATAGCACCTTCGTCGGGAGAAATCATAGCGAGATGATCCTTGTCCACAATGATATCGGGAACGTTTTTAACAAGAGCCTTTATCATCTGATATGTGGGCTGAACGTTGTCAAAACCATTAAGAGGAACGGCATTATTAATTCTTGGGTCGTGAGCATCAAATGTCAAGAAATTGGTAACACCCATTCCCATAAGTTCCTGAAGCATAAGTGCGCAGTCAAGGGATTCTCTTGCGCTTCTCTTGTGCTGACGGCCCTCATAGAGCATAAGCATAATAACTGTAATTCTTCTTGCCTTGCCCGCAATTGCAGCGATAGTACGCTTCAAGTCGCAATAGTGGTCATCGGGACTCATAGGCACTCTCATTCCATACATATCATAAGTAACGCTGTAATTGAAGCAGTCAGTGATAATATAAACGTCATCACCACGAAGTGTTTCGTGAATAACACACTTTGCTTCACCCGTACCAAAACGAGGGCATTCGTGGTCAACTACAAATGTTTCTTCGGGTTGAGATTTTCTCCACTCTTTTAGATAGTTATCAACCTGCGAAACAAATTCTTCGCAACCCCTCATACCAATTACGCGCAATTCACCAAAAAGTTCCTTTTTCATGATAGTCATTCCCCCATAAATATCAAATTATGATTTATTATAACACAAACAAAGATAATTTGACAAGATGATTTTTTAATCTTTTTCTTTATTTTTTAACGATTTTTTATAGCACTTAGCACAAAATTATCTAAAACCGAGTATTATTTCAACTCAACGACTGTAACACCGCCGTCGCCCTCGCCGTACTGTCCAATACGGAAAGATTTAATTCGTGTATCACGGCGAAGGTGTTCCCAAAGCGCCTTTTTAAGCGCACCCGTTCCCTTTCCGTGAATAAGTCTAACTGTGTGATAGCCAACTAAAGTTGCTTCGTCAATGTACTTATCGACCTTGAGCCAAGCTTCATCGCCCATCATACCGCGAAGGTCGATTTCATCCTTGCAGTCGCGACTGACGGTTGCCTTATAGTCACCCGCTTTGGTTTTCTTGCCAGTCTTATCAATGAAGGTAGCCTTGTTTTCAATAAGTTTAAGATTTTTAACCTTAGTTTTAGTCTTGATAATACCTGCTTGAACAGTTACGTTTCCGTTCTTGTCGGGATTGTCAACCACAAAGCCCGTTTTGTCGATATTAATAATATAAACCTCATCACCAATTTTTAGAGGACGAGGAAGAACGTATTCCTTATCAACCTTTTCTTCAACGGGATTGTACTTGTCCTCATTTTCACGAAGGTAGTCGCGCATCTTTCTGCGAGCCTCGTCAACGGCATCACCAAGCTTTTCACTATCTCTTTGCCTTCTAACCTTGTCCATTTCGGCAAGGATGTAATCACTTGATGCCTTTGCGCTCATAACCATCGCATTTGCCTTTTCGCGCGCTTTTTCAAGCTCGCGCTCGGCTTCGGCAAGCTTGCGATTTAAAATTTTTTCATTGTCAGCCTTAAACCGTTCATATTCTATGCGAAGCGCCTCAGCTTGTGCTCTTTCGTTTTCCATTTGTATTCTGCTCTGCTCGAGCTTTTCAATGACCGTTTCAAAGTTTCTATCATCGTTACCAAGGAACGTCTTTGCACGTTCAACAATGCCTTCATCAAGTCCAAGCTTTGATGAAATCGCAAACGCGTTTGACTTACCCGGTGTTCCGATAATAAGCTTATATGTGGGTTTAAGAGTTGCCACGTCAAATTCGCAGGACGCGTTGCAAACTCCCTTTGTTTGAAGTGCATATGCCTTAAGCTCGGCATAGTGAGTGGTCGCCATGCACATAGCTCCCTTTTCACGAACCGCCTCAATTATTGAGTGAGCAAGTGCAGCACCCTCAACGGGGTCAGTACCTGCGCAAAGCTCGTCAAAAAGCACCAAGCTTTCATTTGTGATGCCGTCAAGCATTTTTATAATGCTCACCATGTGTGAGCTAAATGTAGAAAGCGATTGTTCAATGCTCTGCTGGTCGCCAATGTCGGCAAAAATGTTGTCAAAAATGCAAATTTCACTTTCATCATCGCAAGGAATGTGCAATCCCGATTGCGCCATAAGGGCAAAAAGTCCCAAGGTTTTGAGAGTAACCGTCTTACCACCCGTGTTAGGACCTGTGATAATCAAGGTATCATTGCCATCGTCAATGCGAAGGTCAACGGGCACAACCTTATCTCTATCTATAAGAGGATGTCGCGCGCGTTTAAAATTAACTGTTCTGCCACGAGAAATTGTTGGTGAAACACCATTCATTCTCTGCGAAAGAGTAGCACACGCGAAATAGAAAGATATTTCAGAAATGTTCTGATAGTCAAGCCAAATTGCTCTTGAGCAATCACTAACCATTGAGGAAAGCTCAGAGAGAATTCTCTCAATTTCGTGCTCCTCACGGCTCTGGAGCATTCGAAGCTCATTGTTTGCTTCAACTACGCTTGAGGGCTCGATAAAGTACGTCGCACCCGAGGCCGATGTGTCGTGCAAAAGACCTTTAACGTCGTTTTTGCACTCTGCTTTAACTGGCACAACGTATCTTCCGTTTCGCATTGTAACTATATTTTCTTGAAGATATTTTGAATGTGAGCCTGCGCTCATATACTGTTGCAAAATATCTTTAATTCTGTTGTTTTCGTGACGAATTTTTCGTCTTATTTCCGCAAGAGCAGGACTTGCCTCGTCCGCCATCATATCTTCTGAAATGATAGAACGAGAGATGCGTTCTTCTAACTTTCTGTCGGGAATAAGACGGTCAAATATTTCATCAAGACAAGTATCAAAAAGTTTATTGCCATTGATGTAATCAATGAGCATTCTTGCAGAGCGCAAAACTGACGCCACGTCAAGAAGCTCCCTCATTGAAAGCACAGCACCCTTGTCGGCGCGCTCGCATGAAGCAGAAACGTCGCGAATATTTATAAACGTGGGCATTCCCTTTGCATTTGCAAGTCGCAAAGCATCGGTTGTTCTGTTTTGCCTTCTAACAATAACAACGGGGTCATTTGTCGGCTCAAGCAAAAGAGCTCTTGTCTGTGCACCCGATGTCTGTGCACATTCGGCAAGTAATACCTTTATTTTATCAAATTCAAGTGTTGAAAATAAGTTGTCTGAGTATTTCATAACATTCCTTATAAAATCGAGTAATATAAATCAAGTGAATCAAATCCGTGACCCAAATGGTGTAAAAGGAATTCCTCACACGCCTTTGAGAAAGTATTAAGGTCATCGGCTTCGCTTAACGTGAATGAAAAAATCTTTTCATTTGGTGCTTGTATTGAAAATCTAATTGCCGTGCGAGATGCAGGAGTCAAAGGAATAAGCACCGTCCTCTCCCTTACGTCGTCATAGGCAATTGAGAGATTTCTTTTAAAAATCTCACCCCTCTTGTTTAAACAATCCGAGCAAATGAGTGCACCGTTTGTAACATCAAAATATGTATTTTCCTTGTCGTCACTCTCGCAACTTTCACAGTAGTCGAGATTTGGACAGTAGCCCGAAATCGCCGCCGAACGTATCTCATAAACCGCTTTGATTTGTGGCAAAGGACGAAGATTGTTCATTATCGCAAAAAGAGTATTGAGAGTTAAACGAAGAATGTCATTGCATTCAACCCTCTCACCCGAAAGCTCGTTAGCAATATCGCAAATGTAGGTTGCAAGAAAGAGCTTTTCAACGTCCTCGCGCAGATTATAGAAAATCTCGGTACTCGAGCCACCTTTAATCCACGCAATCGCGCCACCCTTTTGATTGAGTTCAAAATTGGCATAAACAAAAGGCTCGGTGATATTTTTAATTTTGCTTTTCATTGAACGAGCCCCTTTGGCAAGCACTACCTGTTTGCCCTCACTCGTCAGTATCGTAACTAACTTGTCATTGTCACCAAAATTCTGCGACTTTATAACAAGTCCGTCAACTGTACTTAGCATTTTATCACCTTCCTTTCGTAAAGTTACAAGATTGGATTGTTCTTTTTCGAGAAAAAGAACCAAAAAGCTTTTAATCATGGAATTTTTATAGATACCTTTGTAGTTTAGCTCACATCAAATTACTTATTTGTAGTGCTTCTTAATATACTTGGCTAATTCATCGTCGGTTTCTACATAATTAGCATCAAATTTTTCGTAATCATATAGCTTGCAAACTCGATTTGAATAGTCGGGAATATCCGATGCTTTAAATACAGATAAATCGTGCAAATCAATGTTATTTTCTTTTACAAAATTATCAAAGAGCTTTTTATTTTCGATAGATCCTATTCTCTCCAAGCATTCGCTTATAAATGGAGCATATTCCCCCGACGAATTGGAGAAAAACTGACAAACACCACCATTTAACACTTCCATATTAAATACATTGACTATGAATATAACCTTTTCTACATCATTTAATTGACTAATATCATCCTGTCTTAAATCGGGATTATATGCCTTGTCCATTACTTCTTCTATTATTTTGTCTGTTTTAGATACAAAAAAATTAAACATACCTAATTCCTCAATTCTTACTAACTTTTAACACCAAAACTCTTTAGCCGCTTTTCTTTGCCACAAGAGGCACAAAGAAAAGCTAACAAAAGAAATGCCGTTTCGCCTTCGCGGCGAGCGCCACTACGCGTGGAGCGCCACTTTTAAAAAAGTGGACAAAACAATCGCAAAAAGTGAGTGCTAAGAAATTGCGTTATTCCTCATCGTGATAACCGAAGTTACCAACAGTTTTTGCACTTTCGCGCCAATTTTCTTTAACCTTAACCCAAAGGTTGAGATATACCTTTTTACCAAGGAGCTTTTCAAGGTCCTCACGAGCATATGAGCCAACCATTTTAAGCTCTTTTCCTCCCTTGCCAACGATAATTCCCTTATGTGACGCCTTTTCACAGAAAATTTCTGCACGAATTGTAACCATTGTTGGCTCATCACGGAATTCTTCAATTACAACGGCAACTCCGTGGGGGATTTCTTTATTAAGAGTTCTAAGTATCTTTTCACGAATAATTTCCGCAGCCATTTGACGAATGGGCTGGTCGGTTACAATATCATCAGGGAAAAACCATTCGCTCTCACCAAGGAATTTTGAAAGTTCTTCAAGAAGCGCATCAACCTGCTCACCCTTTTTTGCACAAATCGGTACAAAGGCATCAAAATCGCATTTTGAAGCATAAGAAGTAATTGTCTGTGCAATTACGTCACGAGTGTAAAGGTCAACCTTGTTAAGTGCCAAAATTGCAGGCACACCACTCTTTTTAACGTATTCGATAACATTTTCTTCAACCTTGGTAATCTCTTTGCCCGCGTCAACCACAAGCACTACTGCATCCGCATCGTGCATTGAGTCATTCGCCGCTTTAACCATAAAGTCGCCAAGAGAGTTTTTGGGCTGATGAATACCGGGAGTGTCAAGGAAAACGTACTGATCCTCACCCACGGTGTGAATACCGATAATTCTATTTCTTGTGGTCTGTGGTTTTGAAGAAACGATTGCCACCTTTTCACCCAAAATTCTATTCATTAAGGTTGATTTACCCACGTTGGGACGACCTACTATTGCTATAAATCCTGTTCTTTTCATCTTCTACCTCATTTAACTGACAAACCAAGTCTGTCCATAATATCATTTTGTCTTCTTCTCATATCGGCATCGTCTTCTTCGGACAACTCGTGGTCATAACCAAGAAGATGGAGCATTGAATGTGCCGTAAGGAATGCCACTTCCCTCTCAAATGAATGTCCAAACTCATTTGCCTGTGCCATTGCGCGCTCAAGGGAGATAACTATGTCACCAAGATTGTGGCAAAGCTCGTCGAAAAATGGTTCTTCACTCTCACCCTCATAGTCGAGCAAGGGGAAAGAAAGCACATCGGTCGGCTTGTCCAAACCTCTAAATTTGTTATTTAATTCGCGAATGCCCTCGTCATCAACAAAGGTTACTGAAACCTCGGCATCGTTTTCCATGCCCTCATAATCAAGAGTTTCAAGAATTGTGTGACGAATAAGCATCTGCATTTTATATTTAATTGCATGCTTCTTTTGATCGTTTTCAAAATAAATCTTAAGCTTCATAATTTACCTCTTTTTAAAAGTTTTCTGCTCATTTCTGCGCTTTTCGGCATTCTCTTGAGCCTTTTTCTCAAATTTATCGTATGCAAGAATAATCTTTTGCACGAGCTTGTGACGAACAACGTCCTTGTCAGTAAACTGATGGATGTGAATGTCCTCAATGTCCTGCAAAATGTGGGTTGCAATCGCAAGACCACTCTTTTGTCCGTATGGCAAGTCGGTCTGCGTCAAGTCACCCGTGATAACTGCCTTGGAATTAAATCCGAGACGAGTTAAAAACATCTTCATCTGCTCGGGAGTCGCATTCTGCGCCTCGTCCAGAATGATAAAGCTATCGTCAAGCGTACGTCCTCTCATGTAGGCAAGGGGAGCTATCTCAATAACCTGCTTTTCCATCTGTCTTTGATAGTTTTCAACACCCATCATGTCATAGAGCGCGTCATACAAAGGACGAAGATAGGGGTCAATCTTGCTCTGCAAATCTCCCGGCAAAAATCCGAGCTTTTCACCTGCCTCAATGGCAGGACGAGTCAAAATAATTCTTGACACTTGCTTGTCGCGAAGTGCTTTAACAGCCATCGCAACTGCAAGATAAGTTTTACCCGTGCCCGCAGGACCAATACCGAAAACTATAGTATTCTTTTTAATCGCGTCAACATATTGCTTTTGTCCCACAGTCTTTGCCTTAATAGGTTTGCCCTTACTTGTAACAAACACGCAATCGTCACCGAAGCTGACATTCAATGCTTCACCATCGCCATCGCTAACCATGGAAATGGCATAGTCAACGTTTTGGTCGGTGATGTCAGCGCCATTGTTTGCAAGGTTGATAAGGTGATTTAACACGCGTGAAGCAAGGGCGACCTCACCTTCGTGGCCGTCAATTACAATCGCATCACCATCAACTGCACGACGATTTGAAATTCGCACCTCAAACGCGCGCTCAATAGCCTTGATATTACTATCAAAGCACCCAAACACCCTGCTTGTTATTTCATTACTTTCAACATTAATTACTACTTGACTCATTTTTACCTCACTTCAAACTCAACCTGCTTTGCTATATTGCAAATGGCTGTAACGGTGCATTTAAGCACGTATTTCCCATCAACGATTTCTCCTTGAAGCGTCTTTTTCAAAATTTGCGCTTCGGGTAATTCATAATCGATTTTCTCTCTCAACATATCATATGCCTGATTAATTGCTTCTTCTTCACTAATCTCAACTTCTACGAATTCATAAGCATAGTAATCATCAACAGATAATGAGATTGGTAATTCACCAAGAGAAAACGGGTTTAATATATATACATAGTTTATTATATCATAATTTGTAGGTAAATTTCTATAGTTTGCGAAAAGTTTTATTGATTTTCCAAAAAAATTTATTGTTTTTTTACTTATTTTCTCCCCTGTTGGCACTTTTTTTGTCTGTGTCAGGGGAATTTCTATTTCAAAAGTGTGTGTAAGTCGACCATACACACTACCTAAAGCGCGCGTGTAACGAATAGGAGCTTTCTCACTTTTTGAAATTCCACTTGCCAAAAGCTCACCTGCACGCACAAAATCACCTTCTTTAACGCATCTAAAACCTGAATAAATCTCAAGAGAAACGATTTGAGCATCAAATTTTGATACAAGATTTGCAGGATTTGTGTTAGTGTCTTTTATCTCAGTGTCAATCACCTCTCGCACCTCAACGCGCGCCACAGTACCCGAAATATTAATGGACATCCAAGCAATATCGTCATTATTTATCATCACTCTCTGTTCAACAGAGTCAGTATTGATATTTTTTATCCAATCACCAACACTCATTCCATTTTCAGCAATAGACTCAATTATTTCTTCTTGACTCAATCTCTCATTTCCGACAATATCAATGCGCCAAACAACACTCTGTGAAAAATAAAAAATCGTTATGCCAACAATAGCGCCCGCAAGGAGTCCCCACCGACCGCGAAATTGAGAAACTCTTTCTGGCAATCCGTATCTGCCTTCACATTTTGCACGAATCTGCCATACGCGACAAGCCGTCATTATCCTCTTAAACTGACTTGACGGCACATCAATAAATACTTTCTTTTCTTCCTCATCAATCCTTATATCTAAATATGAAAATCCATATCTCATACACAAATCCAAAAATTGTTCACAAAGCAAACGGGGTATCACTATTGTGTGATACCCAAAAATCCTTGTGAATAAACTCACTCTTTTTCTCATATTAGATTCCCCTCAATTCAAATTTAAGTTCTTCTACTCTTCCGTCAACGCATATCACACCACCCGAATATGATGTGCAATAAAGTCCCTCACCCCTGATAGTAAGAACATATTCTCTAAGAGCTAAACGTATCTCCTCGTCAGCATAGTGAATAATGTTGCGGCATTCCCTTACCATCAGTTCTCTTGTACCATGCATTTCTAAAATATCATTCTCACCAAGAATTTCATCTATTTCCAAAGCTCGTTTAATTTTTCTTCCCAGCTTTTCTTTGCTTTTCATATTTCACCACTCCCAATAAATATAATTTAGTATAATCTATGAACGAAAGGATTGCAAAATGACGAAAAAAACAAAGCCGAGCATAAAGCTTGGCTTCAAGGGGAGTATAACTTTTTTAGGCTCAGTATTTTTGTTTGCACTTTTGCTAAAGAACTCGTCTTTAGCAAGTGCCGAAGTCTCTCGCGCACTGGGAGTATGCGCAAATATGCTAATTCCCTCTCTTTTTCCACTCACCGTGGCATCTGAAATTCTAACAAATATGGGTACTATAGAAAAACTCACAAATAAAATAAGCTCTCCAATTTCAAAAATTCTTGGAGTTAGCAAAAAAGCCACTATTCCATATTTCTTAGGACTTTTTGGGGGATATACCTCGTCTTGTAAAAGTGCTATACTTTTATATCAAAACGGGAAAATTTCAAAGGACGATTGCGAAAGCATAATTGCTATGTCAAATATGCCAAGCTTTGCATTTATGACAGGATTTATCGGCTTGGGTATGTTTCACAATTCAACTGTTGGTTGGATTTTGTGGGGTATCACAATTTTATCAACTCTTGCACTTGGGATTATAAATCAATTTTTCTCAAAGAAATCAGTACCAATTCTTAAATGCGACAATAAAAAGCAAAAACAACTTCAGGGATTTTCTCGCATAATAGTCGATGCCATCGCGCACTCGGCTTACGCGATGATAATAATATGCGCATGCGTAGTTTTTTTCTCGGTTCTTATTGCAGTTTTAAAGTTATATATAAACGAAATCCCCATCTCCGAACAGACAAAAAACATTATTCTTGGAACACTTGAAATCACCAACGGAATTAGCTCTTGCAATATAATAGAGAGTGTATCCACACGCGCTCTCGCATGCGCATTTTTAGTTGGTTGGTCGGGACTTTGCGTACATTTTCAAGTGATAGCACTTTGCGAAGACGCCGACATTTCCTTTAAAAAATATTTCATTTTCAAGGCTTTGCAAGGAGTTATTTGCACCTTGCTTTCATTGGTGATTTTTAGTTTCAAATTTTGATTTGTGGGGGAGTTGTTCGCACGATACCAGCTACAAATTGTACATTGTTGTAGGGATAGGTGTCCTCGACTGTCCGGTATAAAAACAAAGTAACTTTTATAAGAAAATATTAGGTTTTGATTGTACGAAGCCGTGATGATATTAGTTTATCTATTATCGCGGACAGTCGAGGACGCCTATCCCTACAACTAAAAAGCAAATAAATCTAAAACTTGCGAACATCCCGATAAATCCCAATTTATCGAACTTTGTGAGTAAGTAAAAAAACTCCCACGACTAAATCGTGGGAGTTATCTTTTTATTTTCTCTTTTTATACCAAATATTTACCACAAATGGCACAAATGCAAACGCGATACACAAATAAACAAACAAATTGCCTATGTAAGAATAAAGTGTTCTATCACTCACAGCGTAAACTGTATCAAGCACATAACCCTCTTCATAGATGGGCATAATTGAAAGCACCTCGCCCTTATCATTAACAACGGATGTAATTCCCGTATTACCGCAGTTAACGGTATATTTTCCTTGCTCAACTGCACGTAAGATATTTTGTGAATGGTGCATATTCATTGCTCGTGAGTCATAAAACCAAGAGTCATTTGAAGGAATAATAAGCATCTCTGCCCCACCTCTTGACATATCGATTGCCAAAGTTTCATATATTGAGTCAAAGCAAATAAGAGCACCTATTTGAATAGCGTTTTCATCATTTGTTGCGCTAAAGGACTCAGTTTTATATCCAGGGGTAATATCGTATGAAAGCATATTTATTTCAGCCAAAGCAGGAACAATTGACGAAATAAAATCGCGCATTGGCATATATTCACCAAAAGGAACAAGCTTTGTTTTAGCATACGCTCCTATAACATTGCTTCCATCAGAATAAAAAGCAGATACGGAATTATAGGAATCAACCATTTTACCATTCTCTACAACATCCACATATGTACCAATAACAATAGTTATATCAAGTGATTTTGCAAGACGTGAAACCGCTTCGCTTATTTTAACGTATCCCCCACTTGCAGGTCTTATATAAGTATATATGTCAACAGCCAAAACTCCCTCGGGCCAAACGACGAGCTTTGCACCTTGCTCAACGGCTTTTTTTGTGAGCTCCTCATATATATCAAAAGTTTCTGAAATACTTAAATCATAATTGGACTGTGATTCAAGATTACCTTGAACTGAAGCAACAGTAATGCTTCTGCTTTCATCCTTGTGAGGAACAAGATACAACACAGTTCCGCACAAAACATGCGCAAAAATCACACAAAGTGCAACTTTTGATGCTAATTTTCTCTTATCGGCATTGATAATTGCAAAAGCAATAATAAAGTTGAAAAGCACAATCACAAAGGTTAAAAAATATGAGCCAAAAAGTGAAGCGCTTTGCATCATTATAGGCATTTCAGTCTGCGAAATTGCAATTCTGCCCCACGGCACACCTGCCCAAGTGAAGGTTTGTGTCCACTCGTTAATTGTCCAAAGAGACGCGGCAAATGGTGCTAAAAGAAGTGGGTGTTTTTTATAAAGCGTAGTTTTTGTAAATCTTGAAATCAAAACAAAAACAAACGCCGAAAATACACTCTGCAAAGCAGAAAGACCAATCCAAGCAAGTGCAATAACCAAAATCGCCTGCCCCTTTGTAAGTCCTGCAAATTCAAGCGGATAGAAATATGTAAACCAGTGAAATATAACTATATCAAAGCTCATATAGAAGATAAAGCCATCAAGATATGCCTTTTTCATTCTATATTTTTCTGCCTCTGCTCGTCTATAAAGCATAATTGCAAGTGGAATCATCGCAATAAAAGCAACAAGTCCAATTTCAGCAAAGATAACTGTAAAACCGAGCAAAAGTCCACTTAAAGATATATATGCTCTCGGTGGAATTTTCTTAATAAAATTAATCATTATTATCTCCAATTAAATAAAATCCTTAAAAAACCAAACGTCATCTTTTGAGAGCTTGACCTCTTTGCCCTTAAGATAACCAAGCGCACCGCTCTCATCGTCAAAATCAAAGCGCAAACGGTAGGCATAAAGTGCCTGATATTTATAACCTTTGGCTCTGTCGTCCTTGTTGATGCCGTATTTGCCGTCACCCAAAAGGGGATGACCAATATAGCTCATATGCGCACGAATTTGGTGAGTTCTACCCGTAACAAGCTCGATTTCAAGTAAGCTCATCCCGTTTTTCTCTGAAACTACCTTGTATTTTGTGATGATATTCTTTGAACCCTTAACCTGCTTGTCAAAAATCTTAACTTGATTTTTGTCACTGTCTTTAAGAAGAAATCCAGTCAAAGTATCTGCCTTTTTGGGCATTTTTCCATGAACAACGCAGTAATAAAACTTTGAAATTTCGTCATTCTTTATCTTCTCGTTCATCACGCGAAGCGCCTCGGCATTTTTTGCACCGATTACGATTCCGCCCGTATTTCTATCAATTCGATTGCAAAGTGCAGGTGCAAAACTCTGCTCGTTATCGGGGTCGTATTCACCCTTTTGATAGAGATATGCCTTAATGTGCATAATGAGAGTGTTGTCCTTACCCTCATCATCCTCGTGAACAAGCACCCCAGGACGCTTGTTGCAAAGAATGATGTTCTCATCCTCATAAACGATGGTCAACTTGGGAGTAATGGAAGCAAGTGCAGAGTTATCCTTCTCGGGAGAGTCAAAAAATTCGTCCTTTATAAACAACTGGACAATATCACCCTCTTGCAAAACGTACTTTTGCTCTGTTCTTGCACGATTGACTTTTATTTTCTTGGTTCTTATATATTTATACATCAACGATATCGGCAAACCCTTAACAGCTTTGGTCAAAAACTTGTCAAGACGTTGCCCCGCATCGTTCTTTTTTATTTGAAATTCTTTCATTTTTGCTCCAAATCAAAACAAGGAGAAGGATTGCTCCCTCTCCTTGTAACAAACGAATTAAATAGTACCGAAAATTCTGTCGCCTGCGTCACCAAGACCGGGAACGATATAATCGTGTTCATTGAGCTTTTCATCCATAGCAGCTGCGTAAATATCAACGTCGGGATGATCTGCCTGTACCTTTGCAACACCTTCAGGACAAGCAACAAGGCACATAAATCTAATGTGCTTGCAGTGATACTTTTCTTTAAGCATAGTAAGAGCATCAGAAGCAGAGCCACCTGTTGCAAGCATGGGGTCAACAAGGATTACAATTCTTTCTTCAATGTCAGCAGGCATCTTGCTGTAATATTCAACGGGTTTGTGTGTTTCGGGATCACGATACATACCGATGTGACCAACCTTTGCAACGGGCATAAGAGAAAGAAGACCGTCAACCATGCCAAGACCTGCACGAAGGATGGGAACGATAGCAAGCTTTTTACCCGAAATCATTTTTTGAGTTGACTTGCAAATAGGAGTTTCAACAACGGTATCTTCGGTAGGAAGATCGCGTGTAAGCTCATAGCCCATAAGCATTGCAATTTCATTAAGCAACTGTCTAAAGTCCTTAGAACCTGTGTCCTTATCTCTCATAATAGTAAGCTTGTGTGCAATAAGTGGATGATCCATAACGTGTAATGTACTCATTTTATACTCCATTCCGCTGAAATTCAGCTGCGCATTTATATTTATCTTAACTATTATACTACTCTTTTCACCATTTTTCAAGGGGATTTTGAGAAAAAACACATCAAAAATGCAATTTATTTCAAAAAATCACCCCACAAAAGCGTGAGGTGATTGATTTGTATATTTAGTTTTTCACTCCCCAAACAACAGGAAGTTTAATATCCTTACCTGTTTCTGAATCTCTCGAATTATTCCACGTATCATTCCAATCCTCCGGCATTGAGTCCATTTCACAGTAAAGCGTAACCGAGTTAGAATATTCAAAAACGCTAGTGTCCATATTTATAACCGAATCGGGAATAAATACACTGTTGAGCAAACTGCAAAATCCGAAAGCCCAATATTCCATATGAGTAACAGAATCAGAGATAACTACACTTGTGATATTATTATTATCCATAAAGGCATATCTATAGATTTTATATTCTTTGCCTCCATCATATTCAGGAAGAATCAACTCGGTATCGTTCCCAATATACTTAATAAGATAAACGTCGGTGCCGTCGTCATAAAATACATAATCACCTAAATATTTAAGTTTTGATTGAGATTCATCTTTGATTATGCTTACACCATTGTATTTATGTATGCTGGCAGTTGATTTGTTGCATATTTCCTTAAGACTTCTGCAATTATCAAATGTATCTGCGGCAATTCTTTTCATTCCCTCAGGAATGGTTATAGTGTACAATGAACTACAATTTAAAAATGCATGTCTATCGATTTTTGTTACTGAATCAGGAATATTAATACTTATCAGTGATTTACATCCACTAAATGTACCTTCTTCAATAGTTGTAATAGAGCCTAAAAGAGTGATACTTTTAATCCCATAACAACTGCCAAATGCATACTTTCCTACACTTGTAACCGAAGCAGGAACTATTACATTAGTAAGAGATTCGCAATAATTAAATGCATGCTCTCCAATTGATTTAACTCCATTGTGAATTACTATGCTTTTAAGCATATAACAATTAGCGAATGCATAGTTGCCAATACTTGTCAAAGATTCAGGCAAAATTATACTTTCAAGTAATTCACAGTTATAAAAAGCATAATTTTCTATAGTAGGAATATCACCCCGAATTTCAACGCTTTTCAAATTACGGCAATCATAAAATGCATATCTGCCCATAGCAGTTACAAATTCTGGAATAACGATGCTTTCGATTTTAGATCTCTCAAAAGCGAATTCGTTAATCTCATATTTATAACCGATATTTGGCAAAACAAGATTAGTATCATCTCCCGTGTAATAAAGAAGTCTTGAGTTATTACCGTCAACATAAAAAACGTAATCATTTACTTTTTTTATGCAAGTATCGTTACGATTATTAGTTATTTTTTTAGCATTGGCAGCTACGCAACCGTTATCAGAGCTTCCTTTTTCAAGTGTTAGAGAGGATTTGTTACACACCTCAACCAAAGCAGAACAATATGCAAAAGCAGAATCTTCAATGATTGCAAGATTTTTACCAAGAGTTACTCGTATAAGATTAGTATTCTGAAAAAATGCGGAATGACCAATACTTGTAACAGAATCGGGAATAATAACTGTTTCAAGGCTTTCACACCTATAAAACGCGGTACTTTCAATGGTTTTTAATGTGTTTGGCATGTAAACACTCATCAAATTTTCACAACGGAAGAATGCGCCCGCTCCTATTGTTAGAACTCCGTTTGGAATTGTAACTGTTTTTATATTTTTAGCACCTAAAAATGCGCCTGCTCGAATTGTCTTTGTTCCTTTAGGAATTATAAGATCAGTAAGTAACTTGCCCTCGATATAATAATTAGCAGGCCAACCGCTACCTTGTATGTATCCATCAATATTCAGCCAGCTTTCTAAATTATTTATGTAAATTGTTTCAATCGGACAACCAAACAATGCATTGTCCCCAATCTCAATAAGCGATTTGGGAATTGTAACAGTGTGCAAGCTATAGCAACCTACAAACGATTCTTTGGATATAGTTTCTATACCTTCTGATAGCACAAGTTCTTCTAATTCGTAATCGCTTTGAAGACCCAATAATACATACCTTACCTCTTTAACGGGTTTCCCATTATATTCGGCAGGAACAACTATTCGCGAATCTTCACAAGTTCCTCTGCCTGTCCAAATATAGTACGTTTCATCATCGGACAATGTAAACTCCAAGCCCTCGGACGGTGGATAAATGGGAGGTATATATTCCTCTTCTTGCGGTGTTTCCTTATCTTTCTTGATAATACAACACAAACCAATCAGCAAAGCAGATACTAAAATCAATATGGATAATATTATCAATAATTTTTTCTTCATTTTCTTATTCCTTTCTTAATTCCCTTACGTGCTTTTACACCTCTTTCATATACATATACGAAAAAATTGCGATTTTTTTCTGTTTTTTGAAAATTTTTTCATTTTTTTGAAAATTTTTATAAAAAAATAATAAAAAACCGCAGAGAGATGCACAAATGCCCTACTCTGCGTTCATTTTTCGCTTTCGGGCACTTTGTGTCCGCTTTTCTTTTATTTATTATATCATACGTATAAAATACTGTCAAGTAATATTTTCCCCCTTTACAACCGTCAAAAAAAGTGGTAAAATGTTAACAATATCAATATACGAGGTAAAAATGAACGCAAAAAACAAAACAGTTGGCATTCTCACGCTTGGTTGCAAGGTCAATCAGTATGAGTCCGAGGCGATTGCCGAGCGACTTTCTTCCCTTGGCTTTGAGATAAGACCAAGCAACGATGAATGCGATGCTTACATTATAAATACCTGCACGGTAACGGCTGAAAGCGATCGAAAGGCGCGTCAATTTATTCGCCGTGCGATAAATAGAAATCCAAGCGCCTTTATTTTGGTTACGGGTTGCTTGGCGCAAACCGATCCCGAAAACATTGCAGAAATTGCCGGAGTTGACTACGTTTGCGGAAATACTGACAAGCTCATTATTGCAGATGCACTTAATTCCCTTTTCGAAAAGGGTGAAAAGAACGCGCATACCGAAATTTTCGTGCGCGACATTGACTCTGCAGGATTTGAAAAAATGGAAATCAAGCATTTTGATCGCACTCGTGCTTACATCAAAATTGAGGACGGATGCGAGAGCAAATGCACCTATTGCATAATCCCCTATGCAAGAGGTAAAATCCGCTCAAAAGCTCCAGAAGAAGTCATTTGCGAGGTTACTCATTTTGTCAAAAACGGATGCCGTGAGGTAGTGCTTACGGGCATTGAAACCGCATCCTACGGAAAGGATTTAGAGGGCTATACTTTCGCAGATTTGCTCTGCGATATAGACAAAATTGAGGGTGATTTCACAGTTCGTCTTGGCTCACTCGATCCCTCTTGTCTTACCGAAAAATTTGTTGAGAAGATAAAAAATCTCAAAAAACTCGCGCCTCATTTCCACATTTCAATGCAGTCGGGATCTTCAAAAACACTTCGAAACATGAAGCGCAAATATAACGCCGACCAAGCACTTGCTAATATGGAGAGATTGCGTGCCGCTATGCCTTCTGTTCGCTACACAACCGATATTATCGTAGGATTTCCCGGAGAAACAGAAGAAGATTTCAACGAAACTCTTGAGTTTGCAAAAAAAGCAAATTTCCTTATGATTCACGTTTTCCCATACTCCGCTCGCAAAGGTACGCCTGCGGCTAAGATGTGCGACCAAATCCCACAGGAAATCAAAAAGCAACGCTCTGCCGAACTTATCTCTTTAGAAAAGGATATAAGACACACCGAATTCGATAAAATTTTGGCAGAAAATCGCGTTTACACAGTCCTTTTTGAAAGCTATGAAAAGGGATTTGCCTACGGTCATACACCCGATTTTCTTGAGGTTTGCGTAAAGAGTGAGCACCCAATTCACTCAGAGGTTTTGAGTGTTCAATTAATCAGTCATAACGGCGAAACTTTTTTTGCCGAAATCGTTGACAAATAACCTTTTTTGTGTTAATATACATAAGTAATAAAAAACAGCTATGAAAAGAAATAGTAGCATTTTCCCTTTTCTACAGAAAGTTGCCGGTTGATGAGAGGCGCAGAAAATATTATGTGAATACATCTTGGAGCTTTGCCCCGAACCTTTTAACCAAAAGCAGTAGACGGCAACGGTGCGCCCGTTAAAGCGCCTAATGAGGAACAAAACCATAGTTTTGTTCAAAGCAAGGTGGTAACACGCTAATTCGTCCTTGGGCTATGCCCAAGGACTTTTTTAATATGTTAATAAAAAATTAGGAGATAAAAATTATGAAAATCTATGAAGAACTCGTTGCCCGTGGTCTTATCGCACAGGTTACAAACGAGGAAGAAATCAAAAATATGATCAACGAAGGCAAGGCTACCTTCTACATCGGCTTTGACCCCACAGCTGATTCACTCCACGTTGGTCACTTTATGGCTCTCTGCCTTATGAAGAGATTGCAGATGGCAGGTAACAAGCCCGTTGTTCTTATCGGTGGCGGTACTGCTATGGTTGGTGACCCCTCAGGTAGAACTGATATGCGTCAAATGATGACAACTGAAACAATTCAGCACAACTGCGATTGCTTCAAAAAGCAGATGGAAAGATTCATCGACTTTGGTGAAGGCAAGGCAATTATGGTAAATAACGCAGATTGGCTCATGGGTCTTAACTACGTTGAAGTACTTCGCGAGGTTGGTGCTTGCTTCTCAGTTAATAGAATGCTCTCTGCAGAATGCTACAAACAGAGAATGGAAAAGGGTCTTTCCTTCCTTGAATTCAACTACATGATTATGCAGTCCTATGACTTCTATCATCTCTTCAAGGAATACGGATGCAATATGCAGTTCGGTGGTGATGACCAGTGGTCAAATATGCTTGGTGGTACTGAGCTTATCCGTCGTAAACTCGGAAAGGACGCGCACGCGATGACAATTACACTTCTTCTTAACTCCGAAGGTAAGAAGATGGGTAAAACTTCTTCAGGTGCAGTATGGCTTGACCCCAATAAGACAACTCCTTTCGATTTCTACCAGTACTGGAGAAACGTTGGTGATGAGGACGTTCTTAAGTGCATCAGAATGCTCACATTCCTTCCTCTTGAAGAAATCAATGCAATGGATACATGGGAAGGCGCACAGCTTAACAAAGCAAAGGAAATTCTTGCATACGAACTGACAAAGCTCGTTCACGGTGAAGAAGAAGCAACAAAGGCACAGACAATGGCTCGCTCACTCTTCACAGGTGGCGCTGATAATGCTCCCACAGTTGAACTTTGCGAAGCAGACCTTCAGGACGGTGCAATCGACATTCTCACAGTACTTGTTAAGGCAGAGCTTGTTCCCTCTCGTTCCGAAGCACGTCGTGCAGTTGAACAGGGTGGCGTAACAGTAAATGACGAAAAGATTACAAATCTCCGTCATTCATTCACAGCAGATGACCTTAAAGATGGTATCCTCGTTCGTAGAGGCAAAAAGAACTTTAAGAAGGTTGTAATTAAATAAAAATTTAGAGGGAACTCGTTTGAGTTCCCTCTTTTGTTATGTGTTGATAAATTGGGATTTAACGGTGAGTAACAATCTGCTTTTGGATTGTTTCGTCCACCTTTTCAAAGGTGGCTCTCCACGAGCAGTGGCGCGGGTACGGGGCGCGTAGCCCTGTATTCAGCGTTTCTTTTGGAGCTTTTCTTTGCGCTTCTACTTGCAAAGAAAAGCGGCTAACGATTACTGATTACTAAATCCTTACTCGCTTTTTCTTTTGAAACCAAAGGCCCAAAAGAAAAAGCTTAGCAAAAAGAAAATGCCGTTTTTTGCACTCAAGCCGTGCGGGCTTCCGCTTTTGAAAAAGCGGAGCAAAACAACAGAGGGGCAGGATTGTTACTCCCCGATAAATCAAAATTTGAATTTATAAACTACAGTATCACAGGCGATTTTTTGATATAAAATCCACTTTCTTTTTTGTTTTCGAAACACATAGTATATAGCGCATCTGCCTTTTTTGAAAGCTCAAATTGACGGCTTCCCTCTGCATCTGCGGGCTTACTTATTACCTTTATTGCGTCCTCGTTTTTGCGAATTGAGGCAAGATGTTCCCTGCCTTTTTCATTTGCGCCAAGTAAGACAGTATATGTGGGTAAAATTTCAATATCACTCTGCTCAATTCCAAACAAAATATAGAAAATTGCTCTGCGAATTGCACTTTTTGTGTATTTTTTTGTCTGCAATTTTGATTCAAATTCATCAAAGGACGTGCATTCGTGCGCAGTTGTAATTATTCTATTTACAAGTCCCTTGTCACTAATAGCAACATCAACAGTATCTTCATTCAAAAGTCGTAGCGCTAACAAAATGCTATTCTTTACTCTTTCAAAATTAGCAAGCTCATTTTCTTCTAACATTTTCATTGTTTGTTTGGGCACAAAACTTGAAATACTTTCAAAACTACCACAAGAAAGTTCAAATCTAATTGCACTCGCGCTCGGCAATTCTCCAAGAGATAACTGAGTATCACGATAGGCATTTCCCTCTCTTTTTATGGGGAAAATCTGCATATCATAGCCGTTTTTTATAATTGCTTTCGTATATTCAATTCCTAAAATATCGTTTGAAAGTATATTTTCTTCTCCACTTTTCTTTGCCAACAGTTCGAAATATGCTCCTGCACTCGTCTGTTCCTTTGAGAGTGCCTCACACTCGTTTTTGAACTCATCGGACGCGGCAATTTTTGCAATTTTCATTATTTTTTCGACATTTCCACTTTCAGAACCAAAGGAAAGCTTGTCTACTCCCATTTTTGCAAGAATGTATATAGAAGCAGATGCAAAATACTCTGCACTTGAAATGCAAAATGGAATTGGCAATTCAACTACCAAATCAGCACCACATTCAAGCGCCGACTTTGATCTTGCATATTTGTCGACAATCGAAATTTCTCCACGTTGAGTAAAATTTCCACTCATAACGCAAATAATTGGCTCATCCGTTGCCTTTTTTATCTCTTTGATTTGTCGTAAATGCCCGTTGTGAAACGGATTATATTCGCAAACTATTCCAAAAGCCATTTTAATTCCCCTTTTTTTGAAAATCTATTGAAATTGTATAAAATATAGTGTATAATAATCGTGTTAATAAAATTTTTGGAGGTTCATTTAAATGAATGTACTCGTAGTAAATGCGGGCTCAAGCTCGCTTAAATATCAGCTTTTCGATACAACTAACGGTGATGTTATCGCAAAAGGTCTTTGCGAAAGAATCGGTATCGATGGCAAACTCACTCACAAGCAGCTCGTTAAAGGAGTTACTTATTCAGCTGAAATTGCAATGCCCAACCATACTGAAGCTATGAAGGCAGTTGTTGATGCACTTGTTCATGTAGACCACGGTTGCATCGCTTCTATGAGCGAAATCGAAGCAGTTGGTCACAGAGCAGTTCACGGTGGTCAGTATTTCTCACAGTCAGTAATTCTTACACAGGAAGTTTATGACATTCTTGATAAGAAGTGCCGTGACCTTGCACCCCTTCACACTCCTGCATCTCTACAGGGTATTCAGGCTTGCCTTGATATTCTTCCTGGCACACCCCAGGCGCTTGTATTTGACACAGCATTCCATCAGACAATGCCCGAAGAAGCATATATGTACGGTGTTTCTTACGACCTTTATGAAGAATACGGCATCCGTCGTTACGGTATGCACGGCACATCTCACCGCTTTGTTGCAGGTGAAATGATTAAGCTTCTTGGCGGTAACGCTGAAGGCACAAAGATTGTTACATGCCACCTTGGTAATGGTTCATCCATCTCAGCAGTTAAGGACGGCAAGTGCATTGATACAACAATGGGATTTACACCCTTGGCAGGTACAATCATGGGCACACGTTGTGGTGACATCGACCCTGCTCTTGTAACATACATTATGGAAAAGAAGGGCTACTCCATTGACGAAGTAAACAGCTACCTCAACAAGAAGTGTGGTTTCCTTGGTATTTCCGGTGTTTCTTCCGACTGTCGTGACCTTGAAGCAGCTATCGGTGAAGGCAACCACAGAGCTCAGCTTGCTATTGATATTCTTAAATATCAGATTAAGAAGTACATTGGCTCTTATGCAGCAGCAATGGGTGGTCTTGATGCAGTTGTATTTACAGCAGGTATCGGTGAAAATACACCAAAGATTCGTGCAGGCGCTCTCTCCGGTCTTGAATTCCTTGGAATTGAACTTGATCAGGAAGTTAACGCTAACACAATGGGTTGGACAGGTCTTACAAAGCTTTCAACTGAAAACTCCAAGGTTAAGGTTTACATGATTCCTACAAACGAGGAACTTGTAATCGCACAGGATACAGAAGCACTTGTAAAAGCTCTCTAATATTTGATTTTTTAAAAGGTTGTCACCTGCGTGGCAACCTTTTTATTTCTTAAATTTCGGTGGCTTTCTAACCTGCTTTTTAGCATAATCCTCGTGCATGAGGTGTGAAAACTCATCTTCCTTTTCTGGATAATTAAAAGCAATGTACTGATATAACAATGCATAAATATCGTTTTGTGATATTTTTCTTATGCTTCGTCCATCGCGCTCGGCAATAAAATTGCGAAGACCTACATAAAATTCAAACGGAGAAGCAACGCCACAAAGCGCATACTCAAGGGACGTTTCAAATCCCCCACCCTCGCGATATCTATCCATAATATCGGCAATTTCTTGGAGCAAGCACAAATCCTCAAAGCTCATCCAATTGGATTTAAGCACCGTATAGGGTGCTTTTTTTGATGCTACATATCCATATTCTTCGGATTTATTTCGAAGCTCTGTACCATAGAGCAATTTCAAAAATCCAAGCTGTAGCATATCGCAAGAATAATACGCCTCATCAAAAGAATTCTTAAAGCTCTCTAAATCCTCATAGGGCAAGCCTGCAATCAAATCAAGATGAACGTGAATATTACCAAGTGCCTTGATTTTAGACGCAGTTTCAATTATCTTTTTTGAATCAAGATGACGGGAAATTACGTCAAGTGTCTTATTATTTGTGCTTTGCAGACCAATTTCAAGTTGAATTTTGTCTTTGGGCATTTGAGCAAATATTTCAAAGCTCTCGTCATTCAAAAGATTTGCACAGACCTCAAAATGATAGTTCTTGGTAAATTCTTCACTCAAAAGCGCGCTCCAAATCTCGTTTGCTCTTTTTATATTGAAATTGAAAGTTCTATCAACAAATTTAATTATCTTGATTTTGGAGTCAAGCATCTCAAATGCGCGCAAATCAAAAAGAGTTTGCTCCACACTTTTGGCTCTGACACCGCTATATGCAGAAGATAAACAGTAAGCACATTTATAGGGACAACCGCGGCTCGATTCGTAATATAGCATTGTTCCACTTTCAAAATCGCCCTCGCGATAGAGTATGCCCTCGTCATTCATAATATCGGGGCGTCCACCGTCAATTATTCGGTCAATTTTTTCATCGTTTTTGATTGCATTGCATACCTTAACGATAGCTTCTTCACCCTCACCGCGAATAATATAATCAATAAAATTGTGATTAAATCTTTCGCACTCAAATGATACCTCAGGACCACCGAAAACTATTTTGGAATGAGGCAAAAGTGCTTTCAAATCAGCAGCAATATCAATCATTGATGAAATATTCCAAATATAACAAGAAAAGCTATACACATCTGCACTCTCACCCACAAGATGTGAGAGAATGGTAGCATTCATATCTCTTAAATTGTATTCACAAATATGGACGTCATATCCACCTTTTTCAAGGGGTTCTCTTAGGCATCTAAGTGCCAAGCAGGTGTGAGAATATGAGCCATTAAGACCAAATAATACAACTTTCATTTTTTACTCCAAAATTCATACTTTCATACATCCTATTATATCATCTTTTTTGAGTTTTTCAATTATTTTAGAAAATTTTGTTACAAAACTCGCGTGTAAATTGCTCTTTTGCGGCGAAATCCATAGCTGAGCCATAAATTTCTTCTAAAATAAAGTGATATTTCTTTATGTTTTCAAATTCATCAAGCACGAGTGATAAAACGTTATCCCTTACGCGAACAATCGAACGATAATCATGTCTAATTTTTCCAATCGCGCCACCGTCAACAAATCGTTTCATATTCACCGTGCGAGCATCGTCATCAAACCTATTACCTATCTCAAATGTAAGACCACTATTCACAGCACAAAGCACGTCAATTCGTTCTTTGATTATAGGATTGTTAGAAATTTTAAGATTGACTTTCTTTTCTTGCATAGATGAATATATTTCACGAATCATAAAATGTGCCGTTTCAAAATAATCGTTTATTTCATAGTATATCTTCGCATTTTCAAAATAGGTATCAAACGAAGATAGCCCCCTCATTCCAATGGCGCGAGTGAGCAAATGTTCCTCTTCTCCACTTTCTTTGTTGAGTCCTTCAACAAATCTTTTAGCGTACTTTTTCATTTTTTCGAGTTTTAAGCAAGGTGAAACTATATTTGCAAGATTTTCACTCAATTCTCTATACGCTCGCAGATTTCTATAAACTCTTTCAAAACCTTTATGTTTTTCTTTGGATATGTTTTCTATTAGTTTTCTGCTTGCCATTAGCAGTCTTTCATCCAAAAAATCTGAAAGATTGACAAAACTTTCAACAGCCCCTATGTATTTTGGCTCATAAACGTGGGGGCTCGTGCCGTCAAGCACGGCTATTTTTTGTTCATTGATTATAATTCCGTCAAGGCTATCTGCATCTGACGAACAATATATGTATCTTACACTAAAGCCATTGAGTTCGGCACATTTGGCAATTTCCTTCATAAAAAATGCCTTTCCCGTACCCGAGCCACCCTTTATAACATATATCTTATAGAAATTTTGAGGATTAAAAACCTTATCATAATAAGAACAAAATCCCTCACTTGAATTGGATGCCGCAAAATATTTTTCTATCATATTATCCTCCATAAATTTATTCACTATAAATCTATGAAAAAATCCGACGATTAGTTCAAAATCGTCGGATTTTTGTGAATTAATTTTTAATTAGCACGTATAATAAAACAACTTGAGCATTTAACTCTTGTTAAACTGATCATGTGTATATGGTTCTATTGGGAAAATACCAATATCTCCAGTATCAACCAAAACCCCACAAGTTATACAAGGCTTATATCTTCCTGTTCCCCCCGTAAGTTTTAAAGTGTGTTTGGAAGGTTCTCCACTAGTTAATCCACACGCACACGTTAAAATATGATATTCATTATCTATAGGTTGATATTCATATGTATGATTTTCAAAAACACTCGAGCCACACTTACACATGGCATGGTGATGTGAATCAGTTATGTTTTCATACTGATAACTATGTATATTATCTAAAATATTTTATTTTGTTGTAATTTAAAACATCAGTCTTTTTACAAATGTAGGTTTTATCTCCTTTTTGCAATATGAATGTATTATCCGTGTTGACAACAATCATAATATCATCTTCCGAAGTTTCATAAGAAATAACTACCAGACAACCTGTAAATATTTCGAGAGAATCTTTATTTTCAGGTTCTTCATCGGTGATTTTTCGCTGTTCCACTAAATACAAGTCGCGTTCTCCAACAAACATTTCGCAAAATCTTTCTATATCCGATTTTTCATTCAATGTAATAAAAGATGAATCCAATGGTCCACCGCTAATAGTTATATACTCTATTTTTTGATAGTTGAGCATTTCCGAAAAATCCACTCGTACTATATATCCATTGTTAGCCATAACACCCAAAACCATGAAAGCAATAATCATACACGCGCATACTGCTGTAGCTGATTTCATCATCCAAGACCTAAAAAATTTATTTTGGGTATGAAGCTTATTTTCATAACACAAATATTTTTCGATAATGTGCTCATCAACCAAATCAGCATATTCTACCAACTCAGAATCATTCATACGTATATCCCCCTTCTTTTAGTTTTAGTTTTAATTCTAGTTTGATTTGTTTAATTTCCTTATTGACAGTTGATTGACTGCAATTCAATTTTTGGGCAATCTCATTTATTGGTTTATCAAAATAAAACCTACTCATAAAAATATACATTTTTCTATCATCTATCCGATCAAGATATGTATTTATTATCTCTCCGATTTTATTTGATTGTCCCAAAATATCAATATCAATTTCATATGTTTCATTTTC
The DNA here is from genome assembly GCA_045651165.1 of Eubacteriales bacterium. Lineage (GTDB taxonomy): Bacteria > Bacillota > Clostridia > Oscillospirales > CAG-272 > RGIG4608. The sequence goes on from JAZRRX010000059.1 coordinate 29,012, forward strand.
AAACTCATCAATTGAGTGAATAACCCCGTGAGGCACCCTTTTTTGTGCACAGTTTTTCCTAAGAATACTCATAGCGGTATTCCTTGCAATTTTAATCGCATAAGCACGAAAACTATTCGGCCTATTAGGTGGAATACTTCCCCATATTTTCAAATAAACATCATCTAAACATTCTTCCGTGTCCTCCTTATTTTTTAAAATAGTAAAAATAACCGAAAAAAGAAGCCCTCGATATTGTTTGTCAGCTTCGCTAATAGCATCCTCACATCTATCAAAAAACATAGTTGTCAAATGATTGTCCCTTGAATTTTCTTCTATTTTCACTTTCGACATAATCCTCCCCCCTTTTCTTTATGGGTTTCATAATATATAGACGCATTTTTTTTAAAAAAGTGTAATTATTTAGTATTTATTTTCTAAAAAATAACTTAGGACAATTTTCAACAAAAATGTCCTAAGTTAATGTTTTTGAAAATTATTTTTAATAACTAACCTTCCCTCAATTTTGCGACCTTTTCGGCGCTTGGGGTAACGTAAGCCGTCCAGTTTGTATGATAGATAACAAGACCTGGATTTGCACCCTGAATTTTCTTTACGTTTTTAGCAAAGGTATAGTCAACAGGGATATTAACTCCACCCTGAACGCTTGAATAGTACGCCGCAATTTCTGCCGCCTCTGTGAAATTGATGCTTTCGGGCTCCTCACCGTTACAAAGCATAACCACGTGGCTTCCTGCCTTATTCTTAACGTGGAACCAATAATCGCTCTTGTGCGCGAGATTAAAGGTAATATTCTCATTTTGTATATTATTTTTACCACACAAAACGGTATATCCGTCAGTCGTTTTAAACTTCATAAAAGAGGTGCTCTTTTTCTTTTGAGGACGATAATTCTTCATTTTTGAAGCATATCCCGAGGTGTAAAGCTCATCTCGAATTTCAACAAGGTCACTTGTATTTTCTGCATGTGCAAGTGCATCAAAAACAGAATAAATATATTCAAGCTCGCGCTGTGCCTTTTCAATTTGAACCGTAAGCTCGCGTTCTGCATTTTTACATTTATTATATCTTTTATACATTCTCTGCGCATTTGCAGATGGAGAAAGACGAGAATCGAGTTCAATGACTACCTTATCAAATGAGCCGTCTTCTTCATTATACGCCTCATAGTCGATAAGTTCAACGCGTTTCATTCCACGCTCAATAGCATATATATTTGAGGTTATAAGATCGCCCTGCTTTTTGTATTTTTCACCCTGTTTACAGTCCTCAAGTTCAACCCTCTGCTTGTCAATTTTTTTAAGAAGTCGCGTTTCGGAGTTGGTCAAAATTTTCAAAATGTCAGTTGCCTTTTGCTTAACTCTAACCTCTCTATCCCTTGTTTCAAAATAGGCATCTATCATCTTTGAAGGACTTTCAAAATCCTTTATTTCAAGTCCTTTATAGTGAGTGAGTCTGCAAAATGCGTATTCAACGGCGCGTTCACCGTCAAAAACAGTAGTTGGATAATAGTCATTATTTTTAATATGGTCGATTATTTTAGAAAAAGCATTATATAATTTTTCACACGAACAATTTCGCAAGGTAGCATCACTATCACCACACGCGCGAAATGAAATTTCTCTTGCAACCGCACTTGAAATTCCAAGAAAGTTTGAAACAATGAACTTGTCTGCTTTGTGGTCGGCAAGTGCATCATCATAGAGAGCAAAAAATTGCTCTTTCGTGCATTCAAGAGGGTCGTTTTTATCCTGTTTGGGTGGGAGCTCATATGACATTCCAGGCAACACTTGACGAAGTGAACTTGTTGTGAAATCAATCGTTTTAAGAGCCGAAACTATGCGCTTATCGGCATCAAGAAAAATAAGATTTGAATATTTGCCCATTAGCTCGGCAACAAGATAGCATTTTGTGTCAAAGCCCATCTCATCGCGCGTGTCGAACGAAAGCATCACTGCTCTTTCAAAGCCAAGCTGCTCAATCTCCGAAAGCTTTGCACCTTGCAAATGCTTGCGCAAAAGCACACAGAACATCGGTGGGTTTTGAGGATTTTCTTTGGCAATTTCGGTAAATCCAATTCTTGGGTTATTTGATCCTGCATTTATAAGCAAACGCTTACCACCTTGAAGTGAGCGAATTTGAATATGAATTTCATCTCTATCGGGCTGATAAACCTTTTCAACGCGTGCCCCACGCGAAAGTGAAAGTATCTCGTGCGTCATACAAGCTAACATTCCCGCATCAAAAGCCATATTAAATTCCCCCTTTCAAATAATATAAAATATTGTAACATAAAAGATAAAAAAATGCAATAACAAAAATCACAAATACAAAAAAGGAACGTCCAATCAGACGTTCCTTATATTTCTACATCTTATTAAATTATGTCAAGCATCTTTTCGACACTTGCAATTTTTACGCAGAGGCAAAGAATGTTCATTCCTTGCTGAAGCTGATCATTATCGAGATAGGTCGGCGCAATTCGAATATTTCTATCACGAAGGTCGTTTCCATATGGGAAGGTTGCTCCAACAGTTGTTACAACCACACCTGCGCGCTTTAACAACTGATAGGTGCGCTTTGCGCATCCGTCAAGAGTATTCAAACTGATGAAATATCCACCATTAGGGTCACTCCAAGTAGCAATTTCAGCTTCACCAAGTTCCCTTTGAAGCGTATTTTTAACAATATCAAACTTGGGACGAATAATCTTAGCAAGTTTCATCATATGAACACGAATATTATCTGCGTTTCCAAAATACTTAACATGTCTTATCTGATTTATCTTATCAAAACCAATCGTTTGTGCTGCAAGAATGGGACGAATTTGATTGAAATTTCGTGTGCTCGTTGCAAAAATTGCTACACCTGAGCCGGGGAACGAAATTTTTGATGTCGATGCGAAATAGAAAACTCTATCAATATTACCACAAGTAAGACAAATATCAAAAATATCAACCAATTCATCTCGTCTGTCAGGATAAAGGTCATGCACGGCATAAGCATTATCCCAAAAAATACGAAAATCGTTTGCCGCAGTCTTCATTTTTGCAAGGCGCTCAACAGTTTCGGGAGAATAAGTTATACCCTCGGGATTTGAATATTTGGGACAACACCAAATACCCTTAATACTCTCATCGCGAGCAACAAGCGCCTCAACCGCGTCCATATCGGGACCTGTGGGAGTCATATCAACTGTAATCATCTCAATACCAAGAGATTGACAAATTGCAAAATGACGGTCATATCCAGGAGCGGGGCAAATAAACTTAACCACGGGCAATTTGCACCATGGTTTAGCGCTTCCAAGCACTCCGTAAAGCATTGCGCGTGCAACTGTATCATACATAAGGTTAAGGGATGAGTTACCTGCAACGAAAATATTTTCAGGTGGAATATTCAAAAGGTCAGAAAAGAGTTTTTTTGCCTCAGGAATACCCTCCAAAATACCATAATTTCGGTAGTCAACACCATTTTCGTTTATACAGTCCTCACTCTTTGATATGCAGTCGAGCATACCCGTCATCATATCGAGTTGCTCCCTGCCGGGTTTACCGCGAGAAAGGTCGAGTGAAAGTCCCTTGTCGCATATATTTTTATATTCATTTTTAAGCTCGAGATAAAGTGCCTCAAGCTGCTCGGGTTTCATTTCAATATATTTCAAAATGAACACCTCCTTTATGAATACTTTTGATGAATAATTGTAGGGGCGATTCACGAATCGCCCTCACAACTAATATACTATTAAAATTCAGCGTTACCTGTTGTTCTTGGGAATGCTTCAACGTCACGGATGTTAGAAACGCCGGTCATATACATGATAAGACGTTCAAATCCAAGACCGAAGCCTGCATGACGGCATCCACCGTACTTTCTGAGTTCAAGATACCACCAGTAATCGTCGGGGTTAAGCTCGAATTTAGCCATTGCTTCAAGCAATTTTTCCATTCTCTCCTCACGCTGAGAGCCACCAATAAGCTCACCAACACCGGGAACGAGCATATCTGCTGCTGCAACTGTTTTTCCGTCATCGTTTTGACGCATATAGAATGCCTTAATATCCTTAGGATAGTCAGTTACGAATACGGGCTTCTTAAAGATTTCTTCAGTAAGATATCTTTCATGCTCTGTCTGAAGATCCATACCCCAATATACAGGATATTCAAATTCGTGACCACAGTTCTGCAATTTTTCAACTGCTTCAGTATAGGTAATTCTACCAAATTCACTATTTACAAGCGCAGTAAGGCGATCAATAAGTCCGTTATCGAAGAATTTGTTGAAGAATTCCATCTCTGCAGGGCAGTTTTCCATAACGTACGAAAGAACGAACTTCATCATATCTTCAGCAGTATCCATATAGTCGGTAAGGTCTGCAAAAGCAAGCTCGGGCTCTACCATCCAGAATTCAGCTGCGTGACGCTGTGTGTTAGAGCGCTCTGCACGGAATGTGGGGCCAAATGTATATACGTTTGCAAATGCCATAGCATAGGTTTCAACGTTAAGCTGACCTGAAACTGTAAGACCTGTCTTCTTGCCGAAGAAGTCCTGTGTATAGTCGATTTCGCCGTTCTCTGTCTTGGGAGGATTTGCAAGGTCAAGTGTTGTTACCTGGAACATTTCACCTGCGCCCTCACAGTCACTACCTGTGATAAGAGGTGTGTGAACGTAAACGAATCCTCTGTCCTGGAAGAACTTGTGGATAGCATATGCAGCTACGGAACGAACACGGAAAACCGCGTTGAATGTGTTTGAACGAGGACGAAGATGCGCGATAGTTCTAAGATATTCAAGAGTGTGGCGTTTCTTCTGCAAGGGATAATCGGGAGTGGATGCACCCTCAACGTCAATCACCTCTGCCTTAAGTTCAAACGGCTGCTTGGCCTCGGGAGTAAGCTCAAGCGTACCCTCGATAATAAATGAGCAACCAACGTTCTGTTTTGCAATAACTTTGTAATTTTCAAGCTTTGCATCCTCAAAAACGACCTGAAGATTCTTAAAATAGCTACCATCATTAAGCTCGATGAAGCCGAATACGTTGGACGCACGAATTGTTCTTGCCCAACCTGCAACAGTAATTTTTTGTCCCGCAAATTTTTCGGGAGATGCAAAGATTTCTTTGATAGTAATGCGTTTCATTTTTATACCTTCTTTTTAAATTTTATTCATAAAATAAAAAACTTCTATATATTGTATCACAATTTTATATATATTTCAAGGGTTTAGAAGATTTTTGTTCAAATTTTGATTTGTAGAAGAGTTAGTTTTGTTGAATAACGGACGCGCAATGCGCGCCCCTACAAAATTCGCTAATGTAGGGGCGGTCACCCACCGCCCATTTCAAAGGCAAACTAACTTTTAAACTCCCCCACAAATCCCAATTTATTGCAAATATTAATCCTCGTTTACTTGATATTCAAAAAACGCGTTCACCAAATCGGTGTAATAGAATCTTCCACTGAAACAACCCAAAAACGATGAAACCTCACCGTTTTCTGAAAAGCAACCTACATAATCCTTTCCAATGATTAAAAAACCACCATTCTCATAATTCACTCTTATACAAATATCGTTTGGGGAGTTATACGCGTAATATTCGTGAAGAATATCCGTTTTTTGAAAAGCAGATATAAAGTCAGCAATCTTCTCATTGTCTAACTTCTCTATTATTTCTACCCTGCTGTTATCAAATGGAATTAAATCGTCCGAATGGTCGGGCACCCAAGAAATAAATTGCTTTCGATCAGGATTATTATAGCGGATAAGTTCAATTTCAGCAATATTTTCAAACCACTCTTTTTCGGGATTAACGTGATTTGGATCACAAGATGATAAGTTCAACACAAGTAAAATAAAACACAAACATATAGTGATTATTTTTTTCATAACAATCTCCTTTATTCCTTTTCCTTCCAAAACTCTTTAACCTGACCTGCCAAATCTTGCGCAGAATGAACATATTTTGCGTGCGACCAATGAAGTGGGAACATCATTTTATATTGCTCGGTTGCGTATCTATCGTCAAGCAATACAACAACTCCTCGGTCATTTTCAGTACGAATTACTCTACCCGCCGCCTGAAGAATTCTATTCATTCCAGGGTAGGTGTAAGCATAATCGTAACCACCCTCGCGAGTGTTATCAAAATACTCTTTCATAATGTTGCGCTCGTTAGAAATACCGGGCAAACCAACACCCACAATTATCGTTCCAATAAGGCGTGAGCCTGGGAGGTCTATTCCCTCTGAAAAACTTCCACCAAGCACACAAAATCCAAGTCGAAGAACACCTTCATCGTCCTTGAAATTAGCCAAAAATTCCTCTTTTTGAGCGTAATTCATATTAGAACTTTGAGCAAACACCTTAACTTTAGGATATTTCTTTTCAAACTCTTTTTGAACTTCACTCATATACTTATACGAGGGGAAGAAAACAATATAATTTCCCGCTCTGCCCGACACCGTCGCGGCAATGCAAGAAGCAATTTTCTTGTATGACGACTCCCTCTCCTCAAATCTTGTATTTATACTGTCAACGCAGAAAAGTCCGAGATTATTCTGTTTAAACGGTGATGGTAATTGCAACTTAATACTGCTCTTATCTCCACCCAAAATATCGGAGAAATAATCAATCGGCTCAAGAGTTGCTGAAAACATGACACTTGAAACTGCGCGCTTGTGGCAAAGTGCCAACTGATGCGATGGGTCAAGACAAGAGAGGCGCACTTTAATATCACCACCTGAAACTTCAATAAAGAACATATAATGCTCGTCATAAAGTTCCGAAATTTTCTTGTATTTCATAATGTCGGCATAGAGTCGTTTTACGTCATTCAAAATGGGAGAAAGTCGATTTTTTCTAATCCACAAGCCCATAACAGAAGCAAGTTTTTCAATATGCTTTTCAATCTCTGAATAAGCGTTTTTGCTAATATAATAGCCCTGTTCTTCACCCTTGTCATTCTTAAACATATTGTCACGACAAAGCTCTTTTGATTTTTCAAGAAGATGCAAAAAGCCATCCATTTCGTTCAAAATTTCGCTATCGTGCGGCGGCAAAAGAGATGCAACCGCTTCAAGTGCATTTCGTGAAAGTGATGCAGAATACATATCAATCGCACGATCGGGCAAATTGTGTGCCTCGTCAATTAAAAATACGTATTTTCCATGCTCTCCATCCTCTCCAAAATACCTTTGGAAATAAATAACGGGATCAAAAATATAGTTATAATCGCAGATTATCACGTCGCAAAGAAGCGACAAATCGAGTGATAATTCATATGGGCAAACCCTGTGCTTTTTAGCTGCCGTCTCAATGAGTGAGAGTGTATATCCACTATAGTTTTCAACCAGTTCTTTTATTGCATCATTCACGCGGTCATAATATCCGCACGCGAATTCGCAATCAAAGGAGTTGCAAAAATTACCAGCACTTTGCCCACTTGCAATCTTTTTAGGACAAAGACATACACTATCCTTGGCACTTATAACAATGGATTTTAACTTTGCGCCTGCCGAGTGAAGCTTTTTCATAGCTCCCCACGCCTCACGGCGCGTGCTAGCTTTAGCAGTAAGATAGAATATTTTATCCACCCTACCCTCCGAAAGCGCACGAACTGCAGGATAAAGGGACGAAACGGTTTTGCCAATTCCCGTGGGAGCCTGAACAAAAACGTTCTTTTCTTTGGAAATTCCACGATAAATTGCCTTTATCATATTTTCTTGACCGTCCCTAATTTCAGTATATGGAAACGGCACTTTTTTTGCCCTTGGAAGTATCTCATTTTTTCTTTCAAGCATCAGTTTTCCAAAGAAATCTGCGCGTTCCAAAAGAGAGATATAATCCTTTCTCAAGGCATCGGTTGTATAGCTATCTTCGATTATTTTTATTTTTTTACTCTCTCTAAAGCAAAAAATTATTCTCATATTAACGCGAGAAATTGAATGCTTTGAGGCGTAAAAATACGAATTTATTTTTAAAAGCGCAATATCGTAATTACTTGGTATTGCCCCCTCATCCATAAATCTTCTCTCAACAAAAAGGTCAACATAGCCCATATCATCACATTTATATGCCCTGTCTATGACGCTACTAACGGTATAATAAGTACCATTAATTTGCATAGTATTATGCACATAATTTAGGTGTCTCAACGGCTCATGAGCGCGATCATAATCGGGTAACTGACACAAAAAAGCATCAAAAGTTTTGCTTTGAATATTCATTTTTTGTATTGGTCGCGAATCAAGGTCAGAAGGGCGCGCTATCATAGAACAAAGCTCTTCTGCATTCATTTCTATACAGTATTCATTGTCATTAAAACGCATAGCGCACCTCCTTAAATAATACAACTATATTATTTTATCATATATTTACGAAGCCGTCAACTCTTATTGTGGCAAATTTTCCATTATTTTTGCACTATCATTTTTATTTGCTTTGTAGTAAAATAATAGTGAGGAGGAAACTAAAATGGAATTGATAGTAATTAATGAAAATAAACTCAAAATCATAATGAGCAAAACGGATATGAAAAATTATGGCCTTGATGAAAATGAATTTCATTGCTCGGTAATAAATACACGAGAAATACTTGAAAAAATATTACATAACGCTCCTTTCAAAACGGGATTTGAAAATATTTCCCACGAAGATAAAATACTTATTCAGCTTTACCCTGACAAAAATGGTGGTTGCGAACTATATGTAACCAAAATCACCTTGGATGAAAAGGAGGGTGCAATTTTTATGCCACAAGAAAATGAAGAAAAATATCTTCTGCCAAAACCGATACAGAAAAAACAAACAATAAAAACGCCTATCATATCCTATCGTTTTGAATGCCTTGAGGACGGAATAAAAGCATCCAAAGAGCTAATTCTTCGTGATTTTGTGGGTGAAAGCTCATTTTATAGAAATATTGACAAAAAATACTATCTGCTTTTAAATCTAAAACAAACAAAAAATGATGAATTCGCCCCTCAAATAGATTTTCTATCTGAATTTGGAGAAGTCGTAAATATAGAAAATACATTTTTAATGCTTTCTGAATACGGAAAATGTATTTTTAAACATAAGGCAATAGAATTATTATCCGACATCTAAAAAGAAAAAAGCAAGCCTTTTGGCTTGCTTTTTTCTGGAGCTGCTAATCAGAATCGAACTGATGACCTCGTCATTACCAATGACGTGCTCTACCGACTGAGCCATAGCAGCATATTTATTTGACTTTGATATTATATCATAAGAAAAAACAAAAATCAAGTCCTTTTTATAATTTTATTTTTATTTTTTTGTAGTTATAATTTATACATTAGGATTGTTATATTATTTTTATGATTTTATCATTATTTTATGACATAATATAATAGAAAACTGCAAGTATAATACTTGCAGTTTTCTTGTGTTTATTTCACTATTACACTTAAATGCGCTCCCCTCATTCCCTTCTGTCTTCTATGTGAATAGAACAATTCAGGGTTGCAACAAGTACAATATGGAGCTATATCAATGTTCTCTTGGGGCACTCCACAAGAGAACAAAATTTCAAGATTCATACCCTTTAAATTTGCAAACAATTTGCCACTTTCTTTTTGAATCACAAATTTGTTTTTGTAGTTTTGTCCAAGTTTTGTTTCGATTTGTCGAGAAAAGTCGATTCCTACTTCATAGCAACATTCATCTATACAAGGGCCAATAGCAACATAAATATTTTCTATTTTAGCACCCAATGAACAAAGTTTTTCGATAGCTTCTTTAGAAATTTTATCCGCCGTTCCTCTCCAACCCGCATGTACTGCAGACACAGCAATAACCTCACCATTATCATTTCTTGCCTCAAGCAAAATCGGAACACAGTCTGCTGTCTTAATTCCTATTGGTAAATCTTTTTCTATAGTTACATATCCATCACACGAAAAAACGTGCTTTTGGTGGTATCCTGCACCTGCATCTTCAAAATTCACAACTTTAACTATATTTGAATGAATTTGTGGGACGCTTATTACATTTTCATTGTCAAATCCAACAGCACCTGCAAAAATCTTTAAATTTTCAAAAACAGTTTCGTCGTCATCGCCTCGTCCAAAAGCAAGATTCATTCCTTTGGTGTAATCAAGTTCACTTATTCCACCAATTCGTGTTGAAAATGCGTGATTTGATTTCAAAACGGTGCTTTCCAAAAGAAAAACACCGTTTTTATTTATAAGTTCAAACATATTAATGTTCCTCTACGCTTTCACCCTTAAACGCAATAAGTTGCTCAGCATAGGGCAAAGTCATTATCCAATCGCAAAGGTCGTGCCACTCGTGAAGTTTGTGAGTTTTGCGCGCATAGTACATATTAATAAGATTCTCATAGTTAAGTGTAACCGTTCTCATTTGATTGTAGCTTGTAGGAAGCATCTGAATCATATTAATCCATGCCTGCTTATTCTTTTTATCCTCGCAGAATTTTACTCTTTCTTCTTCCATAAAGTCAATAACAGCATCAAGCACCTTAAGAGCGCCTTCATCCATAAGCTCGCAAGAAAAATCTGCACGTTCAAATGTCTTATGGTGAATTTTATGCATGGTTGAACAGGAATTTGCAACTGTGCCAACTTTATATGTATCAAATTCCTTCCACCAATAAAGAGGAGCTGTAATATCAACGCTAACAAAAATCTGACGAAGGAACTTTCTATGGTCATTTCCTGCCTTTGCAAGACGCATAGCAAGGTCTATATCATTAGGACCGATAACATAATTTCCGTTTTCGTCATAGAAACTATCGCTTCTTCCCCAGCTATTAAGAGGATTTCTCGCCCCACGAATAGCGTTTTCTAAATTCATAACACTAACTCGTTCAATTTTTACCATAATAGACCTCCTAAAAGTAAAATATTTAATTAATTATATCATATTACTTTAAAATATTCAATATATCCCTTGAAAAATTTTAAAATTTATGATAGAATAAAAGAAGATTATTCTCACCCGGAGGAAAATATGATTAATAACGAAAAAATATGCTTTTCAGGAGTTCAGCCCTCAGGAAATTTGACCATCGGTAATTACCTTGGCGCAATTCAAAATTTCCCACGCTACTCCGCAGAATATAAATGCTTTTATTGTGTAGTTGACAACCACGCAATCACTGTTCGTCAAGTTCCCGCAGAGCTTAGAAGAAGAACTTATGAAACCCTTGCTCTCTATATGGCTTGTGGTCTTGACCCCGAAAAGAATACACTTTATGTGCAAAGCCACGTGCCTTATCACACAGACCTTGCTTGGATTCTCAACTGCTATACAATGTTCGGTGAACTTTCTCGTATGACACAGTTCAAGGATAAGAGCGCACGCCACGCCGACAATATCAATGCGGGTCTTTTCACATATCCTGCACTTATGGCAGCTGATATTTTGCTTTATCAAACAGATGTTGTTCCCGTAGGCATCGACCAAAAACAACACCTTGAACTTGCTCGTGATATCGCCACAAGATTTAACCAAATCTTCCCCGATACATTTACAATTCCCGAGCCCATGCTCTCAAAATCAGGCGCAAAGATTAATTCTCTTGCAGACCCCACAAAGAAAATGAGCAAATCGGATGAAAATACAAATGCAGTTGTATATATTCTTGACGATAAGGACACAATAATTAGAAAGTTCAAGCGTGCCGTTACAGACTCTGATACAGTTATTCGCTTTGCAGAGGGCAAGGATGGTATCAACAACCTTATGACAATCTATTCTTGCTTCACAGGTAAAACTCTTGAAGAAATCGAGCGCGAATTTGACGGTCGCGGATACGGTGAATTCAAGCTTGCAGTTGGTGAAGCGTGTGCAGATAAGCTTGCACCTGTTCAGGCAAGATATAACGAGCTCATCTCCGATAAGGCATTCCTTGAAGCGCAGATGAAAAAAGGTGCTGAAGAAGCATCCTACTACGCAAGAAAGACACTTTCAAAAGTTAAGAGAAAGCTCGGATTTGTACAGATTTAATTTAATATTACATATTAAAACCTCTTTGATACATAAATTCAAAGAGGTTTTTGTGTTTTGATTTACTTTTTAGCGATTATAATAACATGTTTATTTTCATATTGTCTATTTCCGACTTCTATTGCTCTTTCAAATTTAGTGGGCGCAATAGATTACCCAACAATTAGAAAATCTCACTCAACACCAACTGCACGCGGTGGTGGACTTTCATTTTTCGTTGCATTCTCGATGGTTTTAATTATATTTCCCATTGATTTGGAGTTGAAATTGCCATTGCTTTTGGGCGGCTCTTTCATATTTTTAATTGGATTTTTAGACGATGCGATAGACATATCTCCATTTATGAAACTTTCGGGGCAGTTTTTCTCACTTGCTGTATATCATTTTGTTTCGGAGTTTTTGGACTACAATGTTTCAATATTCAAGGGCATATTAATAGCACTTTGGATAATTTTTATAACAAATGCCACCAATATTATTGACGGACTTGACGGACTTGCGGGCGGAATTTGTGCATCCGAATCCCTGTGTCTTGGCATAATCGCAATGTTTTTCGGTAACGTAGATATTATGATATGCTCATTCTTTTTGCTTGGTGCAATAGTGGGATTTTTGCCTCACAATTTTCCACGTGCCAAAATTTTTATGGGAGATTGTGGTGCGCTTTTTCTTGGATTCACGCTTGCTATACTATCTTCACGATTAATGATTGAAAGTGAGAGTACACTATGCATTTTAGCAATGCTACTTATATTCAGAGTGCCGATTTATGATACAAATTTGAGTATATTTCGTCGTTTGATAAAACGAAAAAATCCATTTAAGGCAGACAAAAATCATTTTCATCATTATCTTATTCGTCACGGATTTACAAAAGAATGTGCTTCACTTTTGCTTATAACTCTGTCGCTTTTATGTGGATTTTGTGGAATAATTATATCATTGATATAATTAGCATATTAATATATACATTTAAATATTTCAAATCACTCAACCCAAAGCTATATTAATTTCCACTCCTTGTCTTGCCCAAAGGCCCAATAAAATTACTATCGTCAAGGCTATCAAACCAGCAATAATTCTCCACAAAATTTGTGCCTTCTTGCGAGGCTTTCGTGGGTAACTATACTTTTTGTCTAGCATATAATACCCTATGTCATCTCTATCTTCAGCAAAATCATATTTTTCGGCTTCCTGTTTTCGCAATCTATTGATTAACGCTTCGGAATTCTTATTGTATTTCACCTTTTTGTTGTGATAGCGTTTTAACTTTTTTTCAAAATTAGTCATAAAAATCCTCCTCTTTAAGTTCCTTTTTAAGCTTGAGAATTGCCCTATAATATTTACCCGTGACAGTTGCTAAGCTTATGCCAAGTATCTTGCTAATGTCTGCAAATTTAAGGTCGAAATACACTCTATAGGTAACTATGGCGTATTCCTCCTGGCTAAGCAACTTCTTGATTTTTGCATCAAGCTCACCGCACAACGAAACTTCGTTATCATTAATAAATACCGAAATATCGTCCACATACTCAATATCGGGACGTTTCTTTCTCAAATGATCGATTGCGGTGTTCTTGGCAATATTGATGAGCCAAGTGGCAAAGCTATACCTTTCATCATATTGCTCAATTCTCTCAAAAACCTTAACGAAAACGTCTTGAGTTAATTCTTCAGCATCCTCATTGCTTTGAACAATTTCGTATACGTGGTATTTCACCAGCTTATAATAAGAAGAATAGATATATTCAATTGTCTCAGGGTCGCTCTGTTTAATGAGCTTTATACATTTTTTATCGATCCTCATGGCCTACTCCCACGGCAGAATATATCTCCCTTCATATACATATACGAAAAATTTGGCGATTTTTTCTGTTTTTTTGATTTTTTATTTTTTTAAAATTTTATCATATTTTTTTGATTTTGTAAAGAAAAATCACTCACAAAACAGTGAGTGATTTTATATTTATTTGTTTTTATCAAGATATTTCCAGTATGTTGCTATATAAACAATGCCCGACCAAACCGTCATAACAAGTGAAACCACACTTGCTGCGATAGTTATTGGATAATAACCAAGGAAAAATAGAAAGTTTATTCTTGCAAGAACTGGTTCAAGCAAAGCTGCCATAACGCATACAATTTGCGATACTGTCTTCACCTTGCCAAGTATATTTGCCGCAACCACAATATTAGCATTCTTTGCCGTTATAAGACGAATTGATGCAACCGCAAGTTCACGGAACACCGTTATCATAACAAGCCACATAAATATATTGAACAAAAGCGCGTTTGAGTGCGAACGATACATTATGCACATCATAGCTGATAATGCCATAAATTTATCTGCAAGAGGGTCAAGAAATTTACCTAAATCCGTGATAAGTCCGTGCTTTCTTGCAATTTTGCCATCAAGAAGATCCGTAATTGCCGTTGCAAGGAATACAAATGCGCCAAGTATATTCGTTACCATATTAACCGGGAGCAAAAGCACCACAATAATTACAGGTACAAGACACATTCTTAAAACCGTCAATTTGTTTGGTAAATTCATAATGATTTTCCTTTCAGAATTAATAAACTTTTACTGCCTCTCCGCAAAGGTCATATTCAACAACCTCGTTTATTTTAACATCAACGAATGTTCCGGGCAAAATTCCTTTTTCACCCACAAAATATATCTTTCCGTCAATGTCGGGAGCGTCTGCTTCACTTCTACCATAATATGCTTCACTTATGGGGTCAAATCCCTCACAAAGCACCAAAAGTTTTGTACCAAGCTTCTTTTCATTATATTCTTCATTGATACCAAGCTGATCTCTCATGATAATATCATATCTATCAAGTTTAATCTGCTCGTCAATCTGCTCCATTTTATAAGCGGGAGTGCCTTCTTCTTTCGAATAAGTAAACACACCAACGTGCTCAAATCTATTTTCATTCACAAATTCGCAAAGCTCTGTGAAATCTTCATCAGTTTCACCCGGGAAACCAACGATAAATGTTGTTCTGATAACAATGCCCGGGATTTCACGGCGCAATTTTGCAACAACTTCACGAATAAGTGCGCTACCACCGTGACGATTCATCTTCTTAAGAACTCCATCTGCAATATGTTGCATGGGAAGGTCAATATATTTGCAAACTCTATCGTTATCGCGCATCTCTGCAATAAGCTCATCAGTGATCTTATCGGGATAGCAATAAAGGATTCTGAGCCATGGAATCTGTGTTTCCTCAGTAATCTTATGCAAAAGCTCGGCTAATTTATACTCACCATACAAATCTTGTCCATATTTTGTTGTGTCCTGTGCAACAAGAGTAAGCTCCTTAACGCCAAGACGCTCAAGATCCTTTGCTTCAGCAACGATATCTTCCATAGAACGAGAACGGAATTTTCCTCTGATTGAAGGAATTGCACAATATGTACAACGATTGTCACATCCCTCTGCAATTTTAAGATAAGCCGCATATTCAGGAGTAGTCAAAACTCTGTCGCCACCAAGACGAACACAGTTTTTATCTTCAAATGATGTGTATTTCTCACCCTCAAGTACCTTGCCAACTGCTTCCACTATATTGTGAATACTTCCAACGCCCAAAACAGCGTCAACCTCAGGGAATTCTTCAAGAATACTATTTCTATATCTCTCTGCCAAGCAACCTGTAACGATAAGTCCTCTAAGCGAGCGATTTTCTTTAAGCCAAGCAATATCTAAAATATTGTCAATGGCTTCTTTTTTTGCGGACTCAATAAATCCACAAGTATTTATAATTACAACGTCTGCCTCAGTTTCGTCCGCAGTGAGCTCATAACCCGCCATAACGAGTTCGTGGAGCATAACCTCAGCGTCAAGCTGATTTTTGGGACAACCAAGTGAAACAAATCCAATCTTCATATTTATCCTTTCAAAAATAAACATATTAATTCATTTTATTTTAACATATTCAAGAGCATTGTGTCAAGTGGATAAATCAAATCTATTTTTTCAATATTTGTTAATTTTTTTGAATTTTTTATTGAAAGTAATCGAATTTTGTGGTATACTACTTTTGTATTTTTTATTAATTTTTCTTTTGGAGGAAACTATGCTTACAGAACGTGCAAATATTCTTATTTCTGAAAACGAGTTAAAAACAAAAATCAAAGAGGTTGCATTGAAAATTTCTGAAGATTATAAGGGCGAAGAAGTTCTCTTCGTTGGAATTCTTAAGGGTTGCATCCACTTTTATTCAGACCTCACTCGTGAGATAACAATTCCCATGACAATGGACTTTATGGCAATTTCAAGCTACGGCGCAGGTACTACCTCATCAGGTGAAGTAAAAATGCTTAAAGACCTTGATAAGAGCATCTGTGGAAAGAACGTTATCATCGTTGAAGATATTATTGACAGTGGTAATACACTCTCATACCTCAAGAGATTGCTTTCTTCTCGTCAGCCTAAATCTGTAAAGATTTGCACACTTCTTGACAAGCCCTCAAGAAGAAAAGTTGATCTTCAACCTGACTACTGCTGCTTTACAATTCCCGATGAATTTGTATTTGGTTACGGTCTTGACGTTGACCAGCAATATAGAAATTTAAAAGATATTTACATCCTTGACCCCAAAGATTATCCTCAAGAATGATTGAAATTCTATACAAAAGCAAGGATTTTATTGTTTGCGTAAAGCCACAGGGCATTCCCTCTCAGTCGGATTTATCCAATGACGAGGACATGGTTTCTCTTTTAAGCTCACAATTAAAGGAAAATGATGAAAATAGTGATATTTTCGTTGTCCATCGTCTTGATAGAAGTACGGGTGGTCTTATACTCTATGCAAGAAACAAAAGTGCGGCTGCCCATTTTTCGAGCCTTGTAGCCGATAAAGACAGCTTCGAAAAGTATTATTTAGCCGTTGTTTCAGACTCCCCCGACAAAGAAAGTGGCAATATGACCGACTATCTTTTTAAGGATGGTGCACAAAAGAAGGCATTTGTTGTCAAGAGTGAAAGAAAGGGCTCAAAGCTTGCTTCCCTTGAATACAAGGTCGAAAAAACCTTTGCAAGTAATGAAAAAATCTTTTCTTTGGTTAACATTAAACTAAATACAGGAAGATTTCATCAAATTCGTGCTCAATTTTCCTCTCGTGGAATGTCCATCTATGGTGATGGAAAGTACGGAAGCCGTGAAAAAGCTCCCCACCTTGCGCTTTGGGCTAATAAAATTGCTTTTACTTATAAAGGCAAAAACTATGAATTTGATGAAAATCCCGATTTTACAATGACTCCTTGGAGCTTATTCAATTAAAAAACGGAAGCGAAATTTCGCTTCCGTTTTCTTTTATTAATTATTTCTTATTTTTTGGCTTTCTGATTCTGTTAAGCTGCTTATTCATCTTAAGGAGTTCTTCCTTAGTGAATGAAATGTTAGCCATGCCAATCATGGATGTAAGACGAAGAATTGTGAAGCTTCCAAGCATATCCATAAGTCCACCCATAGCAGACATATCGATTGAGAAGCCACCCTTCTTTTCTCCCTTTTTCTCACTCTTCTTATTGGCATCCATCTTTTTCTTCATCGTAAGTCCAAGTCTAAGGGCCCAGATTTTACCACCAAGTGTAGCAAAGATATCACCAAACTTATCGTTAAGTGAGAAGCGTCCTTCGGGAGCATCAACGTCAAACCAGTTAAGAATTGCGCCCTTTTCAACAAGAACGTAATCCATATTCATTTCTTCAACCTTGCGAATTGTACCTTCATCAGTAAATTCACCAGCCTTAGCAACGATGGTGCTTTCACCTACGTTCTTAACGTCGAAATAGAAGAAGTGATCTTCTGCTGTCTTCTTACCAACGGATTCACCGTTAACGAAAAGTTCAACTTCAGGAAGGTTGGAGTAAACTGTTACCTTTGTAACATCCTCAACTCTATCAACGTATCTCTTTCCACAAAGGTGAACGAAAGGAGCTTCTTCAGGAGAACGAAGCCATGCCTTGTATGCGTAGAAGGAGTCCTTCTTATACTTTCTGTCCATTGTCATAAGACCCTTATGGTTCTGTCCGTTTTCGCCACCCTCTGCTCTTGCGTCAGCGCCGAAGTCAAACATATTCCAAACATGTGTAGCCCACATGTATTTTCTTGAGAAGAGCTGTTTGATGAGTTCTTCGTGATAGTATGCCTGATATTCCTCAGTATAGTCACCCTGACGAGGATCACTTGTGTGCCAGTTAAGAGCTTCACAACCGTATTCAGAGCATCCAATCGGGATGGAGGGGTGCATTGCATGGAACTTGTCAAACCAAGGGCCATTCATAGATGTTTCACCACCGTACCAACCGAAGTAGTGGTTGTAGGAAACAACGTCAGGAATCTGAATATAGGGGTCATCCATCTTACACATTGAAACTGCTGCGATAGTTGTAAGACGAGTCTTATCCATTTCATGACAAAGATTGTTAAGAATCTTGTGGTTTTCAAGAAGGTCATTGTCAGAACCAGCAATAGAAATTTCATTAGAAAGTCCCCAAACCACAATTGATGGGTGGTTATAGTTCTGAGAGATGAGTTCCTTCATTTGTGTTATTGTATTTTCACGGCCTGTGGGCATATGTCTTGAAATATAAGGAATTTCAGCCCAAATTACCATACCATATTCATCGCAAAGATCATAGAAATACTGATCGTGCTGATAGTGAGCAAGACGAATTGTTGTCGCACCCATTTCCCAAATGTATTCCATATCTTCTTTATGATGCTCGGGAAGAAGAGCATTACCAAAACCAAGGCGGTCCTGGTGACGAGATACACCGCGAAGAGGATATTCTTCACCGTTAAGAATGAAACCATTGTTAGGATCGATCTTGAAGCTTCTGCAACCGAAACGAGCAGAAACGTTATCAATTACGTCATCACCGTTAACAATGGATGCGTTTGCTGTGTAAAGGTAAGGATCCTTTCTTCCGTGCCACAAATGTACGTTTTCAATTGTGAAGTTAACAACCTTTTCAGTTGAACGAGTTTCTGCAACAACATTACCTTCTTTATCGCAAAGAGTGTAGAGATATTCTGCACCTGCAGGAAGTTCTGTTGAATAAACTTCAACTTCAACGTTTGCATTTGCACCATCAACTACGGGTGTAATCTTAATACCAGGTGCACCATAGTAATCAAGATCAAAATGAGATTCAGCAACTGCGATGATATTTACATTTCTATAAAGACCACCATAGAATGTAAAGTCAGCCATCTGAGGATAAACTGTTTCATTTGCCGCGTTGTCAACAACGATTGCAAGCACGTTTTCTTCAGCAAGGTCTGCTGTAAGATTTACTCTCCAGGTTGAATAACCACCATCGTGGTGAGCCAATTTTTTACCATTAAGATAAACATCTGCAGAAGAGTTTGCACCGTTGATTTCAAGATAGTGAAGTTCAGCTTCGGGAAGTTCATTTTTTGCGAAAGATTTTGTGTAAACACAAGAACCACGGAAATAGTCATTACCGCCGTCCTGACCATCCACTGCATTCCAAGAATGAGGGAGATTAACAAGCTCTGCATTTTCTTTTACATTAATATCATCTGTTGCTTTGTAAAAGTTCCAAGAGCTGTTAAAGTTAAGAATGGATCTCATTTAAAATTCCTCCTAAAAAATATAAATAAACATAATTTCGCATTATATTACATTTTACATTATACCATTTTTTTGATTTTTGTCAAGAGCATTTATAAATGTTAACAATTGTTCAAAATTATTAATTATATGAATATTGTTCATTTTTTAACAATTGATTGTTTGTTAATAATTGTTGACAAATTGGGAAAAATAATGTATAATACTTTTTGCGACAATTCGCATAAAAATTATTTTGGAGGATATTATGTCTAAAAAAACAGTTCAGTTGGACGAAAAAGGTTACCGCAAATTTGGTATGCTTGATAAGCTTGCTTATGCTGCAGGTGACGCTGGTTGTAACTTGAGCTTTGGTCTTAAGGGTACAGTTCAGACATTCTGGCTTGTTTACATGGCAATGGAAACAGGCTTACTTTCCGTTCTTCTTCTTCTTGTTCAGGCATGGGATGCTATTAATGACCCCATTATCGGTGCAATGATTGATGCCGATACAAGAAAATATAAGAGAGGAAAATTCAAAACCTATATTCTTATCGGTGCTATCGGTCTTATCGTTGGTGGTGCAGCAGTATTTATGCCCTTCCCCGGCGCTAACACAGTTGTTAAAGCAGTTCTCTTCATCGTTGGTTACGTAATTTGGGACGCGGCTTATACAATGGCAAATGTTCCTTATGGTTCAATGCTTTCTCTTGTAACAGAGGATGCAGGTGAAAGAGCTCAGCTCTCTTCTTGGAGATCAATCGGTGGTGCTGTAGGTAACGTTCTTCCTGGTATCATTCTTCCTATGATTATTTGGAAAGACGTTTATGATGAAAACGGCGAAAAGCTCGGTCAGGACCTTCTTGGTGACAGAGTATTTATTGCAGCTCTCCTTATGGGTATTATTGCATTCGCATTCTTCTGGTTTATGATTAAGAAGATCACTCTTCGTGTTGACGAATATTCCGTTAAAACAGGTGAAGCAGCTCCCAAATTCAATGTTGTACAAGCATTTGGCAACTTCATGAAGAACCGTCCCGCAGTTGGTGCAACTATTGCAGCTATGGGTATGTTCCTTGGTATGCAGTCTGCTACAACAGCTAACAATATTATGTTCGCTACTTACTTCAAAAACGCTCAGATGTCTGGTCTTGTTATGATGGTAGGATTTGCTCCTATGTTCATCTTCATTCCTTTCATCAAAAAGCTCGTTAACAGATTTGGTAAGAAAGAAGCTGCTACAGCAGGTACAGTAGTTTCTGTAGTTGGTGGTCTCGTTATGTGCGTATTCCCCCTTGTTGATATTTCCATTGCTCTTTATGTTTACATGGTAGGTCTTGTTCTCTTCGGTCTCGGTATGGGTGTTTACACATGTATCTCTTGGGCTATGATGGCAGACGCTATTGACTATGCAGAATGGAAGTTCGGCAAGAGAGAAGAAGGTACAGTTTATTCACTTCACTCCTTCTTCAGAAAGCTCGCTCAGGGCATTGGTCCTTCCATCGTAATCGCACTTCTTGGCGTACTTGGATATGTTGAAGGTCTTGGCACAACAGGTCAGTCTCCTGAAATGGCATACAAAGCTTGCTGGCTCGTTGCAGGTCTTTACCTCTTCTCAGCAGTTGCTCAGTTAATTGGTATCGGTGTTATCTACAACCTTGACAAAAAGACAATGGCTAAGATGACAGCTGAACTCAATGAACGCCGTGCTGCAAACAAATAATTTACAGACATAATCTTTAAATTAATAAATTAAGCAACACCGATTTTTCGGTGTTGCTTTTTTGTTTTACCCCAACAACTCCTCGCGCAGAGAGGCAAGTATCTTTTTTTCTTCTCTTGAAACTTTAACTTGGGAAAGACCGAGCGCGTCTGCCACCTGTTGTTGTGTCATGTTGCGATAGTAACGCAAGGTAATTATCTTTTGCCAATCCTTTGGCAATCGAGATATAACTTGTCCCAAAGCAATTTTATCTGTCAATTTTTCAATTTCCCTGTCATCCGATGCGAGCTGACTCTCAAGTGTTAACTTTTCATCATCTCCATAGGTTTCAGATAATGATGATATCGGATTAATCGTTTCAAGCGCAATAGCAGCATCCTCCACCGAAATTCCACAAAGCTCGGCAAGTTCAACTATAGTCGGTTCTCTTCCCTCGTCGGTTAATATTTTGTTTCGCACACGACCTATATCCATTGATAGTTTTTTATATATACGACTTATCTTTATAGGTCCTTCATCGCGCAAATGCCTCTTAATTTCACCCATAATTAGTGGAACGGCATAGGTCGAAAAAACCACCTCTCGTTCAAATGAAAACGAGCGTACCGCCTTTATCATGCCAATTGTGCCTATCTGCACAAGGTCATCATAGTCCGTTCCTCTATCGCGAAATCGTAGAGCTATAGAGCGCACAAGCCCCATATTTTCTTCAATTATGGATTCAAGTGCTTGCATTGCATCTTCTTCATCATCACCCTGCGCCCTGTATATCAAATCAAAATTTCGACTTCCACGCTCCGTTTTTAAAATACTCATATTAACTCCAAAAACAGTATTTAACGGCCTTTAATCTGCTTATACATCACCACACAAGTTCCCTTCCCGAGCTTTGAGCTTACCCTCATCGCGTCAGTAAAGCTCTCCATCACAGTAAAACCCATACCACTTCTCTCACCTGCACGGTCAGTGGTATAAAGTGGAGTTCGTGCACATTTGACATCATCAATTCCGCACCCCTTGTCCTTGATTTTTATCTTAACAACTGAATTTTCAAGCAAATCGACCGTTATGTAAATTTCACCAATGAAATCCTTGTAGGCGTGTACTATGGAGTTAGTTACCGCCTCTGATAGCGCACATTTTATGTCCCCGAGTTCACTAGCTGTTGGATTTAATTGAGCGCAAAATGCCGAAACTGCACCACGCGCTATCCCCTCGTTTACGGAATATGACGGCAAAACGAGATACATTGAATTTATTATCTTTCCTTTCATCTCATTTTTCTTCATTTTTTGACTTCCTCCTTGATGCTTTTCTCAATTTTTATCATTCTCTCCATACCTGCCAGTGTCAATATCTTCATAACAGCAACCGTGGGCGCACGTAGAGACAAGGTGCCTCCAAAATCCTTGATAAGCGCATATCTCCCCATAATAAGCCCCAATCCCGACGAATCCATAAAACTTATTTCAGATAGGTCAAGTACGATTTTCCGTGGTCGCAAATCGAATATAAGTCCATCGATATCCGAGCGTACACTCACCGCATTATGATGGTCTATTTCCCCCATTAGCTTAACTTCAAGAACACCATCATCCATCTTATATAAAAATTTTTTATCTTCCTTAACCATAAACATCCCCTCCGTTTTTTATTATTTTAGCATTTTATATGTGTGAAAGTTGTCATATTGTGCTAAGGATAAAATTTTGATTTGTCGGGAGTAACAATCCTGCCCCTCTGTTGTTTTGCTCCGCTTTTTCAAAAGCGGAAGCCTGCACGGCTTGAGTGCAAAAACGGCATTTTCTTTTTGCCAAGCTTTTTCTTTTGGGCCTTTGGTTTCAAAAGAAAAAGCGAGTAAGGATTTAGCAATCAGTAATCGTTAGCCGCTTTTCTTTGCAAGTATAAGCGCAAAGAAAAGCTCCAAAAGAAACGCTGAATACAGGGCTACGCGCCCCGTACCCGCGCCACTGCTCGTGGAGAGCCACCTTTAAAAAGGTGGAC
>JAZRRX010000060.1:0-9282 GCA_045651165.1 Eubacteriales bacterium
CCTTTAGGTGTCATTCTCGAGCGTAATAATCTTTTGCGTCCGTCACTTCGTTCCGAGATCCTTCGCGGCGGTGTTTTTCTCGTCGTCATTCTCGAACGAAGTGAAGAATCTCGAGAAAAACACCTTGCTCGAGGATGACGCAAAAGATTATAGCGAAGAATCTCGGCGCAACTTCCCTCGAGGATGACGCGCAATATAACTCACCGTTAAATCCCAATTTATACAATAAAGCACCCACTTGCGTAGGTGCTTTATTCTTACTTTTTCTTAACGGGTACCCAAATTTCGCCTTCGGTTTCAGAAATGTAGAATTCAAGGTTATAATTTCCTGCAAGCTCATATTCCTTGCAGTTCGGCAACCATTCAGTCCAGATTTGTGTATTCAATGTCTGAAGTGCCTCGGGGCATTCTCCTTGATATGAAAATACCACCCAAGTCCCTTTCTCGAATGTTCTTGTTTCGCAACCCTCTGGGATAGCATTCCAAGGGAAATAGAGGTCGGCAATAAGATAGTCAAATTCCTTGTCATCTCCGTCAATGCAAGCGCCAAACATTCCACGAATCACTTCACCACCACCGGTTGCAAAATGCTCACCCCAAAACTTTGGAATTTCAACGTATGAAGTTTCTGCATTAAATTTTCTGCACTTACCCATAATGGTAAATGCCGATTTTTCAACGATTTTATAGTTCATTATAGCTCCACCTTTCAAATCACAATTTATCATAATCGGTGCAAAACTCTTGATTTTTGCGCCATTTTCTCTTGCAGATGAGGGTGAAATCCCATGAAATTTGGTGAATGCCCTTGAAAAGCTGTCGGGTGAATCATAACCATATTTAAGCGCTACGTCAATCACCTTGAGTGTTGAATAAGAAAGCTCCTCTCCCGCACGGGATAAACGCCTGTTTCTTATATACTCTCCAACAGTCAAACCGCACACAGCATTGAATACCCTTTGAAAATAAAATGGTGAAAGATAAGCCCTTGCCGCAATTTTTGAAATTTCAAGCTCATCACACAAATTTTCTTCAATGTAGTCAATTGCTCTTTGCAATCCATAACTCAAGTCATTCATTCTTTCACTTCCCTTCATCTCCAATCACATTATAGCACAAAAATCAAAATCCCTCCCGACTTTTTGTGCTTTGTCTGAAGGGATGATGTAGTTATTTTAAGTATAATAACATTTATCGCTATATCGCAAAAAACAAATATAATTATATGGTTATTAAGCAAAGAGCGATAAAAAGGTTTTTGCCTACTTTTTCCTTAAAAAAGTAGGTTACTGTGCCGCGTCAACGATTGCGTTAAACTTTTCAGCAACGAGGGATGCACCACCGATAAGACCACCGTCAACGTTTGTCTTTGAAAGAAGTTCAGATGCATTCTTGTCATTCATAGAACCACCGTACTGAATGATGAGCTCTTCAGCAACTTCTCTGCCATAGAGGTCAGCAACAACGTCACGGATTACACCGCAAGTTTCGTCTGCCTGCTCGGGAGTAGCTGTAAGACCTGTACCAATAGCCCAAACGGGTTCGTATGCGATAATAACGTTCTTAAGATCTTCTGCAGAAATGCCTGCAAGGTCGAGCTTTGTCTGCATACCAACAACTTCGTTAGTAATACCTGCAAGTCTTTCTTCCTTAACTTCGCCAAGGCAAAGAAGAACCTTAAGACCAGCAGCGAGAGCTGCCTTTGTACGAAGGTTAACAGTTGTGTCTGTTTCACCAAAGTACTGACGTCTTTCGGAGTGACCGATAATAACGTATTCAACACCGATTTCCTTAAGCATCTTAGCGGAAATTTCACCTGTGAACGCGCCCTTTTCTTCAAAGTGAACGTTCTGCGCACCAATCTTAATGTTTGAACCTTTAGCAGCTTCCATAGCCGCACCAATTGTTACAAAGGGAGCGCAAAAGATGATGTCGCAATTATTTTTACCCTCAACCATGGGTTTGATTTCATTAATAAAAGCAGTTGCTTCGGAAGGAGTGAAATTCATCTTCCAGTTACCTGCGATAACGTATCTTCTCATAATGTTTCTCCTTATTATGCATAATTTTGCTGTGCTACGAACGTAGCACAGCAAATAAA
The DNA here is from genome assembly GCA_045651165.1 of Eubacteriales bacterium. Lineage (GTDB taxonomy): Bacteria > Bacillota > Clostridia > Oscillospirales > CAG-272 > RGIG4608. Next base: position 2,102 of record JAZRRX010000060.1, read on the forward strand.
TTTCAATTATTTATCCTCAAGGCAAGCGATACCGGGAAGTTCAAGACCTTCAAGGAATTCAAGAGATGCACCACCACCTGTGGAGATGTGTGTAATCTTAGAAGCAAAACCAAGTGTTTCGCAAGCAGCAGCAGAGTCACCACCACCAACAATAGTTGTTGCTGAGGACTGTGCAAGCGCGTCAGCCATAGCGATAGTACCCTTTGCAAGTGTGGGGTTTTCGAATACGCCCATAGGACCGTTCCAAACAACTGTCTTTGCATTAAGCACTGCCTGTGAGTAGAGAGCCTGTGTCTTTGTACCGATGTCACAACCTTCTCTGTCAGCAGGAATTGCATCAGCTTCAACCTCAAGAGTTTCAACAGGAGCGTCAATAGGATTGGGGAATTCTGCGATTGTTACAACGTCAACGGGAAGAAGGAGCTTAACACCATTAGCTTCAGCCTTTGCCATCATATCGCGGCAGTAATCAATCTTTGTATCGTCAAGAAGTGACTTGCCAACACCATAACCCTTAGCAGCGAGGAATGTGTAAGCCATACCACCACCGATAATGAGTGTATCAACCTTTGTAAGAAGATTGTTGATAACGTTGAGCTTATCTGCAACCTTAGCACCACCAAGGATAGCAACGAAGGGTCTTTCAGGAGTTGTGAGTGCCTTACCCATAACACCGATTTCCTTCTGAATGAGGTAACCACAAACTGCGGGAACGTTGCCGTACATAGCAACACCTGCTGTTGTAGCGTGAGCTCTGTGAGCTGTACCGAAAGCATCGTTTACGTAGATGTCGCAATATTTAGCAAGTTCTTTTGCAAAATCTTCGCCATTCTTTTCTTCTCTTGCGTCGAAACGAACGTTTTCAAGAAGAACTGCACGACCGTTTTCAAGAGCAGCAACCTTTGCCTGTGCATCTGCACCGATGATATCTTCAGCGAATGTTACCTTACCGTCAAGGTATTCGTTAAGACGAGCAGCAACAGGAGCAAGAGTGAGCTTCTTCTTGTCATCCTTAAGTGCCTTTGCAAGAAGTTCAGCTTTTGCTGCTTCTCTTTCTTCTTCAGGAAGAGCCTCAACCTTTTTCTTTTCTTTCTTTGTAAGACCAAAGCCTTCTGTCAAGATGTTGTGGGGCTTGCCCATGTGAGAGCAAAGAACAACCTTTGCACCCTTTGAAAGCAAATATTTGATTGTGGGGAGAGCTTCAACGATTCTCTTATCGCTTGTGATCTCACCGTCTTTAAGAGGAACGTTAAAATCGCATCTTACAAGCACTCTCGCGCCTTCAACGATTTCGATATCCTCAATGGATTTCTTGTTGTAAGTCATAGTAATTTTGTCCTTTCATTACATATTCGGGCAGGTATTTTTTATAAGCCCAATCTTTACCAATTAATAATATACCACACTTTTGTCAATTTATCAATAGTTTTATTAAAAATTGTGAAATTTTTGGCAAGAAGCAGTACAAACAGCTTTCAAATTTTGATTTATCTAAATAAAAAAACCGCACGGTATTCCGCGCGGTTAATAAAGTATATTCATTTTTTAAGCCATCCAATGAAAGCAATGAGAAAAATTATTGTCAAAGGTAGTGCTAAGAACCAAAACACAAGCGGATGTACCATAATAAGAAACAGTATTGCTCCTAAAATCAAAAAGAACCACATATCGCGCTCCTTGCTATATGATTTTAAATATTTTATTCATAAACTGCCCTTGGACCACCGATGTATTTCGGTCTTGTACGCGCGAAGGTTACGTTTGCTTCACCAAGAGTTTTCATAGACAATCTCACGGGCACAGCTACGGCACGAAGGTGCATACCAATAAGAGTAGAGCCGATGTCAACTCCCGCGTGCGCTTTAATTGTTTCAACGACCACGGGATTTTCAAAATTTTCATAAGCGGTAGTTGCAAACGAGCCACCTGCCTTCGCCTTTGGAACTACACAAACGATTTCAAGTCCATACCTTTCGGCACATTCCCTTTCAACCACAAGCGCGCGATTAAGATGCTCACAGCACTGTGCGGCAAGGAATATTCCATTTTGCGCCAGCACGGGCGCAATCCCCTCAAAAACCGCCTTTGCAGCATTGAAATCAGAGCCCTTGCCAATAGTTTCGCCCACAATTTCACTCGAGGAGCAACCAACAACCAAAATTTCACCCTTGTTAATTGGTGCAACGGACAAAAATTCCTCTATCATATTTTTAGATTGTTCAACTATATTTTGGTACATATTTTTACCTCTTATAAATCAAGGGCTCCCCTTATGAGAAGCCCTTAAGTTTTTAATTATTCTGCGTCAACTGTTTCAACAGTTTCTTCAACTGCTTCAACAACTTCTTCAACTACTTCTTCAACAGGAGCAGCTTCTTCTTCAGCTGCTTCTTCTTCAAGAAGAGCACGGATAGAAAGGCTAATCTTCTGCTTTTCGTTATCGATTTCAATAATCTTTGCATCAACTACCTGACCAATTTCAAGAACGTCAGCAGGCTTGCCAATTCTCTTATTAGCAATCTTAGAAATGTGGATAAGACCATCAACGTCTTCCATAATTTCTGCGAATGCACCGAAAGGCATCATATTAACGATCTTAACGGAAACAACATCACCAACATTGTATCTGTTTGTGAAGAGCAACCAGGGATTTGTATCGTCTGTCTTGTAGCCAAGAGAAATTCTCTTTGTTTCCTTATCAAATGACTTAACGAAAACTGTGATTTCATCACCAACTGCAACTACTGCAGAGGGGTGCTTAATAGGTCTCCAAGAAAGTTCGCTTACGTGAACCATACCATCAACGCCACCAAGGTCAACAAATGCACCGTAGGATGTGAGAGAGCGAACTGTACCTGTGTACTGCTTGCCTTCTTCAATACCTGCCCAGAATTCTTCAACCTTTGCACGCTTAAGAGCGTTAAGTACAACACGGATAGAACCGATAGCTCTCTTGCCCTGTTCCTTAATTTCAATGATCTTAAGATCTACTGTCTGACCAACGAGAGTTGTGAGGTCTGCATCTTTAGCAAGACCAGAGTGTGATGCGGGAACGAAAACGTTAGTTGCACCAACTTGAACTGTAAGTCCACCTGCAACTGCTTTAAGTACCTTACCAGAAACAACTTCGCCGCTTTCCTTGAGAGCAACGATGTTCTTCCAATGTCTGTCAGAGTCAGTTCTCTTTTTTGAAAGCTCTGCAACGCCTTCAATGTCGCTTACACGAATAACGAATGCTTCAACTTCATCGCCGATGTTGAACATCTGTGTAAGACGCGCGGATGCATCATCTGTAATCTGCTCGGCTTTGATAATGCCTGTAACTTTTGCGCCGAGGTCGAGCTGAAGCTCTGCATCGGTAACGTGTGTTACGTATCCGGTTACTGTATCTCCTGTATTTAAAGTTTTAAGTGATTGTTCGAGCAATTCTGCAAAATTTTCTTTCATTTCGCTCATGATTAAAAATACCTCCTCGATATCGCGCTTTGGCGTCGAAGCTCCTGCCACGATACCTATTTTTTTATTTGTCGGAAATCTTTCGTCAAGCTCATCTGCGTTTTCAACCCACAAAGTATGCTCACACGCTTCCTTACATATTTTATATAATTTCGCCGTATTTGAGCTCTCTCTGCCACCGACTACGATGATAACATCGCACTCACAAGCCAAGGTTTTTGCTTCATTTTGACGAATTTCCGTAACATTACATATTGTATCAAAAAAATTCGAATTTGTACAGTAGTTTTTTACAATTTCTAAACTTTTTTCCCACTCATCCAAATTTTGAGTCGTTTGAGCTGCCAAATTCAGCGTTTTTTTATGCATTTTCAACAAATGCTCATTTTTAAGATAATCTTCAAGTTCATTTGCACTTTCCAAGACAAGCTTTTCACCATTTGCATAGCTCATAATACCTATAACTTCAGGATGCTTTGCAGCTCCAAGAAGAACAAAAACTGCATCCTCGTTACTGTTTTCTTTTGCTATGCGATGAATCTTTTTTACATAGGGACAAGTCAAGTCAACATAGTCAAAAAATGCATTTTCTGCCTTGCATTTTTTAAGAAGCTCTTCCGTTTCAAGCGGAATTCCGTGTGCCCTTATAAAAATAGTTGTTGGAGAATTTTCATTTGTGGTTTTTGCTATCTTTTCAATATCATCAACATCGATAGAATGAACACCCTTACTCTCTAACCACAGGTTATATCCATCGTTGTGAATGAGATGACCAAGAGTAAAAAGTCTTTCATTCTCACTCTTTTGGGCAATTCTTTTTTCAACGGAATCGGTTGCACGTTTAACACCAAAGCAAAAGCCCGCGTGTTCAGCAATAACAATATTATTTTGCATTTGTTATGTCCGTTTCGGCATAGAGCTTGCAAATTTCTGCATGTATGCGGTCTGCAACTCTCTGATGACCTTCCGTTCCCTTATTATTTTCGAAATCGAATTCCTCGTTTTTGATGAGATTGCCTATTATAAGATAGTTCTTTCTAAACATCTTTACAGCACCCGCCTTTGACTTTACGCAAACGGGAAGCACATCTGCACCCGAACGTGCCGCAATAAGTCCAACTCCGTTTTTAACAGTTGTTGTTGCAGGGTCAACCTTGGGACATCTTGTTCCCTGTGGGAAAATACCAACGCAATCCTTATCTTTAAGAAGGTTGATGGTGTTTCTTAATGCGGTGATATCACTACTTTTTCTATCAACGGGATAGCAACCGATAGCTTTCAAAAACGAGCCAACAAGGGGAACTTTAAAGAGTTCCTTCTTGCCCATAAATCTTATTTGATTTTTCATGCAAGCACAGATGATAACTCCATCCGCAGCGGCTGTGTGATTTGAAGCAACTATAAAATGCGTATCGAGTGGCTCGTTTTGAGGATTGATAACTCTAACTCTGTAGAGTTTGCGAGCTCCTCCTGCCAAAAGCCAATAAAAAAATTTATATGTTTTCTTTTCCTTTTCAAAACTTTGTGTGTTTTTATTATTTTTGCTCATTGAGTAACCTCACAATTTCTTTAAGACTTTCTTCAACAGTCATATCGGAGTTGTCAAAGAATATAGCATCATCTGCAGGAATAGCAGGAGCTATGTCTCTATTTTTATCTTGTCTGTCGCGCTCAATCATATCAGCGAGAACGTCCTCATATTTTGCATCAACACCCTTGCCCAAAAGTTCACGAGTTCTTCTCATAGCACGTTTTTCATCGCTTGCAGTAAGGAATATTTTAATGTCAGCGTCGGGAATAATAACAGTTCCGATATCTCTACCGTCCATAACCACGCTATTCTCTCTTGCAAGAGATTTCTGCATTTCAAGTAAAAATGCTCTAACCGCAGGAATTGATGATACAGCAGAGGCATACATGGACATCTCTGGCATTCTTATCTTGTCGCCCAAGTCCTCACCATTAAGAATAACCTTCTGCGCGCCGTTTTCATATTTCAATTCGATATTTATGTTAGATAACAAGCTCTCAACTTGTTCCGCATTGTGCGGATCTTTTCCGTTGCGATAAACGTGGTATCCAACTGTGCGATAAAGCGCACCCGTGTCAACGTATATTATTCCAAGCTCGTGGGCAACGGCTTTAGCAAGTGTACTCTTGCCAGAACCACTTGGACCATCTATAGCTATTCTAATCATTTTTTTAAATTCCCCTCTAAAAAAGTTTTATTCAAAACTGCTCCAAGCGGCGTTTTCACCCGCTAAGGTTGCAGTGGAAAATGCAATTTGAAGATTAAATCCACCGGTGTATGCATCAAGATCGAGCACCTCACCAGCAAAATACAATCCCAAGATAAGTTTTGACTCCATAGTTTTTGGGCTTATTTCATTAACAGAAACACCACCCTTTGTGATAATCGCTTCATCTATTGAGCGAAATCCTATTAGTGGAATTTCAATATTTTTGATGACTGAAACGAGCTTTTCTCTTTCCTCTTTGGTTATGGAATTAACCTTTTTTCTTGGGTCAATGCCAGAAAGTCCAACAACCGCGTCTATCATCTTTTGAGGAAGAAGCGCGTCAAGTGAATTTATAAAATCCTTGTTTATACACTCATTGAAATCGGAGAGAATTCTCGCATCAAGAGTCTTTGGGTCAAGCGCTGGCTTCATATCAATACATGCGACATATTTTCCACTTTCAATATCAGAAAGATGCGCACTCGCAGAAAGCACCACGGGGCCCGTAAGACCGAAATGTGTGAACATCATTTCACCAAAATCCTCAAAAACGATTTTGCCGTTTTCATTGTTTCTAACTTTAAATGAGATATTTTTTAAAGATAATCCCTGAAGATGTGCGCAGAGTTTACCCTTTGCAACAAGTGGTACAAGTGATGGCTTTATATCAACTATTTTGTGCCCTGCAGCCTTGGCAAAACGGTATCCGTCACCGGTTGAGCCCGTTCTTGGATATGAAGCTCCTCCCGTGCAAACAATAACGCTTTCTGATGCGTATTTTTCACCATTTGCGATAACACCTATTGCCTTGCCATCTTCTATTATCAAGGAATCAACCTTTTTCTTAATGATTTTAACACCCGCCTCAATGCACGCGTTTTCCATAGCAGAAACTATATCCTGTGCCTTGTCGGATACAGGAAAAACTCGTTTTCCTCTCTCGGTTTTAAGGGGGACACCACATTCCTCAAAAAAGTCCTTTGTATCGGCGGTTGAAAAGCGAGAAATTGATGCAAAAAGGAATTTTGAATTGCTTGCAACATTTGAAAGAAACTCATTTTTATCACAGTCATTGGTAACATTGCAACGTCCCTTGCCTGTAATTCGAAGTTTTTTTCCAAGTCTATCATTTTTTTCAAAAAGAATAACGTCAGCACCACTGCGAGCAGCCACAATAGCCGCCATCATACCTGCCGCACCACCGCCGACAACTAAGACAGATGCCCTTTCTATAAATTCCATCATTTGCTTTTCCCCATAATCCGCCATTTTAATTTAATCATATTTATTATATAATTTATCCACCAAAAAGTCAATAGATTTCAAAATTAATTTTACAACCATATAAATTGGGATTTAACGAGAAGATAGTTATAAGAGAAGGAATGTTCTTTTTCGAGAAAAAGAACCAAAAAGCTTTTTAAAACCTATTTATAAATAAAATTCGCGCAAATCGTGTTGTTACACAACACATAACGATTTTCT
>JAZRRX010000061.1:0-4689 GCA_045651165.1 Eubacteriales bacterium
TTTTCGATAATTCACGAATGAATTATCGGTTTTGAAACTCCAATTTCGTTCTTACGTACAAGTACGACGTACGAAATTGAATTTTCAAAACAACGAAAACCAAATCAAAGATTTGTTTTTCTAAAAATTACTTTGTTGTATTGTTAAAACTATGCATGACTATATTATAATGCTTTAATAGGACATTACTTAAACCAAGAGTAATGTGCTTACTAATAGTATAGCAAATCACGATTTGCGCAAAATTTTATTTATAAATAGGTTTAAAAAGTTTTGGGGTTATAGGGGTATTTTTCAAAATACCCCTAAATCCAAATTAACTAACTTCCCCGATAAATCCCAATTTATTTGTTTTTTAATTTTATGATTAATATTTTATTTTTTTGCTTGTACGGGTAATTTTGTCAAATTACTCTTGTGTTTTGCATAAAATGTAAAGATGATTTTGAAAGGGGAACTTACAAATATGATAGTTTCAAAGCCGTATAATAGAGAGCGTGCTGTGGAATATGCGCGCGCATGGGCGCTTTCGCGCAACCCATTATTTTATGATTTTACAGGCGGAGGAGGGAACTGCACCAATTTTGTTTCTCAATGTGTGCTTGCGGGGAGTTTGGTGATGAATCCAACCGAAATTTTCGGTTGGTATTACGTTAATGTTGATGACCGAGCGCCTGCGTGGACGGGTGTGCGCGAATTTTATGAATTTATGTGTGGGTTAGGTGATTTTGCTCCCAAAAATGAACGGCAGGGACCTTTTTGCGAGGAGGTTATGCGTGAGCGCGTGGAGATTGGCGATGTTGTTCAGCTCTCCAATGCGCGTGGAGTTTTTTATCATTCCTTACTTGTTTCTGGATTTGAAAATGGCGATATTCTCGTTGCTGCGCAATCGAATGACGCACTTGACCGTCCGCTTTCGACCTATAATTATGCCACGGCACGCTTTTTACACGTTCAAGGCGTTAATGTTGAGCTTTTGGATGAAGAAAGTTATTTTAGTAATTTAATAAACGGAACGGCTTTGCCTCCAAAAAGTCAAATATATTTTCCAGTTTCAAGAGAATAATATAATTTGACCTTGAAAAAATCTATTGGATGTGTTATAATAATAATGATATATAAAAACAAAAACATGGAGTTTAAATTATGAAAAGAATAGTTGCTCTGCTTTTAGTTTTCATGTTGCTTTTTGTGAGTTGTGGTGCGCGCCACGATAATGTTGATGGTGCAGAGATACCTCAACAGTCCACAACTGTAGGAAACATAGAAACTCCCCCTTCTGATTTTGAATATTCAGAAGACACCCAACCCGACATAAGTCAACCGGAAAATAATGTTCCAGAGAATAACACTCCCGAGAATAACGTTCCAGAGAATAACACTCCCGAGAATAATGTTCCCGAGAATAATGTTCCCGAGAATAACATTCCCGAAAATAACACTCCCGAAAACAACAAGCCCGAGGAAACAACTCACAACTATAAATCAGTTGTAACAGCGCCTACTTGCAACAGTGCGGGATATACAACTTACGTTTGCTCTGATTGTGGAGATTCCTATACGGCAGATAACGTTGCTGCTCTTGGACATAGCACAAAGTCTACCGTAACCGCTTCCACATGCGAGAATATGGGATATACCACGTATGCATGCATCAGATGTGAGTATTCTTACATAGCCGATTACGTTGATGCTCTCGGTCATTCTTGGAAGGATGCCACAACAACTGCCCCAAAAACTTGTACAATATGCGGAACTACAGAAGGTGATAAGCTCGACTCCTCAGCTCCCGTAACCGCTCCAACACTTTCCGTAACATACATTAACGTTGGACAGGGTGATAGTATCCTTATTAAAGTTGGAGATTGCGATATTCTTATTGATGCAGGTACATCAAGTTACGGTACAACCGTTTCTAATTATCTTAAGAGTCAGGGTGTTGATGACATTGAATTGATGATTAATTCTCACCCCGATGCTGACCATTGCGGAGGTCTTCCTACAGTTCTTAACAACTATGTTGTTGAAGAGGTTTGGATGTCAAAGGACACGAGCAAGACAACTACCGAGTACAAAAACTTTACATCTGCTATCACAAGAGAAGGCTTAACCGCTAAAAAGCCCAATGCGGGCACAATATATACATACGGTTATTTAACCCTAACCGTTATTTATTCACAAGTGGTTTCGGGTGATTCAAACAACTCATCCATTGTTGTAATGCTCGAATACGGTAGCTTTAAATTTCTTTTTACAGGCGACGTTGGTCAGGTAGCTGAACCGAGTCTGATTTCTTCAGGATATGACCTCAACTGCGACGTTCTAAAAGTTGGTCACCACGGAAGCAAATACTCAAGCACCACCGCATTTCTTAATAAAGTAAAGGCGGAATACGCTGTAATCTCTGTAGGCAGTAACTCCTACGGTCATCCCACATCCGACGCATTGAATAGACTTTCGGCAGCGGGCGCTACAGTGTACCGTACCGACCAAAACGGTAACGTTAAATTTTCTACTGATGGAAATACTCTTTACCTTCCCAATGGAAGCACCGACACAACCGGCAGTGGTTCAGGATTGCCATCGAGCGGCGGTTCTAATTCTGGTGGCTCCTCTTCCGGTGGAACATCTACCGGTGGAACATCTTCCGGTGGTACATCTACCGGTGGTACATCAAGCTCAACACAGTATTTTATAGGAAACACTGAAACGAAGGTTTTCCACCTTCCCACATGTAGCAATTTGCCTGCGGCATCAAAACAGAACACAATGTACAACTATTGGTGGATTATCAATATCGCGGGTTATGATCCCTGCGGACGTTGTTTGAAGAATTATAGCGGAGGCACTACAACCTATGTCGCCAATGCTACCTCCAAGGTATATCACCTATCTACTTGTAGCTATTTGCCGACCTCGTCAAACAGAGTTTATATTACAAGCACCTCCGGTTATACTCCTTGCGGACACTGTATAAAATAACAAATAAAAGGGCGCACACCGTGCGCCCTTTGTAAGTTAAGATTTTGATTGTTAAGCAAACGAAAACAAAAAGGACGCCAATTGGCGTCCTTTAAATTTTAACTATATTAGTCAGCGATGTAAGGAAGAAGAGCTACCTGACGAGCACGCTTGATAGCTGTTGTGAGCTTAATCTGGTGCTGTGCGCAAGTGCCACTAATTCTTCTAGGAAGAATTTTGCCACGTTCGCTGATGAACTTTCTGAGCTTTGCAGAATCTTTATAGTCGATATAAGCGATTTTATCTTCACAGAAGATACAAACCTTTTTTCTTCTGCGGTTGTTGTTGTAACGAACCGGACGAGAAGCATTTTCTGTTCTTTCCATTTTATGAATCCTCCTGTATTATTTCGTTAGTTATCAGAACGGCAAGTCGTCGTCTGTTTTGATCTCTTCAAAATTAGGTGCATCTACACCTGAAGAGAATGAAGGAGAACCGTAAGCATCGGGAACGTAGCTTGAAGGACCACCTTCTGCACGAGAATCAACGAACATTGCTTCGTCAACAACTACTCTGTAGTCGTTGCGCTTCTGACCGTTATTATCGGTCCAAGTGTTCTGCTGGAGAGAACCAGTGATGCAAAGAGATGAGCCTTTTTTGAAATATCTTGAGATAAATTCAGCCTGCTGTCTCCATGCTGTGCAGTTGATGAAATCCGCCTGGGAATTGTATGTTCCGTCAGCACCCTTTGTTGCTCTGCGATTGATTGCGAGAGAGAAGGATACGACTGCAATTCCTGTTTGTGTTTGCTTAAGTTCCGGATCTGCTGTAAGACGGCCACAAAGTACCACTTTGTTTAAGTTGAGATTTGACATCTTTTCTTACCTCCGAACAAATTATTCAGCGTCTGCTACTGTTTCAGTAACTTCAGCTACTACTTCCTCAGCAACTTCAACAACAGGAGCCTTTTTAGCAGCGTTGTTCTTTGCGATTGCCTTTGTGTCGAGCTTAATTGTCATTGCTCTCATAACGTTTTCGTCGATGTTGAACAAACGGTCAAGCTCAGCGGGGAAATCGGATGCTGTTTTGAAAGTAACAACAGTGTAGTAACCTTCGCTTTCGTCATTGATGAGATATGCAAGGCGGCGTTTGCCCCATTCAGCAACCTCAACGATTTCAGCGTTGTTAGCTATCAATGTTGTGAATTTGTTCACTGTTTCTTTTGCAGCGGCTTCTCCGTTTGCAAGACTAACGATGAACAGGTTTTCATAAGTATTGATTACCTTTTCCATATTTTACACCTCCCTATGGACTTTAAGTTCGTGCACTTGAATAGATTTTTGCACGACAGAGAGACGGACGCATACGTCCGCATCATATGACATTATAGCAGATTTTTTTATTTTGTCAAGAGTTTTTTTAAAAAAACAGGTGTATGGTTTAATGTTATTCAAATTTTGATTTATCGGGGGAGATAGTTTTATTTATAGGGACGCTCAAGCCGCTGGGCTTCCGCTTTTGAAAAAGCGGAGCAAAACAATCGCATTGGCTTATGTAGTATCTTCGTAAATTTTCGATAATTCAAAAAATGAATTATCGGTTTAGAAAGCATAATACCATCCTTACATACAAGTATGACGGATGGCATCATACTTTCAAAACTACGAAAATCACTCCTTGGGAGTAATTTTCTAAAATTTACTTAGATAAAGCATAAGAATTTAAATA
>JAZRRX010000062.1:0-10306 GCA_045651165.1 Eubacteriales bacterium
CAGGTAAGAGTAATCTTCCTTGACAACGAAACACCCCTTGGTGAAAGAATTAGATAATTAATCAAAGGGGAGAGTAATCTCCCCTTTATTTAAAAATGTAGAAATTCTGATTGATAAATTGGGATTTATCGGGGAGTTAGTAAGTTTTAGATTTATTTGATTTTTAGTTGTAGGGACAGGTGGTCTCGCTGCGGCTCGGTCACACTCGGGGAAAAACAACACACTGTGTTGTTTTTTAATACCCTCGTGCCGCTTCGCTACCTCGACTGTCCGCAATAATGGACAACCCGATATTATCACGGCTTCGCACAAGCAAAAACTAATGTTTTTACATAATAGTTACTTAATTTTTGTAACGGACAGTCGAGGACGCCTGTCCCTACAACAACGTGCAATTTGTAGCCGCATCATTATATTAATCTCCCGATAAATCAAAATTTGAAATAAATAAAAGGTGAAAAATATGAAATTTTTTGACTCCCACGCGCATTATTTTGACGCTTGGTTTAATGAATATGAGGGTGGCGCTGACGCTCTTTTGAATAAAATATTTTCCCAGGATGTCGGTGCGATAGTTAATATTGCAACCAATCCCGAAAATCTTAAGGAATGCATAGCACAAGCTCAAAAATACGAAAAAATGTACGTTTCTTCGGGTATTCATCCCGAGGATTGCCTCTATATTGACGATATCGATTCAGCTTTAGATGAAATTGAGGCGAGTGTTTCTGATCAGGCAAAGCGCAAAGAAAATAAGATTGTTGCCATTGGTGAAATCGGCTTTGATTATCACCTTGAAAACCTTACGGACGAGGTTAAGGCAAAGCAGAGATACGTTTTTGAAAGACAGATGCAGATGGCTGAAAAGTACGGATTGCCCGTGATTATTCACGATAGAGAGGCGCACGGAGATTGCTTTGAGATGGCATTGAAATATCCTAATGTAAAGGGCATTTTTCATAGCTATAGCGGTTCAAGTGAAATGGCAAGGGAACTTGTTAAACGCGGTTGGTACATTTCGTTTTCCGGAGTTGTTACATTTAAAAATGCAAGTCGCGTACGTGAAGTTTTGTCAACCATACCACTTGATAGATTGCTCATCGAAACGGACGCGCCATATCTTGCGCCCCACCCTAATCGTGGCAAGATGAACCATTCGGGCAATCTTGAATATACTGTGGGTATGATTGCCTCGGTTTTCGGAAAAGCGCCCGAAGAAATTGCGCAGATAACCTTTGAAAACGCGCAGAGAATTTATAATTTGTAATAAATCAAAATAAAAAACAAAAGCACCCCAAGGGGTGCTTTTTCTTTATCTTCTTCTTTTCTTTTTATGTTGGGATTTTTCTGATTTTACTCCCACTATAGTACCAACGGGAAATAGAGCAAATGAAAGGACGTGCAGAGCAAGTCGTGTCCAAATGTTCATGCCAGATGCTAACGTGTGTGAAAGAGTAAACGAGAACAACATAGAAAGCAAGACATAGGCGCAACCCGTGAGTGCGCTTATGAGATATGGTGAGCGCCTATCGAGTTTAGAACATATAAATCCACCCAAAAACGCGGAGATGAATTTTACAACATATCCTATGGGTGAGATAAATGCCGTGGGATCATCCGTCATTAGAGCTGCGGCGGTGCTCGCAAAAAGTAGTGCAAGACTCACACCAGCAGTGAAGAGGATGCTTAAAAAGGAACTTTTGAGAGCAGTGTCGAGTTTGTTTTCAACATGTGAGTTACTTTTTTTATGATGCTTGGCAGAAATTCTTTTGCTTTTCATATTTTCCTCCGAATTGATAAGTTTTTTAAAAATATATGATAATGCAAGAAAAAATATGAAATGTTGCAAATTTTGATTTATCCAATAATTGAAATAAAAAAACAGCTCCAAAGCTTTGGAGCTGTTTTTATTTCATTACTGTGCGTCTTCTGCCTTAACGTCAACGCTGCGAATGGCTGTTTTAAGAATACGAATCTTTGTGCCATCTCTACTTGTTTCGATAACACAAGTTTCTTCCTTGATGCTAACGATTTTGCCGATGATACCACCGATAGTAGTGATTTCGTCACCAACCTCAAGACTATTTCTCATAGCGTTTGCTTCCTGTTCAGCCTTTTTCTGAGGTCTGATTGTAAGGAAATACATTGCAACAAACATTACAACGAGCATAAGAATTGGGAAAAGTCCAGTCATTTCATTTACCTCCATGAAACAAAAATAAATATTAACTTAATCATTATACATCATATTTTCTTTTTTTTCAATAGTTTTTCCATAATTTTGAAAAATAAATAAAATAATAAGGAATTTATTGCAAAATCTTACGAAATGTGATATACTAATCTAAATAAGTATGCAGTTTTATAGAAAAGGATACTAAAAAATGCCAAAATCACAATTTCTTGAATGTGGAAAAATAGTAAATACACACGGTGTTCGTGGAGGATTGAAACTTGAATCCTGGTGCGATACGCCACAGGACTTAGCATCCCTTAAAAAAGTATTTCTTGAAAATGGTGGGGAATACCAATGTTACAAGGTAAAAAAGGCGTCCGTTTTTAAACAGTTCGTACTTTTTGAGCTTGATGGAATAAACAATATTGACATTGCAATGACCTTAAAGGGAAGAGTGGTATTTGCAGACCGAGATGACATAGCGATTGACGAGGATGCGTTCTTTATTGCTGACATCATCGGACTTGACGTTATCGATATGGCAACAGGAGAGAAGATTGGAACACTCTCTGACGTATTGAATTTGGGTGCTAGCGACCTCTATGAAATCAACACAAAGAGTGGCAAAAAGCTTATTCCCGCTGTGCCTGAATTTATCAAAGAGGTTGACACAGAAAAAGGAATTTTCGTATCACTTATTGAAGGAATGTTGGACTAAATTATGAGATTTGATATAATGACGCTTTTTCCCGAGCTTGTTTTAGGCGTGCTTGGGGAGAGCATAATAGGACGCGCACAAAAAGCAGGATTTGTTTCAGTGCATGCGCACAATATACGCGATTTTGCAAACAATAAGCATAGAAAAGTTGACGACACTCCCTACGGTGGTGGATTTGGTATGCTTATGATGGCTCCGCCCGTGTACGATTGCTATGAATTTGTTAAAAATCAAGTGTCGGCAGAAATGGGTGAGGGAATAAAATCAAAGGTAATATATATGAGTCCTCAAGGGAAGGTGTTAACACAAGAAAAGGCACAGGAGCTCTCAGAATATGACAATCTCATTATTCTTTGTGGACATTATGAGGGCATTGATGCTCGAGTTCTTGAAGAAATAGTGGATGAAGAAATTTCCATTGGCGACTATGTTCTCACGGGTGGGGAATTGCCCGCGTGTGTGCTTGTTGACTGCGTTTCACGTCTTAAAGAGGGCGTGCTTGCGGACAAAAAGTGCTATGAGGACGAAAGTATTTCGTGTGGACGTCTTGAATATCCTCAATACACACGTCCCTATGAATTCCACGGCAAAAAAGTTCCCGACGTTTTGATTTCGGGCAATCATGCTGAAATTGACAAGTGGCGCGCTGAGCAGTCCATAGAAATTACAAAGAAAAAAAGACCTGATCTTTTAGATTGAGTATTTTAATGATATTATTCCGTTAAGACGGGAGGTAATGTTTTGAAAAAGAACAAGATACAAAAGAAAAAGACAAACAAAAAAAAGGGTGGATTTTTTGCTTTTCTTTTTAGAATAGCAGAAACCATTGCGAAACTACTTAAAAGAGGACCTATTGGGTACTTTTTTGCAGATCTTTATACAAAATGCAATCAAAAGTGGAAGAACGGATATATATATAACCTATTAAGACGCAAAAAACAAAGACTCAGAGAGCGTGCAACATTTGCTCACATTTACGAAAAGAGTCTAACAAGCAAAAAGATTTCTCAAATATCCTACTCGATTATCCACTCCAACTTGAGAATATGGGGAGTTGGTTTCCTCTTTTTCGCGTTTGCAATTATCACAATTACGATAATAAGAAACCAGTTGTTTGGTGAAGATATTTTAGAAAGATTTATCATTGGTGGAACGATTGCATTGCTTTCTTTCCCCTTGATAATTTCAAAAAAGGAACTCGGTGAATCACTTTTGAAGGGAAGACTGACAAGGTTTGTTATAACCAATGTTTTAAATCTAAATCCTACAAGATTTGAAAGAAGTTCAACTCCCTTTGACGGAAGCTATTTTATAGCTATTCTTTTCTCAATAGCTATGGGATGCTTAACATACTTTGTGTATCCGCTAATCATTATGAATGTTGCACTTGTTTTGGCTTTGTTTTTATTGATAATGTCATTTCCAGAACTCGGCCTTATATTCTTAATGATTATACTTCCTTTTGCTAATATGTTTAGCAATCCCTCAATTGCTTTATTGATACTTGCTGGATTTTCAACTTGCGGATTTATCGTTAAGTTGCTCAGAGGCAAGCGTGTAATTCGATTTGAGCTTATGGATGTTTTAGTGCTTGCTTTTAGTATGCTATTGCTTTTCGGTGGTATTTTCACCCATGGTGGAAGCAATTCACTTTATTCAGCAGAGGTTTATTTTGCTTTTCTATTTGTATATTTCTTGATTGTAAATATGTATATTGAAAAGCCATCTATATACAGAGCATTTAAAATCCTTATAGTTACTGCGACTATTGTTTCAATAGTTGGAGTAATTCGTGGTGGAGCTATTAACGAATCTTGGGTTGATTTGTCCATGTTTGGAGATTTACCTGGCAGAGTTAGTGTATTCTTGGGTAATCCCAATATGCTCGGTGCTTATCTTATCAGCGTTTTCCCACTTGCATTGGGTCAAATGATAGTTAGCAATAAAAAAATAAGCAAGGTTATGTATTTCATTTCTGCTATATTGATATTTGTCTGCACCATTATGACAGGTTCAAGAGGCGCGTGGATTGGTATTATAGTTGCAACAATAGTTTTCTTGCTTTTATACAATATTAAAAACATATGGTTTGTATTGTTTGCAGGACTCACATTACCCTTGTGGCAGCTATTTCTTCCCGAATATATTCTTAACAGATTTTCAAGCATTTTTACAATGGCAGATAGTTCAGTGCAAATGCGCTTGAATATTTGGAAGGGCGTTGCCAATATGGCAAAGGATAATTTCTTTACCGGTATTGGCGTTGGTGAACGCGCGTTTAAACTCGTTTATGAGGATTATGCACTTATGGGTGCAGAAAGTGCGGTACATGCACACAGTTTGCCATTGCAGATACTTGTTGATATAGGAATTGTGGGACTTATAATCTTTGCATTGATTATGTTCATGTATGCTCAAAAATGCTTTATTGAAATAAAGCAAAGCAGAAAGAATAGCAAGTCAAGAACAATGATAATCGCGGGCTTATCCACAATAAGTGGTGCTCTCGTTATGGGACTTACCGACAATATTTGGTATAACTATCGAGTATTCGTTATGTTTTGGATTGTTGTTGCTCTCACCACTTCGCTTTCAAAGAAAAATGTGAGAGAGAGAGAATCAACAAGAATAATTAATAATATGACATATGCCGACCTTGAAATCAACTGTTGATGCGACTTGGAGGAGATTATGAAAAATAATAAAGCAAATCAAGCTACACAAAAGAAACATAAATTAAATATCGTTGATGTGGCTGTCCTTGTCGTGTTTTTGGCAGTTGTTACTATAGCGTTCTTGTTGCTTGACCCTGTGGCAAAGGTTAATGAGGAATCTCCAATGCAAGAAAAAACCATTCTTTATGTGGTTGAGCTAAGAGAGATAGATAAACAGCTTAGCAATAGCGTAAGGGTTGATGATAACGCGGTTTTGATGACTGAGAGCATTGGTATTGGCAAGGTAGCTAAGGTGAATAGATTTTCTTCTACAAAATGGGAAATTCCCGAAAGTGGAGATGAAATGGTTTTGTCAACTGACCCCGACAAGCACACCATGGTAGTTACAATTGAAATTAATTGCTCATATCAAGAGGGTGTTGGTTATTTCTTACATGGTCAACAACTTTTGGTGGGACACTCAATCAACCTTAAATTCCCGATGTTTGATGCCGTTGGTGAATGCATCAGCATCGAAGTGAAGGAATAAGGAGGGGGCAAAATGCGTAAAGAGAATACTAAAAAATACAGAATTAATGTAGTGGATATTCTTGTTATTTTGCTCGCTTTGATTTGTATAGGTACTATCGTTTCAAGAGCAATAAATACTAATGCGGCAAAAGAATATTATGACTTAAAAGAGTATCGTTTGTATTTTCAGATAGATGATATCAAAAGCTCATCATATGACTGTTTTGAAGGACATTTAGGTGAGACGGTTAGAGTAAAAGGTAGCGATATAATTTTGGGTAATTTGGGCGCGGAATTTTCGCGCGGAGTGGCAATTCACACATATACTGAAAACAAGGATGGTAATATAACTGAAACACAATATTATCATCCCGAGCCACAGGATAGCAATCAAAATCCTGAGGAGAGATGTTCTATTAGTGGCTATATAATCGTTCGTGGTAAAATGAAAAACAATGGATTTTGGCTTTATGACGAAATTAAACTTTCTCCCGAACAGGTACTTGAAATAATTACTGAACACATTGAAACCTCAATCAGAATCACAAGTATTGTTGAAAAATAGGACAAAAAATTTAATTTTTGTTAAAAAATGTGCAATATTATTAAAAAAATAATAATTTTCGCCAAAAGTTTATGCAATCATACAAATACTTTTTCTTGATTTTATCTGCTTATTTTGTTATACTATACTTAAGAAACTATGCAAATTTAAATTGCTTTATTTTTAGTAGAGTGAAATTAGGAGCGTTACTATGATTACTAAAGAGGTAAAAATTTCAAATGCAATAGGACTTCATGCAAGACCTGCAACTTTCTTTATCCAGAAAGCTAATATGTACAATAGTGCCATTTGGGTAGAGAAGGATGATCGCAAGGTAAATGCAAAAAGCCTCTTGGGCGTTCTTTCTTTGGGAATTGCTAAGGGAATGACAATCGTGCTTTCAGCCGAAGGTCAGGACGAGGAACTTGCTATTGAAGGGCTTACTGATCTTATTAACAGAGGATTTGAAGATCAGGCATTCTAATTGCTTTTAAAATTCAAAATTTTGGCGAGGAGTTTTTCTCCTCGCCTCTTTACTCTTATGGAGTTAACATTATGAAAGGAGCGTGATTTTATGTCAACTAAAGCCGAGTTGCTTACAAAAGCCAATGGTCTGCCCTTATGTCCCGGTGTGTATATTATGCGCGACCGTGCGGGCAAAATTATTTACGTTGGCAAGAGTGCAAAACTCAAAAATCGCGTTTCCGGGTATTTTCAAAACAGTGAAAAGGATTTAAAGACTGCCAAAATGGTGGCATCCGTCTTTGAATTTGACTATATTTTATGCGACACCGAGATTGAGGCGTTATCACTTGAAAACGCGCTTATAAAACAACACAATCCTCGATACAACATTCGTTTGAAGGATTCAAAAACATATCCATATATAAAAGTAACAAATGAAGAATATCCAAGAATTGTGTTCACAAGAACTCGTCTTGCCGACAAGGCGAGATATTTTGGGCCATATACGGGTGCTTCAGTTGTGTTTGGTATTATGTCGCTTTTAAATAAGACCTTGGGCATTCCAAATTGTAAATTGCGCTTTCCAAAGGATATCGGCAAGGGCAGGGAATGTCTTTATTACCAAATGAAACAATGCTGCGGAGTGTGTAAGGGGCACGTTACAAAGGAAGAATATAACGAGCTTATTTCTTGCGCTATTGATATTTTAAAGGGCAACACAAGGGATGCGATTTCGTCCCTTGAGGCGCAGATGTATGCCTATTCCGAGGCGGAGCAATATGAGGCGGCAATTAAGTGTCGCGACACGATACGCGCGCTTGAAAAGATTAGAGAAAAGCAGAAAGTGGTTGATTCCCCCAATGCAGAATATGACGTAATTGCTCTTTATTCTGACGAGCTTTGCTCATCTCTTGCTATATATTCCATTCGAGAGGGCGTCTTGAATGGCAAGAATGAATACATCTTCGGTGCGGACAAGATACTTGATGAAGCATCAATAACTGCCTTTTTGGTTGATTACTATTCGCATTCGGATTCAATTCCCAAAAAGATTGTGTTTGACGGGTCGGTTAAGGTAGAAAAAGAGCTTATGGAAGCATTTTTGAGTGAAAAGTGCGCGCGTAAGGTTACTCTTTGGACACCTCAGCGTACCGAGGCTAAAAAGCTTTGCGAAATGGTTTATAATAACGCGCGTGAAAAGGCGCAGGCGTATGTCAAAGAGTATGAAAAGGATAATTCAATCCTTTTCCGTCTTGCAGAGTTGTTAGAGTTAGAAACCATACCTCAAATAATTGAGGCTTATGATATTTCGAATATCGGAAGTGAGCACAAAACGGGTGGCATGGTTGTTTATGTTGACGGAAAGCCAAGAAAGAGTAGTTATCGTTCATTCAACATTAAAGATGTTGACGGAACTGACGACTACGCGTGCATGCGCGAAACCTTGCGACGCCGACTTTCACATCTTGGGCAGATGAACTCAATGGGAGAATATCCCGACCTTATTTTGCTTGACGGTGGCAAAACTCACGTTATAGCTGTGAGAGGTGTGCTCGATGAGATGGGACTTGACATTCCACTTTTTGGTATGGTCAAGGACGATTATCACAAAACGCGTGCGCTTTGTACAGAAACTGAGGAGATAAGTATTGCGCGTGAGCAGGCAGTTTACGGACTCATTTTTAGAATTCAAGAGGAAGTTCATAGATATGCGATTTCTAAGATGACTAATGCAAAGTCCAAAACGATGAAGAAGTCATCTCTTGAAAAGATAAAGGGAATTGGAGCGTCAAAAGCAAAGTCGCTTTTGGCACATTTTGGCGGCATTTCGGCAATCAAGGGTGCTACTTTTGATGAGCTTTGTGCCGTTAAAGGCATAACCAAAACTGATGCTCAAAACATTATAGATTATTATAAAAACGGAGTTAAAATCTATGAGAATTATAACGGGTAAGGCAAAGGGAATAAAGCTTTTTACACTTGAGGGTAACGATACTCGTCCCACAAGTGAGCGTTCAAAAGAGGCAATATTCTCAATGCTCCAATTTGATATTGGTGGCAGAGTTGTGCTCGACCTTTTCGCAGGCTCGGGACAAATGGGACTTGAGGCTCTTAGCCGAGGGGCTGCGCATGTCTATCTTGTGGATAGTGGCAAGGGTGCTTTCAATATTATAAAGAAGAATATCGAAAAGAGCCGTCTTGCCGATGGTTGTTCAGCACTTTGTGAGGATTTTATTACCTTTTTGAAAAAGCATAGTGATTTGGAAAGGTTTGATATCGTTTTTCTTGACCCACCATATGCCAGTGATATGATAAATCAGGCACTTGATTTGCTTTTTGAAAGGGATTTGATTAAAGAAACGTCATCCATTGTGTGTGAAAGTGATAGATTTAACTTTTTGAATGATAAAAATTCATCTCGATTTGAAACTATAAAAACTATGAAGCACGGAATTGCGCATATTTCTGTGCTAAAAATGAGGACTTAATATGAGAATTGCAGTTATTCCGGGCAGTTTTGACCCGATGACAATAGGACATATAAACATCATAGAGCGTGCATCAAAGCTTTTTGACAAAGTGTTTGTTGCTGTTATGATAAATGATACAAAAAACTACATGTTCACTCGTGAGCAGAGAACTGAAATAGCAAAATTATCTGTTTGCCACCTTGACAACGTTGAGGTAATATTCGATGATGGAATGTTATGGGAGCTTGCTTTGCGCCTTGACGCGTGTGCGATAGTTAAGGGTATTCGCGACTATAAGGACTATCAGTATGAATTTGAAATGGCGCAATACAATTATAAGAAAAACCCAAAAGCGCAGACAGTTTTCTTGCCCTGTGATGAGGGTGCAAGAGAGATAAGTTCCACAGCAGTTCGTGAGCGTCTATCACATGGTGAGGACATTTCGGATATCATTTCGAAGAACGCGATAAGTTACATATATAGTTTGGATTAATTAAGAAGCCACCCGAAATTTCGGGTGGCTGTTCTTTTGGTGTTTCAAATTTTGATTTATGGGGGAGATAGTTTTGATTAAAAGACGCTCAAGCCGCTGGGCTTCCGCTTTTGAAAAAAGCGGAGCAAAACAATCGCATTAGCTTATGGAGTATCTTCGTAAATTTTCGATAATTCACGAATGAATTATCGGTTTAGAAAGCATAATACCATCCTTACATACAAGTATGACGGATGGCATCATACTTTCAAAAC
>JAZRRX010000063.1:0-1842 GCA_045651165.1 Eubacteriales bacterium
GTAATCGTTAGCCGCTTTTCTTTGAGACTAGAAGCGCAAAGAAAAGCTCCAAAAGAAACGCTGAATACAGGGCTACGCGCCCCGTACCCGCGCCACTGCTCGTGGAGAGCCACCTTTAAAAAGGTGGACGAAACAATCCAAAAGCAGATTGTTTTCGTACAGACAAATCCCAATTTGAAAGTGAGGGCTTCCCCTCCCTTGTGTTTACAAAATAATACAAATCAAACCGTTTGAACCCTCGTTGATAATTCGTTCAAGGGTTTCGGAAAGTTTATTTCGCGATTCGTCGGGGATATGCTCAAGTTTTGTGTGAAGTCCCTCGTTCATAAGTTCATAGAGGGATTTGCCAAACATATTGGAATCCCAAATTTTCTTCGGGTCTTCTTCAAATTCTTCAAGCAGATATTTTACAAGATCCTCACTCTGCTCTTCACTGCCAACGATTGGGTTAATCTCGGTTTCAATATTTGCGCGAATCATATGAATTGACTGCGCACTTGCACGGAGTTTAACTCCATATCCACCTGCCCTTTTCACAATTTCGGGCTCTTCAAGACGCAATTTTGAAGCGTCGGGCATCACAATTCCATAACCCTTTTCATCGGCATCTGCAAGCGCCTCGGCAACGCGGTCAAACTCACTCTTCTTTGCAGAATATTCCTTTAACATTCGAACAAGCTGCTCCTCACTTTTAATTTCAAAGCCCGTGAGTTCACTCAAAACCTCAAAATAGAGATCCTTTGAGCAAGAAACTGATATTTTGCCCCTACCACAGCCATAATCAATGCTATCAAAATTGAATTTTTCAATATGCTCGTTTTTGGAAAGAGGAGCAAACGCATCTTTAATCTGCCCCATTTTTTCTACATTTCGCGCGCATTTAAGAACACTATCTCTAATAGATGCCTTCACGGGATGTGTGTCATCAATTGCCTGCATCCATTCGGGCAACGAAACTCGAATTTCACTTACAGGAAACTCACACAAAATCATCTCAAGAATGTGTCTTATGTCCTCACCATCAAGCTCAAGACAGTTGACAAGCGCCACGGGAGCCCCATATTTTTCTTCCAATTCATATGCTAAAGCAATGCTCTTTTCGTTTGCAGGATTTGATGAGTTAAGTATCATCGCAAATGGCTTTCCCATTTCCTTAAGCTCTTTAACAACTCTCTCCTCGGCATTAACATAACTCTCGCGTGGAATTTCACCGATTGTGCCGTCAGTTGTGATGAGCATTCCAATGGTAGAATGGTCGGTGATTACTTTTTTCGTGCCAAGCTCTGCTGCTTCCACAAAAGGCATCGGTTCTTTTCGCCAAGGAGTGCGCACCATTCTTGGCTGACCTTCCTCGATAGTGCCGAGCGCATCGGGGACAATGTAACCAACACAGTCAATCATTTTGACCTGCATTGTCGCGCCATCGCCCATATCTATAGTTACCGCATTATCGGGAATAAATTTCGGCTCGGTAGTCATAACCGTGCGTCCACCCGCACTTTGAGGCAACTCATCACGCGCGCGATCTCGGTCATAGCCCTCCTTGATGTTGGGCAAAACCAAGGACTCCATAAATCGCTTAATAAAAGTTGATTTTCCGCTTCTAACGGGACCTACCACACCAATATAGATATCTCCACCCGTTCTCTGCGCGATATCCTTGTAAATAGAATGTTCACTCATATACAACCTCCAGATTATTCTTCGGTTAATTCTATGAGTGAACATCTCTTTTTAGAACTATGCTTGTTTTGTTTTTTCGTGGACGAGTATAAATTGGGATTTATCGTGAAGATAGTTAGAAAAGAAGGATTGTTCTTTTTCGAGAAAAAGAACCAAAAA
>JAZRRX010000064.1:0-42281 GCA_045651165.1 Eubacteriales bacterium
ACAAGTATGACGGATGGCATCATACTTTCAAAACTACGAAAATCACTCCTTGGGAGTAATTTTCTAAAATTTACTTAGATAAAGCATAAGAATTTAAATAGTATTGTGTCTATAATTTAAATAGCAAATTAAAGATTTTCGAGCCGCCTGTTAAAATGGCGAGAAAATCGTTATGTGTTGTATAACAACACAATTTGCGCGAAATTTGACTTTAAATAGGTTTAAAAAGTTTTGGGGTTATAGGGGGATTTTTCAAAATCCCCCTAAATCCGTATAAACTAACTTCCTCATAAATACCAATTTAACGAAAAACCCACCCCGAAAACAGGGTGGGTGCATAATTTTATTCTGCGGGCGAAAACTGATCTTTTCCCACTCCACAAAGGGGACATTCAAAATCCTCGGGGAGTTCTTCAAAAGTCATTCCCACATTAATTCCGTGGTCTGGGTCGCAAATTTTTTCATCAAACACCCAACCGCAAACATCACAAATATATTTCATAGTGAAATTCCTTTCTTCTTTTTGATATATTATAACCAAATTAAAGAAGAATTATCTCACCATTATTAAAATTTTGAAGTATCAAATCCCTTAAGGTATTTCTTTAAGGGCTTAACTGCGTTTTTAACTGTGCCCGCAACAAAAGGATTTTTAAGATTTGCGCGCTTGAGCAATTCTGTGAAGGGATATTTACCACCCATTTTGCAAAGTTTAACGTATTTTCTCCAAGCTTTTGCGTGGTCGCGTCTTGCTTCATTAAAGAATTGGAATGCCACTACCTGTGCCAATGTGTAGTCAATGTAGTAGAAAGGTGTGCCAAATATGTGGCCCTGGCGCATCCAATATCCGCCCTTTTCAAGCACGGGTGTGTGGTCATATTTCTTGTGAGGAAGATATTTCTTTTCAATTTCTCTCCACTTTGCGCATCTTTCTTCGTGTGTGATTTCGGGATTTTCATAAACGAAGTGCTGGAATTCGTCAACTGCAACACCGTAAGGAATGAAAGTAAGCGCATCAACAGTGTGAGAATATCTATACTTGTCCGCTTCCTCATTGAAGAAGTATTCCATCCAAGGATGAGCAATAAATTCCATACTCATTGAGTGAATTTCGCACGCTTCAGCTGTGGGCATGTGATAATCGGGGCAAGAAATATATCTTGACATATAGCCTTGGAACGCGTGACCTACCTCATGTGTAAGTACGTCAACGTCACCGCTTGTGCCGTTGAAGTTAGAGAAAATAAAGGGCGCTTTGTAGTCGGGGAAGTATGTCATATATCCGCCACCTGCCTTGCCTTGGCGAGTTTCAAGGTCAAGGAGCTCATTTTCCTTCATAAAAGTGAAGAATGCATCAGTTTCGGGGGATAGTTCTGCATACATCTTTGATGCCTTGTCCACAAGGTAATCTCTATCGCCCTTGGGAGTTGCGTTTCCACTAAGGAACATAATGTTGTAGTCATAAGCCTGAGGATTTCTAATCTTCAAACGCTTTGCCTGTTCTTTAAAGAGCTTGTTTGTAAGAGGAACAAGGTCGGTGTAAATCTGCTCTCTGTAGCCCTTAACATCTTCGGCATTGTAGTCGGTTCTTGTGAGTGACTTGTAGCCAAGCTCGATGAAGTTTTCGTAACCGAGTTTTTGTGCCATCGCGTGTCTTGTTTTTACAAGCTTGTCATAGATTTCACCGATTTTGTCGAAATTATCTTCAAAGAATTTCGCAGAAGCGATAGCAGCCTCTTTTCTTGTCTTTCTGTCGGGAGATGTTGAGAATTTACCCATCTGTGAAAGATTGTATGTTTCGCCTCTAAACTCAATTTTAGCGGCAGCTATGAGCTTTGTGTATTCACTTGAAAGCTTGTTGATTTCCTGAAGCTCGGGAACAATCTTTTCGTCAAATGTTTCAAGCTGGCATTCTACCATAT
Organism: Eubacteriales bacterium; assembly: GCA_045651165.1. Classification (GTDB taxonomy): domain Bacteria; phylum Bacillota; class Clostridia; order Oscillospirales; family CAG-272; genus RGIG4608. The sequence goes on from JAZRRX010000064.1 coordinate 1,923, forward strand.
TGAAAAGATGCTTGCCCCATTTTGCTTCAAGCTCAGGTCTAAATTTTGAGCTTACAAGTGCCTTGTTAAATCTGTTTGAGAAAACACCAATCAAGGGAGAGATTTCGTCAATCAACTCTTGATTTGCAACGTTTTTGGGGTCTTGAGTGTCGCATGTGTACTTAACGTAAGCAATGCTGAAGTTTGTGTTAAGATGCTGACTGTATTTAAACATCTTTTTAAGTGCCTTGTTTTGAGCTTCAAAAGTTTCTGCGGAAGTGAATTCGTTAATAATCGCATCACAATCGCGTTCAATTTTCTTCAAGTCGGGCTTTTTAAATTTCATCTGAGAAAACTTTTTCATAATTTTACCACCTTTCCAAAGTCATTTTATACAAAAATGTCTTATTGAAGAGATTATATCAAAAACTCTTCGAGTTTTCAAGGGTTGAGTGAAATTTATTTGCAAATTTTGATTTATAGGGGAGTAACAATCCTGCCCCTCTGTCGTTTTGCTCCGCTTTTTCAAAAGCGGAAGCCTGCACGGCTTGAGTGCAAAAAACGGCATTTTCTTTTTGCCAAGCTTTTTCTTTTGGGCCTTTGGTTTCAAAAGAAAAAGCGAGTAAGGATTTAGCAATCAGTAATCGTTAGCCGCTTTTCTTTGTAAGTAGAAGCGCAAAGAAAAGCTCCAAAAGAAACGCTGAATACAGGGCTACGCGCCCCGTACCCGCGCCACTGCTCGTGGAGAGCCACCTTTAAAAAGGTGGACGAAACAATCAAAAAGCAGATTGTTACTCCCCCGATAAATCCCAATTTTACAATATAAAAACAAATTTCAGACAAATTAAAAAAATCCCTTGACAATTTGACATGAATGTGCTATTATAATAAGGTCGTAAGACTTGGAGGATTATCGAAGTGGTCATAACGAGGCGGTCTTGAAAACCGTTTGCCTTTACGGGCACGAGGGTTCGAATCCCCCATCCTCCGCCAAACAAGAAAGCACCCATCAGGGTGCTTTTTTTGTTATTTGTTAAGTTTTATTTTCCAGTCATCTTCCTTAAATCCAACGAGGACAAGGTCATCACACACAAGCAAAGGTCTTTTAACAAGCATTCCGTCAGTTGCGAGGAGGTTCAACATCCCGTCATCACTCATTGTGGGGAGCTTGCTTTTAAGCTCCAAGGACTTATACAAAAGTCCACTTGTGTTAAAAAATTTTTTGAGTGGCAATCCACTTTTCGCGTGCCATTCTTTCAATTCTACAAGTGTGGGATTATTGAGTTTAATATCGCGAAGCTCATATTCAACACCGTTGTCATCAAGCCACTTTTTTGCCTTTTGACAAGTTGTACATCTTGGGTAACATATAAATTTAATCATGTTTCATTCTCCTAAATAATATTAAATTCATTATATCACAAACAATATTTTTTTGCAACCCCATAGACAAACACAAAAAAATGTGTTATACTAAACTGAACATATATGTTTATTTATCTTTTATAGAAAAGAGGACAATATTTTGAGTAATAATTTATTATCTACACAGCCTTATAAGGGTACGCGCGATTTCTATCCTGCGGAGATGCGCTTCCGCAACTGGTTCTTCGGCAAGATTCGTGAGGTTCTTGAACAATCTGCTTATGAGGAATACAATGCTCCTATGATTGAGGAGCTTGAACTCTATATTGCAAAAAGTGGTGAAGAAATCGCAAAGAAACAAACATACAATTTCACAGATAGAGGTGACCGTCAGCTTGCTATCCGTCCCGAGATGACTCCAAGCGTTGCTCGTATGGTTGCGGCAAAAATGAACGATCTTAATATGCCTCTTAAGTGGTTCTCAATACCCAATATGTATCGTTATGAACGTCCCCAGCGTGGACGCCTTCGTGAATTTTGGCAGCTCAACGTTGACATCTTTGGCTGCGATGGATTTGAGGCGGATATGGATATTATCGAAAGCGCTATTAATGTTCTTCGTGTGTTTGGTGCTGACGAAACAATGTTCAAAGTGCACATCAATAACCGTCGTTTCTTCAACGATGTTATTTGTGCTATAAGTGGCGCAGATGCTGAGGGTGCAAAACTTGTTTCAAAAGTTGTTGACAAAAAGAACAAAATTCCGCGCGATGTTTACGAAAAAGAAATGGGTGAGCTTGGAATTGATGCAGAAAAGCTTGCTAAAATTGATGCTCTTTACACAATGAGCGTTGAAGAAGCAACTGCTCTTTGCCCCGACTCCGTTGGTGCGAAGGAGCTTTCCGACCTTTTCGCGCTTCTTAAAGAAACAGGACTTGACAAATACTGTGTATTTGACTTTGGTATCATTCGTGGTCTTGACTACTATACTGGAACAGTATTTGAAGTGTTCGATGAAGCTCCCGAAAATAATCGTGCTATGTACGGCGGTGGTCGTTATGATAACCTTGTTGGACTTTTCGTTAAGAATGCAAAGGTTAGTGGCGTAGGATACGGTATGGGCGACGTAACTCTTGAAAACTTCCTTGTAACTCATAACCTCGTTCCCGATTTTACAGAAGGAAAAACAAAGGTACTCGTTGCAAGATTTAATGATGTTCCTTACAAGGAATATATCACACTTACAGCTTCACTCCGTGAGGCTGGGGTAACAAGCGCGCTTTATCTTGGAACAAAGAAATTTGGCAAGCAGATTGATTACGCTTTTAAAGAAAATTATTCTCACATCGTAATTATGGGTGGAAGCGAATTCGAAAATGGCGTTGTAAAAGTTAAAAATCTTCTCACACGCGAAGAAAACGAGGTTGCTGTAACTGAACTTGCAAATTATTTTGTGAAATAACATTTTGATAAATTGGGATTTATGGAGGAGTAACAATCCTGCCCCTCTGTTGTTTTGCTCCGCTTTTTCAAAAGCGGAAGCCCGCACGGCTTGAGTGCAAAAAAACGGCATTTTCTTTTTGCTAAGCTTTTTCTTTTGGGCCTTTGGTTTCAAAAGAAAAAGCGAGTAAGGATTTAGTAATCAGTAATCGTTAGCCGCTTTTCTTTGCAAGTACAAGCGCAAAGAAAAGCTCCAAAAGAAACGCTGAATACAGGGCTACGCGCCCCGTACCCGCGCCACTGCTCGTGGAGAGCCACCTTTAAAAAGGTGGACGAAACAATCACACAAAGCGAATTCGAAAATCCCGACAAATCAAAATTTGAAATTTCAAATGGAGAAAAATATGATATATCTTTTTTTAGCAGAGGGCTTTGAAGAAATTGAGGCACTCACGCCCGTTGATATTTTAAGACGCGCAGGACTTGAGGTTAAAACTGTGGCAGTTGGCAAAAGCCAAACTGTTAAAGGTGCGCACGGAATTGAAGTTGTGGCAGATATGACCGAAGATGAGCTTGGTTCTGGTGTTCCTGAGGCAATTATTCTCCCAGGTGGAATGCCCGGCACAACAAATCTTGAAGAAAATGCAACTGTTATAGATACTTTGATGCGTTCAATAATAAATGAATCTCTTGTTTGCGCTATTTGTGCAGCTCCTTCAATTCCAGGAATTATGGGCTATCTTAAAAATAAAAAGGCAACCTGCTATCCCGGATTTGAGCAATATCTTGATGGTGCTACATTTACAGACGAACGAGTTGTTCGTGACGGAAATGTCATAACTGCAAAGGGTATGGGCTGCGCCGCTGAATTTGCACTCTGCATAGTTGAAGCACTTTGTGGCAAAGAAAAAGCGGACGAAGTTGCTCTCTCTGCAATAATAAAATAATGAATAGAATGAACAAAAATGAACTTCGCCAAAAATATCGTGCCTTGCGTGATAGCTTTGGCGAAGAATTTATAAAAAAAGCAAGTGTTGATGCATGTGAAAATCTTCAAAACACTAAAGAATTTATCAATGCCGACACAGTATTGCTATATTATCCAATAAACAATGAAATTTCTGTTTTGCCACTTTTTGAGAATTGCTTGAAAATGGGCAAAACAGTGGCTTTTCCCGTTTGCCAAACGAAAAGTTCAACCTTGATTTTCAAAAAGGTTAATAGCTTTGATGCCTTGGCTCCATCGATTTTTGGACTTTTTGAGCCAAAAGAGGATTGTGAAATAGTGATTCCAACCGAAAAAACGCTCGGCATAACTCCTGCTCTTGCGTTTTCTTGTGATGGGCATCGTCTTGGATATGGCAAGGGATACTACGATAGATTTTTTATGAATTTTAAGGGAATAAGCGTGGGATTTTCATATTCCCAATTCATCTGCGATAAAATTCCACACGATGAACACGATATTCCACTTAATATGATTGTAACGGAAAGTGAGGTGAGGAAGATTGCTCAAAAAAATTAAGAGTTTTTTGAAGGAGATGATATATTCTTCCTCAGGCACAACTGCAATCACTCTATTAGTGATGCTTTTCTTAGCAATATTTAATCTCGTTAATACCGTATTGCTTTTTTCAAATAATTGGTTTATGATTCCAATGCTCGCGGTATCATTTTTAGTGCCACTTTTACTCTTTAGAGCAACTCGAGGCGAAAAAAAGTATGTTCCCACCGCGCATTTCAATCTTCCCCGAAAACATCATATTTCCATAATTGTTTTTGCAATATTGCTTATGGCTTTTGGTAGCACATTCTTAAAGCTTGCATTTGTTGAGGGGAAATATGTTGAATTTCCACTTTATAGCACATTTTTTGCTCACCGAAACGGAAAACTCTTTAATGATTTGTATCTTGTTTTATCATTTTGCATCATTCCTCCCATACTCGAGGGACTTGTTTTTCGTGGTATAATGATTAAAGAGCATGATAAAAAAGGCAGAATGACCACGGCGATATTCTCTGCATTCTTTTTTGCCTTGCTCGGCTTTAGTTTTGAACTTTTTATTCCGAATTTCTTTGTAGGCGTTGTTCTTTGCATGGCGCTCTATGCTACAGAATCCCTTGCAACAGCTGTGGCAATACATATTGCATATAATTTCTTTGCAGTATTTTTAGAGCCGACATTTGTTTCGGTAAAAAGTGTAAGTGCAAATTATGAGCTTTTCGCGTTTGTCGTGGCAATATTTACATTGATAGTTGCGATTTTGTTCTTTTCACGCCTTTCACGTTTCTATCAAAAATCTGCGCACGATAAATTTGGCAAAAATTCAACTCGTTCCACTTCTCGTGAGCGAACATTTTGGAATATAACAGAACTTTTGCTCTCAATTCCAGCTATCGCGTGCTATGTGTTGTTTATAATTGTAACTTTAATAGCAAATAGATAAAAATATGATAAAATAATACGAATAAGCACCCCAAAGAGGATAAAAATGAAAAAAGGAAATAAAATCATAACTACAGTTGCCATTTCTATTGTTGTTTTGGCGGGAATCTTATTCGCCGTGCTTTACAGCAATGGTCTTTCGGGAATACACAATCACTCAGAACCTAGAGATGGTCAGATTAAGGTTGCGTGTGTTGGTGACAGTGTTACATATGGTCACGGCATTATTCGTTGGGCAAAGAACAATTATCCTGCTCAACTTCAAAACTTGCTTGGTGATGACTATCACGTTTCCAATTTTGGACACAGTGGCAGAACACTCTCTGACAATGGTGACAAGCCCTATTCTGAAAGTGAACAGTATCAGTTAAGTCTTGAATATGACGCAGATATTATAATTTTTATGCTCGGGACGAATGATTCTAAGCCTGAAAACTGGAAAGACGCGGATACTTTTGTTGCCGAATATGAAAAAATGGTTAATAGCTACAAAGAAAAGAACCCGGATGTTAGAATAATACTTTGTACACCTGCTCGCGCTTTTTATTCCGATGGCAAGAGTGATGGAAAAACCAATTTTGATATTCAACCAAATATAGTTGAGCAAATAAAAACGCGAATTTTGTCTTTTGCCGTCCTCAATGGCTATGAATGTATTGATATTTACGATTTGACATACGGACACAAGGATTGGTTTAAGAAAGACAACGTTCATCCCAATGTGGAAGGTGCTAGAGCTATTGCCGAAGCGGTAGCCAACAAAATCAACAAATAAAGGTTAGGAGATAAAAATGCAGAATCAACTTTATTTTATAACTCTTGATAAACTAATGAAAGAGCTTCAGTTTGAAGAAATATATATGCCAATTCCTGCTAACGAAATAAAGATAGTTAACAGGGAAGTAAATCGTCCGGGTCTTGCATTGGCAGGATTTTTGACGGTGTTCGAGCCATCAAGAATTCAGGTTATTGGACGCGCTGAAATGCAATATTTGTTTGAAATAGGCAAGGATGTAGCAGATGCTCGTATTGAAGCGTTGTTTGCACAAAAGCCTGTTGCAGTTATTATTACCACCAATTTCGAGGTTGGGGACGAAATTCTCATCCCTGCAAAAAAATATGGTGTTCCGATTTTGAGAACCAAGGAAAAAACAAGTCCTACAATGGCATCTCTTATCGCGTCACTAAACACACATCTTGCAAATAGAATTACTCAACACGGCGTTTTGGTTGAGGTTTTTGGTGAAGGTGTTCTTATTCTTGGTGATAGTGGAATTGGTAAAAGTGAAACTGCGATTGCTCTTGTTGAGCGTGGACACCGTCTTATCGCGGACGACGCTGTTGAAATCAAGCGCGTTTCAGCTAAAACTCTTGTTGGAAGCGCACCATCCCTTATCAAGCACTACGTTGAACTTCGCGGAATAGGTATTATTGACGTACGCCGTCTTTATGGTATGGGTGCTGTTAAGGATACAGAAAAAATTGACCTTGTTATCCACCTTGAACCGTGGGTTGAGGGCAAAATGTACGACCGATTTGGCCTTGAAGACCAGACATACAATATACTTGGAATTGACATTCCGTCTATTACCGTGCCTGTTCGTCCCGGACGAAGCTTGCCCATTATTCTTGAGATTGCGGCTATGAACCATCGTCAAAAGAAGATGGGATATAATACTGCTGCAGAGCTTGAAAAAAAGCTCCTTGAACAGTTTGGAGAAGAAAATGAGTAAAAAGTATGATAATTATGGCGCGATATCGACGCTTTATGACAATATTAATGCCAATGTAGATTACAAAGCGTGGGCGGATTTCTTTGAAAAATGTTTCGATAAGTTTTTAACTGTTCGTCCCGAGCTTGTTCTTGACCTTGCTTGTGGTACGGGGAGCATGACATTTGAACTTGCCAAACGTGGATACGATATGATTGGTGTTGATGGCTCGTCCGATATGCTTAATGTTGCTTATGACCGTAAATATGACTTTGATTTGCCACATTCCGTTTTGTTTCTGCTTCAAGATATGAGGGAGTTTGAGCTTTATGGCACTGTTGGTGCAATTACCTGCTGCCTTGATAGTGTGAATTATCTCACGGGAGATGGTGAACTCGATAAATGTTTTTCACTTGCGCACAACTATCTTGACCCCGACGGATTGTTCTTGTTTGATGTGAATACTCCGTACAAATTTGAAAACATTTATGGTTCAAACAATTACGTTTATGACGAAGCGGACTGTGGTGGCGATAGCTTTTGTGTGTGGCAGAATTATTATGACACCGAAACGCATCTTTGCGATTTTTCGTTGACTGTTTTTGAAAAAGAAGATGGCAGTGAACTTCACTCTCGCAGAGATGAAATCCAGACCGAGCGTTGCTATTCAAGAGATGAAATTGTATCAACTCTTGAGAAAAATGGATTTGAACTTATTGGAATGTATTCTGACTTTTATTTTACACCTGCAAATGACACCAACGAGCGTTGGTATATAGTTGCAAGAGCAAAAAAGGACTGATTTAATCAGTCCTTTTTGTTTTGTGAGTGCTTCAAGTTTTGATTTATGGGGGAGTAACAATCCTGCCCCTCTGTTGTTTTGCTCCGCTTTTTCAAAAGCGGAAGCCTGCACGGCTTGAGTGCAAAAAAAACGGCATTTTCTTTTTGCTAAGCTTTTTCTTTTGTGCCTTTTTCCTCAAAAGAAAAAGCGAGTAAAGATTTAACACCCAATGATCGTTAGCCGCTTTTCTTTGGCAAAATAGCCGCAAAGAAAAGCTCCAAAAGAAACGGCGTATCAAGGGCTACGCGCCCTTGAACCGCGCCACTACTCGTGGAGAGCCACCTTTGAAAAGGTGGACGAAACAATCCAAAAGCAGATTGTTATCACACCGTCAAATCCCAATTTATTTAACACATTTTTATTTGTTTCATAGAATGATATCAAAGCGGGTGAATGCCTGCTTACATCATTATTAGTTGCGTAAGCGCAACGGAAACGGAGCTTTTATGAACAACTGCCTTTGCAATCTTTTCGATAACGACTATATCTGGCTTCTTCTTATCGCATTGCTCATCGTTACTTGCTGCTGCGGTAGATAGTCAAAAAAAGGGGGGACGGAAGTCCCCCTTTAACTTTATTATTTAATTTTCGCATCAAGCACGCCATAGAAAGCATCAGTGAAGTCAACAATTGTCTTTAATCTCCATGTGGTTTCGGTGGGGTAGAACAATTCGAGATAGTTCTGGCGAACAATTTCCTCAGTTATATTATTATTTGTTGGGAATTTGTTCTGGCGATTTTCATCAACGGTATATTTGAGAGAAAGAATGGAATCCAAGAAACCATCACCTATTGTTCCAAATTCAAAACATGTTGAATAGAGTGTTTTGTCAGTGTTTTTGCTCTTTGCAAGGCGATAGAAATAGTCGGTAGTGTCACCGTAAGTAACATAAAATTCCTCTGAATCCTGCGCGATGATATAATCATATCCTATTTCTGCAACTGATTCTGCCTCAGTTGAGGGATCTTGAACGGAATTGAATATTACCATATTATAGCGAGGGCCATATCCAGAATGAATATCAACATGGACGATATTTTCATAATCACTTTCAAGGCACTGATTGAAAACACCCTTTAAATACGTTGTTGATTTTTCGTCACCATTGCCACCATAATAAACACCTTCGGGATATTCATACTGACCGGTCAAAAGAGCATCCGAGATAGTGTCGGCACCTGTGAATATTGCTTCTTTGGCGAGAGAAAGATAAAATCCTGCCTCATGCCAAAATGCATTGCCCATTTTGCCCTCGGGCTGAAGGAATTTATCAACCTTGGGATATTCTTTGTTTGATGAGAGGTCGAATGTGCTCCAGTCCTCGATAAAGTTTCTGTTGAGGTCAACGTTATTTTCGTTGTAACGGCGCATATATTTCATTCCGTAAGGATTTACGTTTGCGATAATAAGCACACCTGTGTTTTTGGTGTTGAGAGTGGGATATATGTGGTCAAAGAAAACGTCAAGCATTGCAGAACCAATGTACCCCTCAATTCCGTGAACACCGGTTGTAAGCACTATAAGATTTGTGTATTTTTCAGTTGCGGGGAGATAAATCCCATCAACATAAAGATCATCGCTCTCATCTATTGCATAAGCTTCGTGTTCAACTGTGATACCACTTTCTTTGAGGGATTGAACACGGTCAGCCAAATGAGTGCGAACCTCGTCATACGTTGTTAAAAAGTAATCACTATATGCGTGTTCTTCGAGCTCGGGCTGACGTACTATTGCAAGAATGATATGGGGCATTGCAAATGTGCAGAACATATACAGCGCTAAAAATATACATGTAGTAACAATAAGTTTTTTTGAAGTAAAGAATTTTTTGAGTTTTTCTTTCATTTTATTTCTCCTATCTGGAATTTCAATTTATAATATCATAATATCGAAAAAATGTCAATGGAAAATGATTGTGAAGTCAAATTTGCGAACTCAATCCCGATATAAAAACATTCCGTACGGGAATCGAGACACTATTTCTCGCATTGCGATAAATAGAACCAAGAATGCTTAACGCATTCTTGCCCATAATTAAGTTGAAATATAATGTTTGCACGGGAAGGTTCGCTACGCGAACTATTTTTGCCCACGAGATTGCTCGCGAGCGGCAATCGTCGTTCGGTCAAAAATGCGAACTCAATCTCGATATAAAAACATTCCGTACGGGAATCGAGACACTATTTCTCGCATTGCGAGAAATAGAACCAAGAATGCTTAACGCATTCTTGCCCATAATTTTTTGCTTCGCAAAAAGATGGGGTGATTCAACACATATGCGCCGACAAAATGAAAAAAGCACCACAAAAGTGGTGCTTTTTCATTTTGGTGAACTGGATGAAAACAAGGTAGAACTGTTTATTTCATCAAGCAAAACGCTTTCTTCTTGGCCGTTGGTGTTGTATATGATTTTGATGTGGTCATCATAGGCGTATATAGCATTCACAAATACGTCTATGATCTTTCTTTTGCCCTCGTCGGTGCTAATGTCCATATTCTTAAAATGGTTCAGCGCATCCTTAAACTGTTGCTGCGTGAAGATTGGTGTTTTTATCTCCTCTTTAGTAATGGATTCCGCAACGGCATCACGTTCCTTAGCAAGCTCATCCAAGCGAGTTAATAGTATATCAGTAGCAAGACCTTTTTGAACTGCATTAAGCAGGTTGTTTATCTCTTTTTCTTTCTCTTTGTATTGTCTTTCCAATGAAGCAAGAAGTGAACTTTCTTCGTTTTGAAGATCAAAAAGCATCTTAGAGAGCTTGTCTATCATCTTCGGTTGGGTTAACATTTCCATTGTTTTGCGAACTACAAAGTTTTCAATCTGATCCTTATGTAGCATACGTTTATCGCATAGGTGCTTCTTCTGACGAGTGCAAGCGTAATACTTGTGTATTCGTCCTGTTTTGCTTGTGCCTGATTGAGCCACCATCATTGCTCCGCATTTGCCGCAAAAAAGCTTTGTTGTGAGAAGATACTCTTCTTTGGCGGTGTGTCTGGCAGGGGCGCGTGCATTCCTTGCCAATTTTGATTGAATAACATCGAATATCTCAACTGAAACGACGGGTTCAATAGCGTTTTCGATCTTTATTCCCGAATGATTGTACTCCCCGATATATATACGGTTGGTTAAGACCTTTCGGATTGCATTATAGCTTAGTGCCTTACCGTTAGGACGAGTTATGTGCATTTTGTTGAGATAGTTGAATATATCCATTATTGTACTTCCGTCAGAATACAGCTTATATATCTCTTTCACAACAAGGGCAGACTCGGGATCTATTTCAAGCTTTCGGTCAGAATTTACTCTGTAACCAAGAGGAACCGATCCTCCGTTCCAAAGCCCCTTCAGAGCATTTTCCGACATTCCGCGCCTTACGTTTTCAGAAAGAGTGGCAGAATACACTTCAGCTAAAGCGTCATGCAGTGATTCCAACATAATACCCTGCGGACCGGGCAAGATATACTCTGTTGCGGATATAACCTTTACGTTGCTGTTTTTGAGCATCCATTTGTGATGAGCCGAGTCATAATGATTGCGGGCAAATCTGTCAAACTTCCAAACAAGAATAAGGTTAAATCTCTTGTAAGTGCTGTCCCTCATCATTCGGGCAAATTCGGGACGGGTATCTGTTCTTCCTGATACAGCCCTGTCAATATAGGTTCCGACAATTTCTATATCATGATACTTTGCGTACTCCGTACACACACGGATCTGACCTTCGATACTTTCTTCTCTCTGTTTGCTACAAGAGAAACGAGCATAGATAACTGCTTTCAACTTTCCATTCATACTAATACCTCCATTTGAATGATTTTAATATTTCTTGCCTTATTAGTATGAAAGATAGCCACGCAAAAAGCCCACACTAAAACGCAAGAAAGCCGGCGGGGTGCGCTTGCGCGCCCTCGCATTTCTTCTTTGCGCCCTAATGTGGGCATTTCTCCCTCTAATGTGAGGGGACAAAATGGACCGAGTCCATTTCTGTTACGATTATATTATATCATATGAATTTAAAAAATGTTGCTGAAAACAACATTATTAACAACTTGTTAACAAATAAATTTTATTCGCTATGCAGGTTGCTTTGGGATTGACCTGGAAGAGGGACTTGCTTTATTCTTAATGCGTTATTATGCGAGAACCATATATTTGATATTAACGGTTGAAACGAGTAATTAATATAATCCTTGCAAAAATTTATTTAGTCAAATAAATAATAATTAGGTAGGCAACAAAACGATATACTTTTGCAAATTCACACATATATGCAAATTTGTGCTTAGTTAATAGTGTACATTTAATTAAAGAAAATTTGTTAAATATGCACAAAAAAATACTTAATAATTTTAATCATATGTATATTTTTAATATTGTCAGTTATTTTTTTTATTTATATTAATGGGGAAAAATGATAATATAAGGTTGAATAGTTGTATTCTTGTATCACAATTCAATTCGTAAAGGAAAGTGAAGGTGGTTTTAATGAACAATATGGTCAAAAAAATAGTGGTTGGCAACTTAAAAACTCACTTTTATGCAACTCGCGATGATATGGGCAGAGCTGCTGCTCAAGACGGCGGTGAGTTTATAGTCGAGCTATTAAAAAATAAAGATTACGTAAACATAATTTTTGCGGCGGCACCAAGCCAGAATGAAACGTTAAAATATTTAATTGAATATCCCGGAATAGATTGGACTCGTGTAAGAGCATTCCATATGGACGAATATGTTGGACTTGACAGCAGCGCGCCTCAGTGTTTCGGTAATTTTCTTAACAACGCAATCTTTTCAAAATTGCCGTTTAAGGAAGTTCACTATCTTAGCGAGTTTAAGGACTCCGAAACGATTTGCAAGGAGTATTCCGAGCTATTAAAAAAGTATCCTGTGGACATTGTGTTTATGGGAATCGGAGAAAACGCGCACATCGCATTTAACGACCCTCACGTTGCAGATTTCAACGACGAAGCACTTGTTAAGGTGGTTTCTCTTGATGAAACGTGCCGTCAGCAGCAGGTCAACGATGGTTGTTTCGCTCAAATTGACGACGTTCCCACTCACGCAGTAACACTTACAGTGCCTGCATTGTGCGCGGCGAAAAAGCTTGTTTGCTCAGTTCCTGCAAGCACGAAGGCAAATGCGGTGGTTAAAACAATGTATGCTCCGATAGACGAGGCAGTACCTGCAACCATAATGCGATTGCACGATGATGCTACTATGTACGTTGATGCAGACAGCGGAGCAAAGGCAATATTTCAAACCTCTGTAATTACTGATGAAATCAGTCAGGATTTTGAGATCGCTTGTAAGTTGGCATCACATTACGGATTGCAAGCGGTTGAAATAAGAAGCGTATGGGAAACTGCTCCCGAAAAGCTTACGAACGAACAGATAGATAAGATCAATTCGATAGTATTAAAATATTCTCTTAAAATCTCTTGCATCTGTTCGGGAATTTTGAAGTGCAAGCAGGGAGAAGAGGATGGTGGACAGTTCCGTTCCGCTGTTGAAATTGCCAATAAGCTTAACTGCAAGATGATAAGAGCTTTTACACATTTCAAGGATGCGGATTATTCCGAAGATGCCCTTGTTGCTAAACTCAGAGAATATTCGGATATATTGCGTAAAAACGGAATGTATATGGCTATTGAAAATGAGCCAAGCGTTAATGCATCAAGCGGAGAAAAGCTTGCTCATTTACTAAAAAAAGTAGACCGTGATAATATCGGTGCACTTTGGGATCCCGGTAATAACCTTTACGGTGAAACAGAAATTGCTTATCCCGATGGATATGAGCATATAAAAAATCACGTTTTGCACGTTCATCTTAAGGATGCCGTAAGAACCGATGGTGAAACCCAGGGTGCTGCGTGGGGGAATGGAGAGCTTGACTGCGTCGGTCAGCTTGCGGGTCTTTTGAAAAATGACTATAACGGATATATAGTACTCGAGCCCCACTATAAGAAAAACGGCGGAGCGATAGACAAGGAGCTTCTTTTAAGACCCTTCGGCTCTGCATTCTCACAGGGCGGTTATGAATCAACAGAGGAGTGTATAGTAAATCTTTTTGATACCATTTCAAAAGCAATTAAAAGTGTAAAATGAAAAGAACAGTTATTACTAATGCAAAGATAATCAGCGGTGATGATATCCTTCAAGAGAGGGATATCGTCATCGAAGATGAAATAATAAAAGACATAGTTCCAAGCGGAACGGTTTCGGGCGAAACTGTTGACGCTAAAGGATTGTATCTTTCGGCAGGGTTTGTTGATATTCACGTTCACGGTGGTGGAGGCGCTGACTTTATGGACGGTGCTGAAGGATACGTTGATGCTTGCAACAGTCATTCGATGCACGGCACAACTACCATCGTACCAACAACGATTTCGGCAGACTTTGAGCAAACGAAATTTGCGGTTGAGCAATTCAATATTGCAAAAAAAGATAAAAGAATTAAGATACATATGCCGGGATTGCATCTCGAGGGACCGTATCTAAATCCTGCAATGGCGGGAGCTATGAAGCAGGAGCTTCTTAAAGCACCGTGTGAGAGGGAATATATGGCGCTCTATGAGGCGTCGGAGGGCAGCATTATAAGATGGACTGCAGCACCCGAGCTTGACGGAGCAATAGAATTCGGCAGAGCGATGGCGAACAAAGGTGTTGTGATGTCAATGGGACATTCCGATGCTACCTACGAAGATGTTAAAAGGGCAATAGACAATGGGTATTCATTGGTAACACATCTTTACAGCGCTTGCTCGTCAATCAAAAGAATAGGTGGCTTCAGACACGCAGGAATCGTAGAAACTGCTTATTTGTTTGATGACCTTAACGTTGAGATCATAGCTGACGGATGCCATCTCCCCAATCAGCTATTGGAATTTGTAACTAAATTCAAAAAAACAGAGAATATCGCTCTTATCACAGACGCAATGCGCGCTGCGTGCCAGGACGTTGAATACTCATTCTTGGGAAGTAAGGAGTCGCCTCAGCCCGTTGTTATTGAGGACGGTGTAGCCAAGCTCCTTGACAGACAGGCGTTTGGAGGAAGTATTGCGACCACTGACAGATTAGTGCGTACTATGAAAAATGCGGGTATACCGCTCCCAAGAGCCATAAGAATGATGACGGAAACCCCTGCGTCATTCTTGAATCTTAGAAACGTTGGAAAGCTTCAAAACGGTTATTATGCAAACCTTGTGCTTTTTGATGAAGACATCAACGTTTCAAAAGTAATTGTGAAAGGAGAGTTTATCAAATGATATGAAAAGTGTTTTAATAGGGTGTGGAGTAATTTCTTCCACACACACAGACGTGCTTTTGAAGCTTGGTCAGGAAATATCTGCGGTATGTGATATAGACTACCAAAAGGCCAAAAAGCATTGCGAAAAATTCGGGCTTAATTGCAGAATCTATCAAGATTACAAAGAAATGCTTGACAAGGAAAAGCCCGACGTTGCTCACGTTTTAACTCCTCATTATCTTCACTGTGAAATGGTTGTGGAAATACTTAGCAGAAATATTAATTGTCTTTGTGAAAAACCGTTGTATATCAAAGAAAATGAGTATGATTTGATAAAAGAAGCGGTTGAAAAGAGCAACGCTACTTTAGGTGTGTGTTTTCAACATAGATATCTTAAAGTCAACCAATACATAAAAAATGCCGTTGAACGAGAGGGATTTGTTGGTGCATCTATAATGCTTGCGTGGCATAAGGATGAGGCTTATTATAAATCCGGAGATTGGAGAGGTAAATTCGATACCGAGGGCGGTGCATTGCTTATCAACCAGGCAATACATACTCTGGATCAGCTTTGTTGGATTGGCGGTGAACCTGATAAGGTCTGCGCAAGTCTGACAACTCACACATTGGCAGATTTTATAGAAGCCGAGGATACTGCTGAGTTGTTTTTTGAGCATAAAAACGGAGCTGTTTCTCAAATATTTGCAACAAATTCTGCGGTTGCAAATTTTAACGGTTTGACTTGTTTGAAAACTAATGTCGCAGCCTATGAATACAATTCAAAATATATTTATCGCAATAATGAAATTGTCAATATAGATGATGACAGTGTTAGTATTGATACAAAAGCTTATTGGGGATACGGTCATTACCATTTGATAAAGGATTATTATTCTTGTATTGAAAACAACAAGCCGTTCCCTATAGATTTTAGAGAAGCATCCAAGGCGGTTAAACTTGTTTTGGAAGCATATAAATCAAATAGAAAAACAATAGAAATCAAATAAAAAGGAGAAATTTTTATGAAAACATTCAAAAAAATCATTGTAATGTTGCTTGTTTTTGCAACAATGCTAACGCTTTGTGCTTGTCCCGGTGGTTCCGGTGGCGGCGACGTAATTGAGATCGATCCTGATAAGACTCAGTTGTATGTATTCAGTTATGAAGGTGGTGTTGGAAACGATTGGCTTGATTCAGCCATTGCAGCATTTGAGGCGAAATATGCAAATACCTCATTTGAAGAAGGCAAAATGGGTGTTCAGGTAATTCCCGATAAGCAAAAGGTAACAGCTGTTACAATGATAGATTCTTTCAAAAATTCTACATACGATGTAATTTTCAATGAAAATCTTCGTTACAATCAGTGGTCTGCTAACGGCAACTTCCTTGATATTACCGATCTCGTTAACGAGATGGGCGAAGATGGAAAGACTATTTATTCCAAGCTTTCTGCAGACAAACTCGATGCTTTGACTGCACGTGATGGAAAAATATATGCGCTCCCTCACTACGAAGCATTCAGAGGTCTTATTTACGACATAGATCTTTTCGATAAAAATAATCTTTATTTCGCTTCTGACAGAACATACAGCGATTTCATTCTTAATGCTAATGCAACAAAATCTGCAGGTCCTGATGGCAAGATGAATACTTTGGACGACGGTCTTCCTGCAACCTATGAAGAATTTTTCAAGCTCTGCGATGAGATGGTATCAAAGGGAATTACTCCTTTTGTATGGTCCGGTGAACAGAATGCTTATAGCGAATTTTTGCTCTACGCTCTTGCTGATACTTGGGCAGGTGCTGAGGAAACTAAACTCAACTATAATTTCGGTGTTGGTTCAAGCGACAACACTACAACTGTTGTTACAGGGTTCAGCAACGGACAGCCTGTTACAAAAGAGGTTACTATCACCGAAGCAAACGGATATTTGCTTCGTCAGACAGAAGCTAAATATAGAGCCCTTGAATTCCTTTTCAAGATCTTTAACACATCCGATTACTATTACACAGACAGTATGGCTAAGCTTACAATGTCCAATAGAGAAGCACAGGAAACTTATATATTCAGTGATCTTGAAAACAAGCCAATTGCTATGCTTATAGAAGGCACATTCTGGGAAAAGGAAGCCAAAGATAGTTTTGATCTTTCTGTTTCTGCTTATGGCGATGCAGCTAAGAACCGTAACTTTGGTTGGATGCCTCTCCCCGGTGTATATAACGGTACAGTTAACGAGAGCAACGGTGTTACACAGGTTCTCAATGATTATATTAACTCCTATTGCGGTATCAACGCAAACGCAAGTGGAGCAAGACTTGAACTTGCTAAGCTTTTCGTTAAGTTTATCTACACAGATGAAATGCTTAATGATTTCACAAAGCACACAGGTATGCTTAAGGGTATGAATTATGATATCGCGGCAGATACCATTAAGGGTCTTAGCGGTTTCTATAAACAGCTTATTGAGCTTCGTAAAGAGTCCGATGTTATCACACCTCTTTCTTCAAGTGTTCTCTTTATGAATAATGAAACAAAGTTCACACTTTATGACAGCTATTGGAATAGTAGCAAATATATCTTCCCGATTGCAGCATTCAGAGGCGGTCAGAAGAGTGCCATTACTTATTTTGAAGGTATGGAAATGTCTCAGTCAGACTGGGAAGCTGCTTACGGCAGATTTTATCAAGGTAAATAAAAATGACTAAAATTGTCAAAGGTAAAAAGTTTAAACGGAAAATTAAAAAAGATAGGTTATTGTTCTATATTGCAGTAGTGGGTTTGCCGCTGCTGCAGTATATGATATTCTATATCGGAGTAAACTTCAATTCGATATTGATGGCTTTTCAAAGCTACGATGCGATTACAGGTAAGTTCTATTTTGATGGTCTTGTGAATTTCAAGAGAATATTCTCAGAATTTGAAAAAGACGGAGTATTGCACGTAGCTTTGATAAATTCATTGCAATATTATCTCGTAACTATAGCTACTATGGTTATGGCACTCTTCTTTTCCTATTATGTATATAAGAAGAGAAGATTTGCGAGCGGATTCAGAGTTGTTGCATACTTACCGCATATTATTTCTAATATTACCTTAGTATTAATTTTCAAATATTTTACAGAAAATGCGTATCCCGCTATAGTTGAAGCACTTACGGGAGAAAAGGTATGGGGTTTGCTTGTAAATCCTGAAACAGCTAAGGGCGCAATAATCTTCTTCTGCGTATTTTGTGGCTTTGGAACACAAATGATGATGTTTTCAAATGCTATGAGTGCAATAGATGATAGTGTTAGCGAGGCTGCAATGCTTGATGGAGTCAGCCCCATAAGGGAATTCTTTGCTATAGACCTCCCAATCATTTTCCCGACCATTTCGACATTTATCATAGTTGGCGTTGCTGGCGTTTTCACAAATCAGATGTCACTTTTCGGATTTTTCGGAAGAGATGCTGATCCGGCTATCTGGACATTGGGATACTATCTTTACAGAGGTATTAAGGGTGCTGCTATAAGTGAATATCCCTATCTTGCAGCGCTTGGACTTTTGTTTACTCTTATCGTGGTTCCGATAACATTCTTGGTAAGACGCTTGCTTAATAAGCTCGATCCAACAGCGTAAGGAGGAAATTATGTCTAAATTAACTTTAAAGAAAAAAGTGAATAAGACCAACCCTCTGTACGTTGCTTTATTTGCAATATTATTGACTTATACGATCGCTATGTTCTTGTTGCTTTTATGGGCGGTCATTACTTCATTAAAATTTCAAATAGATTTCAGAACCAACGTTTTGGGATTTCCAAGTGAAAAATTTGGTTGGGCATTTGAAAACTTTTCTATAGTGTTCTCTAAATTTCAATCAATAGTAATCTCCAACGGTCAGCAAAAGTACGTTGACTTCTGGGGAATGCTTACAAATACTATGCTTTATGCAGGAGTTGGATCTATCATTTCCGCTTTCGTTCCATGTATAGTCGCCTACGTGACTGCAAAATTTGATTACAAATTCAACACGGTTCTTTATGGAATAGTTATTGTGGCTATGGTGCTTCCCATCGTTGGTTCAGCTCCATCTGAGATGCAGATCCTCAAAGAGCTTGGTATTTATAATACCATTTGGGGAAACTGGATACAGAAATTCCATTTTCTCGGAATGTATTTCCTCGTATATTACGCTGCATTTAAGAGTTTTCCGTCAACCTATATGGAAGCTGCTTATATTGATGGCGCAAGCGAGGCGCACGTATTCTTTAGGGTAGTATTTCCTTTGGTAAGAAACACCTTCTTTACGGTGCTTGTTATTAAATTCATTGAATTGTGGAATGACTACCAATCGCCATTGCTTTATTTGCCGGGATATCCGACACTCGCAGTAGGTCTTTTCAATCTTGGAAACTCTACGGTTGGTGAGATGAGCTGGGTACCACGAAAGATGGCGGCATGTATCATATTGTTAATTCCTGTTCTGTCGTTGTTTATTGCATTTAAGGATAAACTTATGGGCAATTT
This sequence comes from Eubacteriales bacterium, assembly GCA_045651165.1. GTDB lineage: Bacteria > Bacillota > Clostridia > Oscillospirales > CAG-272 > RGIG4608. The sequence continues at coordinate 21,458 of JAZRRX010000064.1, forward strand.
GACGATGGGCGGTATAAAAGAATAAAAACAGGAGGATATTATGAAGGAAAAGAGAAATATGTACAGATTTGTGACTGTTATAGTTTCTTTTATAGTAGCGGTTATGCTGTTGGTGGCAGCTATTCCTGCATACGCGGAAGCAGAAGCGACAATAAAAGAAATGTATATGGTTGGAGATACTGTTAATATTCCAAGTAAGACCGTAAATGTTGACGGTGAGAATGTAAAAGCTATCACCTTGATCGAACAACCTTCGGGAGCTTTACTCAGAGTAGAAGAATCCTTTATAATCAAACAGGAAGGACTTCATAAACTCGTCTACAAGGCTGTAAACTCCAAGGGAGCAGTTTATCAGGAGAGTGTTGAGTTTTTGGCATGCTCGAAGCTTTATGGTATGCAGACCACACTTTCACAACTTTCATACGGCAATCCCGCCTATGGCGATTATGTTATTGATCGCGAGGCAATACTTGCTTCCATTGCAAGTACAGATAAATTTACATATTCAGAGATAATCAATCTTAACGAATTAAACGGAGAATCCTTCCTTGAATTTTTCGTAACTCCTGAGGTTATAGGAACTCCTGATGCAAATAAGATTGAAATTGTATTAACCGACGTGCATGATCCATCAAATTTTGTAACTATTGCAATCAAAAAGGGAACAGCAGGGCAGGCAGGTGCTGCTTGGGCTGAAAAGAATTCCTATATAACGGGTAATGCAGCGTTCCAAAACCCCACGGGGCTTGAGACGAACAAGGGAACTCTCGTAATTGACGGCGTGAATTATCAGCTTCATAACGCTAATGTTTGGGGAGCAAACGTTTCTTTTGCACTTCCCGGAAATCCTAATTACGTTTCTCTCGAAAACCCCAATAATACCCCCGAAGGAGTTGGCACACAGACGCTTGCTTTGTCTATGGATACGACTAATCAAGCAATATATGCTAACGGACAGCTTGTTACTATTCTCTCAAGCGAGGATATATATAAGGATGGTACGTGGAGTGGATTTACTACAGGCGAATGTTTCTTGAGCATTTCTGCGACAAACTACAATGCATCCGCATTGAATCTTGCTATTACCAAGCTTGGAAACAACGCAATTAACAGTGAAAATGTTGAAAGTGCTGAAAAGCTGAAAAAGAATATATTTGTTGATACTGTTGCTCCAACTGTTTCTTTGCAAAATGCTGAATCTTTTGCTAATGGTTATCCCAATGCTATTGCGGGAATTAAATATAAGTTGTTTCCTGTAAAAGTAAGCGATGATTATACCGCTTCTCCTGTTACTTATACTGAAGTTTACTATGCATACGGAACAGGCAATCAAGTCAGAGTTGATCTTGTCAATGGAATGTTTACACCTTTTGTAGAAGGAAAATATACCATTGTTTATTATGCCGTAGATAAATACGGTAATATGGGAAAATTGGAAATAGAAGTATATGCTTTGCCAAAGGGAACACCTTCATTGAGTGCTACGGCACCTACATTGTCTAATGCTACTATAGGAACCGATTACACACTTCCTGCTCCTACGATTACTAATATCACAGGATCAGCCGAGTGGAAAGCAGAGGCCGTTCATCAGACAAATGGTAAAGTATACACGATATCTTCTGACAACCCAACATTTTTCCCAGAATATGCAGGTAAATATGAAGTTACCTATTATGTTGATGATTACATTACTTCAATCACTGTGTCTACAACATTGACGGCAATTGATAATGATGTGCCTGTATTCTTTGAGGATCCGGTCCTTCCTGAATACTTTATTAAGGGATGCGAATATCAACTTCCGGAGATTCTTGCTAAGATTTATGCTACAGGTGAACCTGTAGAGACCCTTCCTGAAATTTATATTATTGAGGATGGCAAGAGTGAGATGTCCAGTGGATATCGCTTTATCTCATATGCTAATGAAAGCGTGCAAATTATTTATCGCTTGGAAGTGAACGGCAAAAAGACCGAATACGTTTCCAAGGTAATACCTGTTATTGACGTTGGATACAACGGTACATATACCATTGACAAATACTTTGTTAAAAATGGACTTACATCAACACCTGAAGGAAAATATATCAGATTTGCTGTTAATGCAGATTTTGGCGAAAAGGTATATACAAGCTTTATAAATAGACTTCAGACATTTGACTTCTCATTGAAGCTTGCTGCTACCGGATTTGGTATGGATACAATCAATATTATCCTTACCGATTATGCTGATCCAACAGTTCAGTTAAAATTTACGTATAGATATGAATCCGGACAGGTATTCTTTAGTGTTAATGACGGTGTTGAAAGTGTTCTTGAGAATGTGAGCTTTGATGATTCTGAGTCACCGTTAAATCTTGCTTTGAGTGACAATGGATGCACAGTAATGCCAACGGGTTCATCGGTGCTCAGCGTAAAGGTTACCAATGATCTTTCGGGAAAAGAGTTTAACGGTTTTAATGAATCTATGGCATATTTGACAGTTGAACTTGAAAATATTACGAATTACAAACAAGCAGGAATAGATATATTCAACCTTTCCGGACAGCCTATTTCCGGAATTTACGTTGATAATATCAAGCCCAAGATTTCTGCGGTTGGACAATCAGGCGCGCGTCCGTTTGGTAGTCAATTCACTATTCCAAGTGTATATATTAGTGACGTTTTGGATCCCAGTGTTACAATTAAGATGTCTGTTACCGCACCTGATGGAAGCTATGTAACTGCTCTTGATGGTACGATTCTCAACGAAAAAAACGCGAAGTATTACACAGACTACACTATCAATCTTGATCAGTACGGAAGCTACAGTGTAAATTACACAGTAACTGATATATCAGGTAATAAGCTCCCATTCACTTACGTTATTACTTCTTCCGATATGACTCCTCCTGAGATAATCCTCAAGGATCATTCAACTGAAGGTAAGGTAGGGGAAGCAATATACGTTGCTGATATTGAAATCGTTGATAATAACGACAAGAACGCAGAGAACTTCGTGGTTTATGTTTCGATTGTAACTCCTCAGGGACAGAGCTTTGCAATGCTTGATAAGACTGGTGAGCGTACTAACTACTTTACTGCAAAAACTGCAGGTACTTACACAGTTAATTACTTAGTAATCGATTCGAGTGGAAACCTTACTCTTGAATCTTATGAAATAATTGTTAAATAAGGAGGATAAATGAATGGAAAATACTAAATTCAGAATTAATAATTTATTATCCCTCATATTGACGATAATTTTGCTTTCTAACATCTTCTTGGTGTCCTGTACTGGAGGAGAGAATAACAATGATGGTACAAAATCACCAAATAAAGTTGGAAACGGTCTTGAAATTGATAACATTTCGGATTTCCACGTTGATGGAACAGTACACGAATACAATATTACCGACACAGGTGTTTTTATTCTTCAAAACGGTGTTACAGAATATTCCTTGGTTATTTCAAAATCAGCCAATGAAAGAATAAACACTGCGGCCAAGGATTTTACCAATATGTTTGTTGAAGCAACAGGAGTTTTCCTTCCTTTGCTTTATGCAGAGGATGTAACTTTTGACGATAATAGCAAGTATATAGTTATTGGTCAAAATGTAATACTTGACGCAGCAGAACTTACACCTGATTATCAAGTTCTTGGAAATCAAGGCTTCAATATCAAAACTGTAGGAAATAGCATCTTCCTTTATGGATATACCAACGAGGCTGCACAGTTTGCTACATATGAATTACTTACGCAGCTTTTCAATTTCGATTATTTCGGGGTTGACTGCTATTATCTCGATAAGGGTGTTAAAGAAGTTCCTCTTATGAATTATGATGTAACAGACGTTCCCGATATTGGTATCCGTGCAACAAACTATCAGTTCCTTATGTCTGATAAGACAACTGCACAGAGAATGAGATTCACTAATTTCGGTGATATGGTAATTCCCGTTGGAGGAAAGACGGTTCATAATTCCAGTGCATATATTCCTAAGTCGATTTATGGGGATAATACTGATTGGTTCTCAACAGATAAAAAGAATCTTTGCTATACTGCTCACGGTAAGCCTGAAGAGGTGGCAAAGATGCAAAGAATAGTTGCTGACGTTATTATTGAGCACTATATTAATAATCCTACAAAATTCCTTATTACAATGACTCACGAGGATACTCAGAGTCTTTGCGAATGTGATTCTTGTAATGAGATGAAGGCATATTACAATGGATCTCAAGCAGCTTCCATCGTTGTTTTCTTGAATGGTGTTTCCGAGCTTGTTGAAGATTATTTCAATAGTGAAGAAGGCAAACCCCACGCAAGAGATTTCAAGATTGTGTTCTTTGCTTATCACGCAACGAATGCGGCTCCTGCAAAATATGATGAATCGCTCGGAACTTACGTGCCTGTCGATGACAAGGTAGTTCTTAACGAGCATATCATCCCTTATTTTGCTGAAACCAACGGTGACTACACTAAGGATTTCTATGATGAAACATCAGCGAATGCTCCTTACGCAGAGAACCTTAAGGCCTGGGCATCTATAAGTGATACGAACTATTTCTGGATGTATTCCACGAACTTCTCATATTTCTTAACGCCCTATAACACATTTGATACAACTCAGGCGACATACAAGTTCGCTATAGAAAACAACGTAGACTTTATCTACGATCAGGGTCAGTCAAATCAGACGGGCTCCGCTACAGGTTGGTCTTGGCTTAAGATTTATCTCTATTCTAAACTCACTTGGAACGTAGATCAGGACATAAATGCTCTTATCGACAAATTTATGAAAAATTATTTTGGACCTGCCGCTGAGACCATGAAGAAGGTGTTCTTTGAATGGAAGGCATTTGCAAACTATCAGAGCGACGTGCTTGGATACTGCGGTCCCCGTTCCATTTTCTATAATGCACTTGATAAGAAGCTTTGGGAGAGACAACTCCTCGTTGATTGGACGGCTCAGATGACCAAGGCACTTGAAGAGGTTGAGTCTGTTAAGGACGAAAATGTTGCACTTTACAATGTTTACGTTAAAAATATTTCCACAGAGCGTATTGCATATAACTATCTTCTTCTGAAGCTTTATCAGCCGATGATGACGGATGCAGACGTTGAACTCGCAAAATCACAATTCTATCACGACCAGATGATTGCAAACATTGGACGTGAGAGTGAAATGAGAGGAACAGTTACTGACTTGATGAAGAGCTGGGGAATTATTGAATAACATTTAGGAGAAATTATGAAAAGAATTATAACATTATTTATTTTAATGGCTATGGTGCTTGGACTCTGCTCCTGCGGTCTTTTTCCGCCCAAGCAGACTGAACCCACCACCGAAAATAGCGACAACAAATACAGCGTTACTTTGGATCAAGAATCACTTTCTATGGTGATGTATGAGAAAAAGACTGTTGTTGCTACAGTTACGGATGCTGATGGTAATGCAGTTGATCAGGTAGTTGCTTGGAAGAGCTCCAATCCTTCCATTGTGGTCGAAGACGGTGTTGTTTTTGCAAAAGGTGCTGGAAGTGCAACGATCACCGCAAGTCTTGAGGACGGAACAAAGGCTACTTGCCAGGTAAATGCAACGTATGAGGGAATAATACCTCAGCTTAAGCTTAACGTTAACGGTGATTCTCTTAGTGTAGCTCAAGGACAGAGCTTCACATTGCAGCCCAGTGTTACATTTAACGGTGTTACAACAAACGATGAAGATACCTTGTATTTTTACGAGGTATCGGACGAAAGCATCGCAACTGTTGATGAAAACGGTGTTATCACTGCTCACAAAACAGGCAATGTAACCGTAACTGTTTATGCCTATTGGAGAGGTCTTGGCGGACTGGAACGCGTTGGCGGCGAGGACGCTTACGGACTCATTATTACTTTGAACTTAGCGGTAGTTGCCGCATAAGATAAAATTTAAAAAGGAGAAAAACTATGAAAAGAAGTATCCTATTATTGTTGGTGCTTGTAATGATTAGTAGCTTGTTCGCAGGTTGTAATTGGTTTACCGGTACGCCTAATCCTACACCTACTACTCCCCCAACAACTTACACACTTGAATTGTCAGATACAGAGCTTGAACTCGATGTGTTTGACAAAGCAGAATTGACAGTTACCGTAAAAGATAATAACGGTGAACTTGTTAATAACCAAGAAATTTCTTGGGTTTCCGATCATCCCGAAATCGTTGCAGTTAATGACGGCAAGCTTGATGCTATGGCTAAAGGAACTGCTGTGATCACAGCAAGCGTTGGAGAGTTTAACACTTCTTGTACAGTAACTGTTGATGCACTTGTAAGACCTCAGCTTATGGTAACTGAAGCAGAGGTTCATATTGCTAAGCGTCAGGAAAGAGTGGTAATTCCTTCTGTAAAATTCAAGAGCGAAATTCTTGATAATGCAGCTTATGACATTACATATTCATTCGATTCTGCCAACGATAGCATCGCAACCATTAGCGAGGATGGCAAGATTATCGGCGTTGGCGTTGGCGAAACACAGATCACAGTAACTGCAAATCTTCCCAGAGCAACCGCCGCAGGTATTGACGGCAGCCTTACACTCACCATTAATGTTAAGGTTTTGGCTAATTTCTCTATGAATGTTGGTATTGCAGACGGTGAATCCTCTGTAATATATCTCCAGGGAGCAACCGATGGCGAAACAGTTTATAAAGATAGCTCAAAGGTTGTTGTTCTTGAAGCAATCTACGAGGGTAACGATATTTCAGCTGACATCGTATTCAAATCCTCTGATGAAGAGATCCTTTTGGTAGATGAAAATGGCGTAGTAACATTGGCTCCTACAGCAAAAGTAGGCGATAAAGCTACTATTTATTGCCAGTATCAGTTCGCAGAGGAGGGAGTTATCCTTTCCAACTCTGTTGAATTTACAGTTGATAAAGCAAATGTAACAAAACCCGTTGAAGGTGAAATTGTAGTTGATCTTTCATCCGAAAATGGTTTGAATGTTGATCAACTCTTTGGAGAAGAATTTGGTATTCTCTCTGTTTACGATCTTGAAGATCAAACAAAAACAAATATTTGGAATGTTGAGGGTGGCGTAATTGATGCTTCCAAGGTAGCCCTTTTTGGTAATAGAACTCTTGTTATTGAGGGCGAAAAGATATCTTATAAAATTAACGTTCTTCTTGTAAGCAAGGTTATTACAACAATGGATGAGTTCCTTGCTATCTTCCAGTCAAGCACAAAGATTCCTGATATCAAGGCTGATGGATATTATATTCTCGGCAACAACATCGATGCAAGCGAAGCAGCATTCGTTGGACGCGGATGGTATAGTGGCGACGGCGTTGGTCTTGTTGGTACATTTGACGGTCGTGGATATACTATTGATGGATTCAATATTTCCTCCGGTGGTGGTATCTTTGGTGTCGTATCTTCAACTGCAACAGTTAAAAACGTTGCGTTTACAAATATTAAAGTAAATGCTCCGACAAGCCATGCACCTGTTTTGGCATATGCTATGATGGGTACACTTGAAAACTGCTACTTCGGTATTAATGAGCTTTCAACTGGATACGTAACCGGTACAGCTGGTTTGTTTGTTCAGGCAAATGATAAAAATGTTATTAAGAATGTAGTTGTAGTTGCAAACTGCTCAATCTCCGTTCCCGAAGGATTCCCAGAAGGAAAGTACGGTATCCTTGAAGCAGCAACAAATAAGGGTGCGTTTGAAAACGTATTCGTTGTTTCTCCCGATAAGCTTTTCGGTGGTAGCGGTGCTATTGATGAAGCAACACAGTATAGCAAATCAGTTCAGAGATATACATCTATGAGCGAATTGCTTGCAAGTGATTATTATTCTGAAAAGAAGGTAGCATATCCCAGCGATATTTGGGATACTGCAACAATGACATTCAAGTCATCTGCGGATGTATTTAAGGCAGAGCTTGAGGGACTTCCCACAGAAAAGGAATTGTCACTTGGTGAAGCAGTGGCATTACTTAATAACTACAATGCGTGCGTAATTACATCCAATAGCGATAAGCTTACAGTCTCCAACGGTAGGGTAACTGCAAACCAGCTTCTCACATTGGCGGATGGCGCTAAAGTCACTATTACTTGGGGCGAAGTATCTAAGGAAATTGCCATTAAAACTAAGAATGAAACAACCCTTGCTCAAAAAGTTTATTTGAATGATGCAAATCAGTCAACTATCACAATTTCCGGCGTTCCCACAAGTCTTACCTCACTTAAGGCTTATGCTATGGGTGTTAGTGGATCAGAGGTAGAGCTTACACTTACCTGTGAAAATGGTGTGGTTTCCATCACTAAGGAAGCTTTGGCGGCAGCTTCTGCTCCTATCGCAACAGGTGCAAATGAGCTCAGACTTGTTCTTGAAAACGATGCTAACTACTACGTTAAGGACGTAACATTCGTTTGGGTACTTAATAATGCAACAGAAATCCTTAAGATGAGAGAACATCTTACTCTTAACGGAAGCATATATAGTGGTATGCTTGCACTTGGTGCAGATATTGATCTTACAGGTGTTACAATTAAAAATCATGGTTTGACCAATAACCACACCTTCGCAGGTGAATTTGACGGTAGAAATTACACACTTTCTAACATGTCTCTTCCTGCAACCAGTGGTAATATCGGTTTGTTTACCAATGTAAGCGGAACAATTAAGAATGTTAAGGTTGTAAATGGTACTCTTTCTACATATGCAGGTCTTCTTGTTGGTGGTGGATTAACCGGTACAATCGAAAACGTATACGTAAGCGGTACTATTGCAGCTGACGGAATGGCTGCTGCAAGCAATCTTACAAACTTTGGCGCCGGTCTTCTTGCAGGTAGAATTAATGCAGGTGCCAAGATCAACAACGTAATCGTTGAAATCATTTCTATGACAGACGGACTTCGTCTTGCTACAGCTTTTGGTAAGCTTCACGGCGGTTCTGCAAGTGAAAACTCCTTTACAAACTGCTATGCAATCAATGCTGCTGACGCAACATTTATGCCTTACAATCAGGGTTGGGTAAAGAAGAGCTTTACCACCGGTGGCACAAATGCAAACTTCGATTCAATGTACGAGCTTTGGACAACGAACGATTCTGCAAAGGCACTCGCAGTTTCTCTCGGCATTGCAGAGCCCTCCAAACCTCACGTTTGTGCAAATCCTTGTGAAATCTGTGGACTTTGTGCAAGTGAATGTGCAGAAACTACATGTGCAAAGAAGTGCGAAGGACATCACGAATGTGCAAATCCTTGTGAAATCTGCGGACTTTGCGCAAGTGAGTGCGCAGAAAAGCAGTGTGCAGAAAAGTGTCAGGGACATACCAAAACCGAAGTAACTCTTACAGTTTCTGACGTTCTTTACTATGCTAATAACAAAGAGGGAACTGACTTTGTAATTTCTCATGCAGATCTTACGGGTACTCCTTCCTCTGTGACAGTTGCAGGTATCGAGGTTGGCGGTAGCATCGCAAACGGTGCTCTTACAATTCCCGCGGCAGCTATGAAGACAGATACAATGCCTTCGGGTGTGGTTACTATCGTAGTTACAACAGGAACACATATCTATACTATTGAGGGTGCAAAGGTTGTTTGGACTATCAATACAGCAAGTGACGTTCTTAAAATGAAGAATCATCTTACAGTAGCTGCTGATGGTAAAACATATAGTGGTATGCTTGCGCTTGGCCAAGATATCGATCTTAACGGTGTAACAATTAAGAATTCCGGTCTGACTGGTACTATTTTTGCCGGCGAATTTGACGGTAGAAATTATACATTGTCTAACATTGCAGCGAATACAGGTAATATTGGCTTGTTTGCAGATGTAAGCGGTACGATCAAGAATCTTAAGGTTACAGGTACAGTTTCGGCTAACACAGCTCTTATAGTTGGTGGTGCATTGACCGGTACAATCGAAAACGTATATGTAAGTGGTTCTATTACAAAGGATGGTATGGCTGCAACAAGCAATCTTACAAACTTTGGTGCAGGTCTTCTCGCAGGTAGAATTCAGGCAGCTGCAAAGATTAATAATACTATTGTAGAGCTTACATCAATTGCTGACGGACTTCGTCTTGGTACAGCATTCGGTAAGCTTCACGGAACAAATAACACAGCTATATTCAGCAACTGCTATGCAGTAAATGCTGCCGATGCAACATATATGCCTTATAACCAGGGTTGGACAAAGGCGAACTTCCCCACAGGAACAACTAATGCAAACTTTGCAGATATGGCTGCTCTTTGGGAAAACGAAGCAGCTGCAGCTCTTGCTACATCTCTTGGTTTAACAAAATAAGATTTTATGGTGTTAAGTAGTTATGTTTTCATAGCTACCTCCTAAACAAGATTCCTTCCCCTCGGCGCAAGCCGTGGGGAAGGATAACCTCAAAAAATAAAAAGGTGATAATAATGGATATATTGAAAACATTGTGTGAGCAGATAAATCTCTCTGCTGATAATATACATCTCACAAAAACACTTGATTCTGATCATTGTTCAGTACAGGGCAATGGGGAAAAGTATCTTATCGTTTACAGTAACCACGTTCAACTTGGTCGCGCTTTGCTTGAAATTAAAAAGCATCAGGGCAAGGGTGATTTTTATGTTGATATAAATTGTGAACTTAAAAATATGGGGATTATGCTTGATTCCTCACGAAACGGTGTTTTGAATATTTCCACTATTAAAAATATTATTAGGCTTAGTGCACTTATGGGCTATAATATGGTTTTATTGTATATGGAAGATGTGTATACAATTGAAAATCGCCCATACTTTGGTTATCTTCGCGGAAGATATACTGATGATGAATTAAGAGAATTAGATGCGTATGCATCGGAATTTGATATTCAGCTCGTTCCTTGTATACAGACCTTAGCTCATATGAATGCAGCTAAGAAGTGGTGGGAGCTTGGAGATATGTTTGACGTTAACGATATTTTGCTTTGTGATAACGAAAAAACGTATCAATGGATTGATGACATGTTTGCTTCTATGCGTAAATGCTTCAAGACTGATATTATAAATATCGGCATGGATGAAGCGGATATGGTTGGACTTGGTAGATACCTCAAGGCGCACGGATATGTTGATAGATTTACAATTATTCTTAAACATTTGAACAGAGTTTGCCAAATTGCTGAAAAATACGGATTTAAGCCGATGATGTGGTCGGATATGTTCTTTAGAATTGTTAATGACGGTATATACTACGGAAAAAATCCTATCCCTCAAGAGGTTATTGATAAGGTGCCGGAAAACGTATCGTTAGCATATTGGGATTACAGAAGCATGGATTCCGAGCAATATGACAGAATGCTCAAAGAACACAATAAATTCAACAGGGAAGTGTGGATGGTTAATACCGCTTGGAAGTGTATTGGTATAGTACCGCATAATAATTATACTTTTAAGACATTTAATGCGCTTTATCCAATGATGAAAGAGCATTGTATAAAGAATTTCTTTACTACTTGTTGGGGTGATAATGGTTCAGAATGCTCGGTATACTCTATTTTGCCTTCGCTTTGTTATTTTGCCTCTCATTTTTATGGCGTATATGACCTATTAGAAATTAAAGAGCAATTTAAGGCACTTACAGATATTGATTGGGATACGTATATGTTGCTTGACACTCCCAATGAATTGGGTAAAACCAAACTTAGAATAGAGTGTCCTACCAAATATTATTTGTATAATGATCTCTTTAGTGGTTTTTTGGATGCTCGTTGTTGTGATGATTTCTTGCCGAGTATGCAAAAGCACGTTAGAGATTTTGAAGCGCTTGACGTTGAAAATCTGCCGCTTTTATTTAATACCGCAAAACAGCTTTGCAGAGTGCTTGAAATCAAAATTTTACTTGGAAAGCAAGCAAGAGCTGCATACAAGGCAAACGATGTGGAAAAGCTTCGCAGAATATCCGAGATTGATTGTCCAGAGCTTATTTCTCGTATTGAAGAATTCCATAAAGCTATGTATGCTCAATGGAATGACGAATATAAGCATCAGGGCTTTGAAATACAAGATATTAGAATTGGCGGACTTATTCAAAGAATTAAGACCTGTAAGCAGCGAATTGATGAATACTTGAAAAACGGAACTCCAATTATGGAGTTGGAACAGGAGATATTGCCGTTCAATTGGCAGGATGCCGATGACGAGCACTTGACATATTACAACTGGGCAAATTACGTTACTGTAAATACCCTTTAAGGAGAAAATATGAGACTTTTATTTATTGGAGATTCAATTACCGATATGAGACGCGATAGAAATGCGGATCATACCGTTTATAGCTATGGAAACGGTTATGTATTTCCTATAGAGGGATATCTTGGAACAAGATTTCCACAAAAATATGAAATTCTTAACCGCGGAATCAGCGGCAACAGAATAGTTGACATCTATCAAAGAATAAAAATAGACTGCTGGAATTTGGTTCCCGACGTTATTACCATTCTTGTCGGTGCTAACGATGTTTACCACGAGGTTAAGTATGGAAATGGGGTGGAACTTGATAGATATGAAAGATTCTATAATATGATTATAGAAGATACTAAAAAGGTTCTCCCTGATGTGGAAATAATAGTCATGGGTTCATTTGTAACTTTAGGAGCTGAAACGGAGAATGCATACGAAAAAATGAGCGAAATAAAGGATTATGCTTCCGTTGCTCAAAGAGTTGCTTTATCTCATGGTTGTCGATATATTTCATTGCAAGACAAATTTGATGTATTGACAAAAGGCGCTCCGATGGATTATTATATATCTGACGGCATCCATCCAACTGCGGTTGGCGCACATATTATCGCGAATGAATGGTTGACCGAATTCGGCAAAATGGAAGGATTTAATATTGAATGATTGAATTGAAGCATCTTTCTTGCTATTACAAAGTAAAAGGCGGACACCTATTGGTGCTTGATAATATCGATTTATCTATTCCCACAGGGCAAACTCTGGTTGTAATTGGTGAATCGGGTTGCGGAAAAACAACACTTCTTAAAGCAATAGCAGGAATGCTTAAATATACAGAGGGAGATCTATTGATCGACGGCAGGGATGTATCTGAGTTTAATAAACGCAGCAATGATATGGCGTATGTAAATCAGGAATACGTTTTGTATCCGCATCTCACCGTATTTGAAAATATTGCATATCCTCTGACTAATTCAAAGGTCAAGTATGAAGAAATCAATCGAATGGTCAGAGAAGTGGCAAAAAGATTTGGATTGACCTATTTACTCACAAGAAAGCCGTTTCAGCTTTCAGGCGGTCAGCAACAGCTTGTTGCTTTGGCAAGGGCGTTTGTGAAAAAGCCGAGTATCATTTTGCTTGATGAACCTTTTTCAAATCTTGATATTGAAACAAGACGAAAAATGCGCAAGTTGGTATTGAATTATTATAAAGAATACAATCCAACTCTTGTGTATGTTACACATGATATTGACGATGCAATATTGATTGCAGATAGAATAATCAAGATTGATGATGGAAAAATAGTCAATTCATACTCTCCCGATGAATATAAGGAAATTGTTTGATTTATGAGATTTAATTTTTTTAAACAGAAAAAGGCATCGGAGAATTATAGTATAAATATGATGCCGACCACGAGGAAGCAGGTGTTTAGAGATATCTTGCATTTGCATACCGCAAGAGTGTTCTATATCGGACTTATTCTTCTTGTGTTTTCGCTTCCTCTTCACGCGCTCGATCTATTTGAGAATATTTATGTTACGAGTATCAGCTCCAACGTAAATAGCAATATGGCGCAGGCAGATATTGATGCGATAGCTTATAGTGTTGTTTCAATAAAGAATTTGTTTGCTTTAATTAAGATTCCGCTTTTGATTATTTTTTCAATTGGATTTTCAGGCCTTTTGAGAATAGTGCGTCAGTATTGTTGGATCGAAAATGTTTCGCTAAAGCACGATTTCTTGATAGGTATTAAACAAAACTTTAAGCAATGTGCTTTGACAGCACTCTTGCTTTCCACAGCTAACTTTGTTTGCACATATTTAATAAATATGTCATATGTGGTAGGAGATAGCAATTATTCAGTTCTTTTGTTTTTACCTGCGGCACTAAATGGTTTGATCTTAATACCTATGGTTTTGATTGTTTGCGTATGTATTCCGATTTATAGCAATACGTTTATGCAAAATGTCAAAACAGCGCTTGCGTTGATGATGAAAAAGTATTTTATCATATTACTTTTGGCGGTTGCGTTGGTTTTGCCATTTGTTATGATGTCAGAGCTTGGTTTTTATCCAAATCTTATTATCAGATTGATGTATTCCATTCTCGGTGGATTTATTATGATAGGATTCTGCTTGTTTATGTATAATCTTATGGATGAGCATATTAACAGCAAATATTTTTCCGACCTTGTCGGTCGAGGTACAATTTGGAATGAAGATGATTAATATATAAATATACTTAAAGAGGTGTTTTATGAAAAAAATAGTTTTTTTGGGATGCGAAAATTCTCATTCTGCTATATTTTTGGACATTATTAAGAACAATCTCGAAAAATATAGCGATATTGAATCAGTGGGGGCTTATAGCCACGAAATAGAGGCGGCAGAAAAGCTCAATCAAAATCACGGAGTTCCTGTGTTAGAGGATTTTGGAGATAAAGCGGGAGAGGTTGACGGTGTTGTTGTTACCGCTCGCGATGGTGCAAGACATCTTAAGTATGCTTTGCCATACTTGAAGCAGGGTGTGTCGGTGTTTATGGACAAGCCAATTACTATTTCCGAGGAAGATTCTATGGAGCTTATCAGACTTTGCAAAGAAAATGGTGTTAAGCTCACGGGCGGATCATCCTGTATTCACGCAGAGTGGGTAAGGGAAGCCAAGCGTCTTGTGGCAGAAAATGTTGACGGAAGAACTCTCGGTGGATATGTAAGATGCCCCGTAAATATGAATAATCCACACGGCGGATTCTTTTTCTATTCTCAACACTTGGTTGAAATTACATTGTTTACATTTGGATATGATCTTAGAAGTGTAATTGCGCATCAAAACAACAATGATATTACGGTTACATTTAGATATGATAATTTTGATGTTACGGGTCTGTTTGTGAATGACAATTATAAATTCTATTATGTTATGAGAATGGCAGAGAATTCTGCACAGCAAGATTCTTTTGTGATAGGTAACGATTGCTTTGTTAAGGAGTTTGATGCATTTTATGAGCTTCTTAGCGGTGCTGAGCAAAAAATTGACTATAAAGAATTTATTATGCCCGTATTCGTTATGAATGCTATTAAGCGTTCTATGGAATCTGGACAAGAAGAAACTATACATGCGATAGACATTTAAGAACAGAAAGGATAAATGAGATGAAAAAATTAAGAGTTGCTATTATTGGTCAGGGAAGAAGTGGAAAGGATATTCACGGTACCTTCTTTTTATCAGACAGAAATAAGTGGTATGATGTTGCCTACGTAGTGGATATGGACGAAAGAAGAAGAAACGTATCTCTGGAAAGATATCCCGGTTGTGAGGTTTTTGAAACATATCAGGAGCTTTTCGGTCATAATGATATAGATCTTGTTGTTAATGCTACATATTCCGATATGCATTATGCAATCACTAAAGATTTGTTGGAGCATGGATTTAATGTCTTAGTTGAAAAGCCATTTGCAAGAAATCAGGTTGAGTGCAGCGACCTTATCAATACTGCTAAGAAAAATAACGTTCTTCTCGCAGTATTCCAGCAGACTTTCTTTGCACCTTACTACCAGGATGCTCTTAGATTGATTGCTGAAGGCAAATTTGGTACTGTTAGACAGATAAGCATTCGATTCAATGCCTTTGCCCGCAGATGGGACTGGCAGACAATGCAGAAGAAGATGGGCGGAAATGCATATAATACGGGCCCTCACCCCTTTGGAATAGCTCTTGGATTCCTTGATTTTGATGAGAACGCTAAGGTGGTTTACAGCAAACTTGGTAATACTGCCATGTCCAGCGGTGATGCTGATGATTACTGCAAGGTAATTATTGATACTCCCAATAAACCGGTATTGGATATTGAAATAAACAATACTGAGTGCTACTCGGGTTATAATATTAAGATTCAGGGCGATAAGGGTTGTTACAAAGCAACACCAACTGCATACGAGTATAAGTATATCGTTGACGGTGAAAACGTAGAAAGACCTCTCGTTGAGGCTTCATTGCAGGATGAAAACGGCAAACCGATATATTGTAGTGAAAAACTTGTGGTTCACGAAGAAAAGGGAACCTATACGGGCACTGCTTTTGATGTTGGTACGGAGAAGCTATATGAGGATGTGTACCATGCTATCACAGAGGGTAGGGAATTGTATATAGATCCCGAAAAGGTAAAGAAAATCATCGGTATTATTGAGATTGCACACGCACAAAACGATCTGCCTGTAAAATTTATGTAAAATAAACATATAGGTCGGTTGAATTCAACCGACCTATATTGAATTCGGTTAATATCATAACATAGATGTACAAAATTCATTATATTAGAAATTATAGGCACTTTATCTGTTGAATTATGGTTTTAATAAAAGTTGGTAAGTTATGAAATTAATTATAGTTAAAGATTACGAAGAAATGAGCCAAACGGCCGCTGAAATAGTAGCAGAGCAGGTTAAAATTAAACCTGATTCCATAATAGGTTTTGCTACAGGTAGTACACCAATTGGCTTGTATAAAAAATTAATAAAGAAATATGAAAATGGTGAGGTTTCATTTAAGGGTATAACTACTGTCAACCTTGATGAATATGTTGGACTGGATGGCGAGCATGAGCAAAGTTATAATTACTTTATGAACCATAACCTTTTTAATCATATTGATGTTGACAAAAATAATGTAAACATTCCAAATGGCAAACCGAACGGTCTTTATGCCGAGTGTGTGCGATATATGGACAAGCTTGAAAATCTCAAACAAGATATTCAAATACTTGGCATTGGCAGTAACGGTCACATCGGCTTTAACGAGCCGGGAACACGATTTAAGAGCGTAACTCACGTTGTGGAGCTTACTGAAAGCACTATTCAAGATAACTCAAGACTTTTTGATGATATTTCTGAGGTTCCAAGAATGGCAATTACAATGGGAATTTCCGAAATTATGAATGCAAAGCACATCCTTGTACTTGCAAATGGAGAAGGTAAAGCAGAGGCCGTATATAAAATGATAAAAGGTGAAGTAACTGAAGCTTGTCCTGCAAGTGTTCTTCAAAATCATCCTAATTGCACTGTGATTATTGATGAAAAGGCGGCAAAGTTATTGTAATAGAATTACACAGAGGGTTTGTTTATGATTGCAATAAAAAATGGGATAATTATATTTGAAAATAGAATAGAAGATGGTAAAGCGCTTCTTTTGAGTGATAAGATCGATGGTATGGTTGACGAAAGTGAAATCCCCGAAGGTGTTGAAATTATTGATTGCAAGGGTGGATATGTAACCCCCGGATTCATCGACCTGCACATTCACGGCTATCTTGGCAAAGACGTATGCGATGCTACTGTTGACAGCATAAAGACAATCGCAGGCGGACTTGTTGAGAATGGTGTAACGGGATTTTTGCCTACAACTATGACCGTTGATATGTCAGTAATAGAGGGCGCACTTAATGCTTGCCGTGAGGTTAAGAATAGCGGCGAATACTATGGTTCAACAATCCTCGGCGTTCACGCGGAAGGACCTTTCATCTCCGCTTCTAAAAAGGGCGCACAGGACGAAAGATACATACTTAAACCCGATGCGGATTTTGTGAAGGCAAATGCTGATATAATCAAAATCATCACACTTGCTCCCGAAGAGGATAAAGATTTTGCAGAGATAAAAAGAATGGCTGACGAAACCGACGTAGTAGTTTCTATGGGGCATACCTCTGCTAATTATGAAACCGCTATGGAAAGCACAAAGAATGGCATTAAGCACGTAACACATCTCTTTAACGCGATGACTCCTATGACACATCGCGCTCCAGGTGTTGTTGGCGCGGCACTTAATTCAGACGTGAGCTGTGAGCTTATCGTTGATACATATCACGTTGACCCTGCACTCTATGAAATGGTTTACAAGATGAAGGGAAGAAAGCTTTGCTTTATCACCGACTGCCTTCCTGCAGGAGGACTCCCCGAGGGCGAATATACACTCGGTGGTGCAAAGATTATCTATAAGGACAACCTTTGCAAACTTGAGGACGGAACAATCGCAGGTAGTGTTCTTAAACTCAATAAGGGTGTTTGGAACGTGTATAATAATTCCTCAATTCCGCTTTACGAATGTGTAAACTGCGCGACTCTCAACCCTGCAACCACTATCGGTGTTGCCGATAGAAAGGGTTCTATTGAGGTTGGCAAGGATGCGGACATCGTAATACTTGATAACGAATTTAACGTAAAGAAAACTATCATCGGAGGCATTGTAAGATATGAAGCTTAAAATAAATGCAAAACTTGATAGCGGTTTTATGCCCATGGCTCTCGTTTGCAGAGAAATGAGAGAAAATACTGCAAGTGATGGACAAGATATTATTGTGGCAGTAGAAAGAAATCAGGGCTATATATACGTTTATAAAACAAGAATATATAAAGACAACACAGGTCACAACGAAGAAAACTGCAAGTTTATCGATAGAATTGCAAAAACTCTTTTGTGGGTAGCGGGTGGCTATAAGATCACAGTTGCAGGAAGCGAAGTTGTTGGCGAATATATCAAAAATACTTTTTGCTATGGTGGAACAAGAGATTTCGACGTTCGCTTTATGGAGAGAGTATATGAGCAAAAGTTTGAGGTTATAGTAACTGATCTTGAACACGCACCTGTAGAAAAAAGCTCTGCTTCTCCCGTTGGTAAGCACCTTGACGGATGCCGTATCGGATTTGACGCAGGCGGATCGGACAGAAAGGTGTCTGCAGTTGTAAACGGTGAAACCGTATATTCCGAGGAAGTAGTTTGGTTTCCTAAACTCAATAGCGATCCCAGCTATCACTATGAGGGAATACTCAATGCAATGAAAACTGCGGCGTCACATATGCCGAGAGTTGATGCTATCGGTGTATCGAGCGCAGGTGTTTATATTGACAATAAAATAATGGTCGCATCACTTTTCTTAAAGGTTAATGATGAAGACTTTGAAAAGACAGTTAAGAATATGTATATCGACGTTGCAAGAGAAATCGGTGAAAATATCCCGATTGAAGTTGCAAATGACGGTGACGTAACCGCTCTTGCAGGTGCTATGAGCCTTGAGGATAACGGAATCCTCGGTATCGCTATGGGTACAAGCGAAGCGGCGGGATACGTTGATATGGACGGAAACATCACAGGTTGGCTTAACGAACTCGCATTCGCTCCCGTTGACTATAACGAGGACGCAATGGTTGACGAGTGGTCGGGCGACTACGGATGCGGAGTTAAATACTTCTCACAGGACGGTGTTATTAAACTTGCCCCCTATGCAGGAATTGAGCTTGACGAAAGCCTTTCTCCTGCAGAAAAGCTTAAGGTGGTTCAAAACCTTATGAAAGAGGGCGACGAGAGAGCAAAAGCAATCTATGAAACAATCGGTGCATACTTCGGCTATTCACTTGCTTACTACGCTGAATTTTACGATATTAAGCACGTTCTCATTATGGGACGAGTAACAAGTGGTGAGGGTGGAGAAATCCTCTTAAACAAAGCGAGAGAGGTAATAGCACTTGAGTTCCCTGAACTTGATAAGAAGATGACTCTTAATATCCCTGACGAAAAGGCAAGACGTGTTGGACAATCCGTTGCGGCTGCAAGCTTGCCGAAGATTAGATAATATGATTTACACGATTAGAAACGATAAAACCGAAGTTAAAATCAATTCACTCGGTGCAGAGGTGCGAAGCGTAGTACATAACGGACGTGAACGCGCTTGGCAGAACGAAACAGGTGAGTGGTCAGGATGTGCAATTTTGCTTTTCCCATTCGCAGGTTTTAATAGACTTGTGTATGACGGAGTTGATTTCGGATATCACAGACATGGTTTCTGTAGAAATGAAGAGTTCAATGTTATTTCTCAATCTGAAAACAATATAGAATTTGAGTTTTCTGCAAATGAGAGAACAAGACCTATCTATCCCTTTGAATTTTCATTTAGAGTAAAATATGAAATTTTGGATAATGGTTATCAAATTTCCTATACAGTAGTAAATCACGATTGCAAGGATATGCCTTTTGCTTGTGGTGGACACGAAAGTTTTGCTCTTGATGATGCTGTAGAAAAATATTTTGTCGCTTTTGAAAAAAGTGAAAAATTTGATTTTATGATACACGATTCAAAAGGTTTATTAACTGGTCAAAATATCAGTCATGGAGAAGGTCAAATTCTTGAACTTGAGAAAGAATTTACGGATAATGGAGCAACCGTTATTCTTGGTAATATCAACTCAAGAAGAGTTGCACTTTATCATAAAGAAAAAAGCAAAAAAGTTGTTGAAGTTACATTCGATGGCTTTTCAAATCTTCTTTTGTGGCATCCACATGGTTCAAAAATGCTTTGTATTGAGCCTTGGCAATGCTTACCGTCATATGTTGATGAAATAAAGGAATTTAAAGAGAGAAAAGGCGTGATCAACCTTTCTCCGAATAGTGAAATTATATTCACAAGAAAGATCACCTATTAATTAAGGAAATATATATTTATATATATTCAAAATAAACCGCGTTTGAGGAAAACCGCTGGGGCAAATTTTGTTTTAATGCCACCGAATATAGCGGCCAAAAGTAACGCAAAAGGAGAAAAATATGTCAACAGTAACACTTAAACACGTGTACAAAATCTATGACAACGCAG
>JAZRRX010000065.1:0-3682 GCA_045651165.1 Eubacteriales bacterium
CTTGTGCGAAGCCGTGATAATATCGGGTTGTCCATTATTGCGGACAGTCGAGGACGCCTGTCCCTACAACTAAAAATCAAATAAATCTAAAACTTACTAACTCCCCCGTAAATCCCAATTTATAAATTTTTGAAAAAAATGTCAAAAAATGTTGAACAAATGTTTGCATTTTTCAAAAAAGTGTGTTATAATGGTATCAATAAATCAAAAAAGGAAGATATTTTATGAAAACTGACCTCACAAAAAAAGAAAAATTGGTATTTGATTACCTTGTAAAGACTATAAATGAAAATGGATTTGCACCCTCCGTACGCGATATCGTGGCTGACCTTGGAATTAAGAGCACATCAAGTGTGCATCTCTATTTGCACAATCTTGAGGCAAAGGGCTTTATTGAGCAGGATGCAGGTAAAAAGAGAACACTTCGTCTTTGCGCGCCCTATGCTCGCGTGCCGGGTAGAGTGCCGCTTCTTGGCTCAATTACTGCAGGTAGTCCCATTCTTGCCGTTGAAAATTTTGAAGGATATGTTGACATTCCTTGGAATAGTTCAAAATATTCGTCAAGTGAGCTTTTTGCTCTCAAAGTGCAGGGTGAGAGCATGATTGATGCAGGAATTCTTGATGGTGATATTGTTATCGTTAATAAAGGTTCCTATGCCGATAACGGACAAATTGTTGTTGCACTTATCGAGGACGAGGCAACAGTAAAGACATTCTATCGCGAGGATGGACATTTCCGTCTTCAGCCCGAAAACAAGACAATGAATCCCATTATTGTAGATGACGTTGCGCTCCTCGGCGTTGTTGTTGCAAGTTTTAGACAGTACGAGTAACAAAAGATAAATTTGGTTTATCGAGGAGTTAAAAAAGTTAGTTTGCTTATGTATCGGGCGGCCAATGACCGCCCCTACATTAAAGGAATTCAGTAAAACAAAGTGTAGGGGCGCGCATTGCGCGTCCGTTGTTCAATAAAACTATCTCCCCCATAAATCAAAATATGAAAATCATCATTTTTTTACTAAAAGAAAGCAAAAAAAATAAAAAAATTTCTAAAAAGGTATTGACATTTTCAAAAAATAGTGTATAATATCGTTGTTGTGTTAATAAACACGGCATGCGAGAGTGGCGGAACAGGCAGACGCGCACGTTTGAGGGGCGTGTGGGAGACCGTACGGGTTCGATTCCCGTCTCTCGCACCAAACAAATAACACCCAACCAAATGGTTGGGTGTTATTTGTTTCTATGGGACAACGAATCTAACCCGATCCTCGAATGCCTGCATTCGAGGATCGGGTGCGCAAATTCGTCAAAAGGACGTTCCGTGCTTGCATGGGAACTCCGTGACGAATTTAGTTCACGAAGTGAACCTTCACGTCAAAATGATTTAGAAGACCGAGTCGATTGACTCGGTCTTTTGTGTTGCTATGGGTGTAAAATTAATATTGCGTTTCAAGTTTTGATTTGTAGGGATGTTCGTACTCGCTTTTTCTTTTGAAACAAAAGGCCCCTCTTTTCTTGACTGACTCACGTCAGTCATTTGCTAACGCAAAATCGAAAACGAAAAAGCTTGGCAAAAAGAAAATGCCGTTTTTTCGCTCAAGCCGCTGGGCTTCCGCTTTTGAAAAAGCGGAGCAAAACAACAGAGGGGGTGGATTGTTATTCCCCCATAAATCCCAATTTATATCACAAAAGCTCACCGAAACAACGCTTCGGTGAGCTTTTTATATCAATCATTTATCATCTATAAAAACTATTGCCGCCAATGAATTCACGAACGATGCTTGTCGGTGGAATTTCATCCTCAACGTCTGCCTCGCGAACATAGTTGAGAAGTCCTACCATCGCGCGAACCTGCTCATAACATTCATCACTTGGGTCAACCTTAGTCAAAAGGGGATAGATATATTTTTTAATAACCGCCAACTCATAAAGCGTTGAGCTATTAAATATAACGTCTGCATTTTCTTGATATGGGAATATCCATCTCTCCTCACCACGTCTTACGGAATCCCACATATCAAGTGTTCTTTGCACGGAAGCACCTCGTCCTTCGAAGTCGCGAACAGTTCTTCTAAGAAGTCGAAGTGTGCTTGTGGGAATTCTATTGTGATAGTCAAAGTTGAGTGGGAGAAGTGGACTTACAAAAAGTCTGAATACAAGCTTTGGATCAAGATCTTCTGGCAGAAGAGAAGGATTAAGTCCGTGAATACCCTCAACGATAATAACGGAATTTTCCTTTAATTGCATTTTATGTCCTGTCCAAACTCTCTTGCCGAGCTTGAAGCTAAATGTAGGAATTTCAACCTCTTTACCCTCAAAAAGCTCTTTAAGATGCTTGCCGAAAAGTTGAGTATCAATGGTATTGATGTGTTCTAAGTCGATTTTGCCGTCGGGCCCTGGAGCAATTTTATCTCTGTCGATATAGTAATCATCAAGGCTCATCAAAATGGGGGATTTGCCGTGAACACGAAGCTGTGTTGCAAGGCGGTTTGCACTTGTTGTCTTACCCGAGGAGCTAGGGCCTGCAAGCATAACTGCTTTTGCACCGCGCTCACAAACCATATCTGCAATTTGAGAAAATCTCTTTTCGTGAAGTGCCTCATTTACGCGAATAAGTTCACGGATTTTTCCACTTTCTGTGAGCTCATTAAGTTCGGCAACAGTTTCGCATCCCATAAGCTCCGACCAACGTTCACCCTCTGAATAAACGCTAAAGAAGTTGGGCATTTCGCGATAAACTGAAACTCTGTCGGGGTTGCTTTTTTCGGGAAGTACAAAGATAAAGCCGTTTTTAGCTTCAACTATACTCCAAGAGCGCAAGAAAGATGTTGAGGGCGCCATTTCACCGTAGAAATAGTCGGCAAAACCCTCGTGCTCATAAACTGTAAAATATGTTTTTCCACGATATTTTAAAAGTCGTGTTTTGTCAATTTGATTTGTCAATTTGTAGTGCTCAATGGCTTCGTCAATGGGAATTCGACGACGGAGAAGGGGAATATCCTCGTCAACTATTCTTTGCACCTCGTTGGCAAGCTCGTCTGCAGAAAAGCTATCAGTTCCCGAAATGTTGAAATAGATGGAGTTCCCAAGTGTGCAACTCATCTTTGCAATAGCGTCAGGATAAAGACGCTTGATAGCAAGGAAAATGATGAACTGCGCAGTTTTAACGTAAGCCTCACGTCCCAAGGGATCGTCGTATCCAAAAAGTCGAATATGACCACTTGATGCCTCCATTGCTGTTCTAATTGACTGCCTATCGGGAGTTACGTCCTTTGAACGAAGAGGAATGTAGTTAAGAGTAAAAACTCTACCTGCAATTTTAGCAACAATGGGGTCAGTAGAAAGCTTGCCTTGAATGTAGCCAAGCTCCTTTATAATATCAAATAATGATTGGTCAACCTTTGGCTCAATCACGTGATTGTCAATGTATAATTTCATAGTTTTAATCTCCTTTACATATAGATTTTATCGTGGTTGGATGTATTTTATTCGGTTATTGGTTAAATTGGGATTTATCGGTATGTTCGCAAGTTTTAGATTTATTTGCTTTTTAGTTGTAGGGACAGGCGTCCTCGACTGTCCGCAACAATGGATAACCAAATATCATCACGATTTCGCACAAGCAAAAACTAATGTTTTTACATAATAGTTACTTAATTTTTGTAACGGACAGTCGAGGACG
>JAZRRX010000066.1:0-4251 GCA_045651165.1 Eubacteriales bacterium
AAGCGCAAAGAAAAGCTCCAAAAGAAACGCTGAATACAGGGCTACGCGCCCCGTACCCGCGCCACTGCTCGTGGAGAGCCACCTTTGAAAAGGTGGACGAAACAATCCAAAAGCAGATTGTTATCGCACCGCTAAATCCCAATTTATTTGACAAACAATTTTGAAATAATAACGGCTATCTCGTCGTAGTTCTTTTTTGCAACTGTCCAAGTAACCAAGGATTCTGCAACAAAAGCTGAAAGAAATTCCGCATTTTCAATTCCTGCCAAAACGCAAGAACGATAGATTGGCTCAGCAACCTGTTCTCTTACATATTTGTGATATCCTGGTGCTGCAAAGCTAAATGATTTTATTGCACTCGGTGATGAAAAAATGTCATTATACGTAACAATGAAATCAGTTATATCATGGTGAAGTGCGCGAACTACAACCATCGGGTCGCTTTCATTTTTATAAGTTTCTTTGATGATGCTCATTCTCTTTTGCCAATTCTCGTTTAAGAAAGTAGCAATAAGCATATCCTTTGATTTGAAATAGTTATAGAACGTACCAAGTCCCAATCCGCATCCCTTTGCAATACTTCTGATTGTTACACTTTCGTATCCGTTTGTGGCTATTTGATTTTGCGCTTCTTCAATCAACATACCGCGAACGTTTTCAATAATTTTGGGCATAAAAACACCATTCCTTTCTTTTTGTGAACTTGTTCGTTATAATTATACACTTATTCAATTAAATTGTCAATAATTTATCAATCAATAATTTAAATTTTGATTTAACAAATAGTATTAATGTAACTATTATTTTGTGTAATTTGACGAACACAAAAAATGAATAATTTGTTAAAAATATAACGAAAATCGCGGTTTTTTACTAAAAACGGACAAAAATCCTCAATTTTACTATAAAACCATTGGTTTTTAGGGTGATTTTGCAAAAATATCTTTGTTTAATATTGACAAAACAATAAATGTATATTATAATTACTGTGTACGCAAGTTGCTGCGTTTTATGATTAAAATTTCATAATTTGATATAGACTAAAAATATAACAACATGGAGGTAGAAAAATGGAATTTAAACAATGGCAAGGTTTTGAAGGTGAAACCTGGAAAAATGAAATTAATGTTCGTAACTTCATTAAGAAGAATTACAGCCCCTATCTTGACGAGCCCGACTTTTTGTGCGGACCAACTGAAAGAACAAACAATTCAATGAAAAAGCTCAACGCCCTTCTTAAGCAGGAGATGGAAAACGGCGGTGTGCTTGACATAGACACAGAAAACACAACAACACTCACATCTCATGCACCCGGTTATCTCGATATTGATACCGACGTTATCGTTGGTCTACAGACAGATGCTCCCTTGAAACGCGCTGTAAACCCCTTTGGCGGTATGAGAATGGCAAGAAGTGCATGCAGAGCTTATGGATACGAGGTTTCTGACAAAATCGAAAACGAATTCAGATTCACAAAGACACATAATGACGGTGTTTTCAGCATCTACAATGATGAAATCAAGGCACTTCGTCACTGCGCGCTTTTGACAGGTCTTCCCGATGCTTACGGACGCGGAAGAATTATTGGAGACTACAGAAGAATTGCGCTTTACGGTGTTGACGTTCTTATTGAATTTAAAAAAGCAGATAAGAATTTTTACGGCAAAAAAACGATGGACGTTGATAATATGAGAACACTTGAAGAGCTTCACGACCAAATCAAAGCTCTTGAAGATCTCAAAAAAATGGCAGCATCCTATGGATTTGATATTTCTCAACCCGCAACTACTGCGCGCGAGGCAATTCAGTGGACATACTTTGGTTACCTTGGTGCAAACAAAGAGCAAAACGGCGCAGCTATGAGCTTTGGTCGTTGCTCAACATTCTTTGATATCTATATTGAAAGAGATATTCAAGCAGGCACACTCACCGAAGAAGAAGCACAGGAGCTTATTGACGACCTTGTAATTAAACTTAGAATGGCTCGTCACCTTAGAACTCCCGAATACAACGAGCTCTTTGGTGGTGACCCTATGTGGATTACAGAGTGCGTTGGCGGTATGGGTGAAACTCACAAAACACTTGTAACAAAGACATCTTATAGAATTCTTAACACACTCTATAACCTTGGTCCTGCTCCCGAGCCCAACCTTACTGTTCTTTGGAGTGAGGCACTTCCTACACCATTTAAGAAGTTCTGTGCGAAGGTTTCTATTGATACCGACTCTATTCAGTACGAAAATGACGACCTTATGCGTCCTAATTTCGGTGATGACTATGCAATCGCGTGCTGTGTTTCCGCTATGAAGGTTGGTAAGCAGATGCAGTTCTTCGGCGCAAGAACAAACTTAGCAAAACTTTTGCTTCTTGCTATCAACGGTGGTGTTGACAATATGTTCGGCACTCGCGTTGGTCCTCAAATGCCCGTAATGGATGGTGAATACCTCAATTACGATCAAGTTTATGACCGCTTTAAGTCATATCTTGCTTGGCTCTGTGAAGCATATGTTAAGACAATGAACATCATTCACTATAGCCACGATAGATATTCTTATGAAAAGCTTCAGATGGCTCTTCACGATACCGAGGTTGATCGCCTTATGGCTTTCGGTATTGCAGGTTTCTCTGTAATTGTTGACTCCCTTTCTGCAATTAAGTATGCAAAGGTTAAGCCCATCAAAAACGAAGAGGGAATTATCGTTGATTTTGAAATTAAAGGTGACTTCCCCAAATACGGAAACGATGACGACCGCGCTGACGAGATAGGTCAGAAGATTATCAGAAGAATGATGAGAGAACTTCGTCAGACTCCCACTTATAGAAATGCAATTCACACTCTTTCCGTTCTTACAATCACATCAAATGTTGTTTACGGTAAGAAGACAGGTGCAACTCCCGACGGAAGAAAAGCGGGCGAGGCATTTGCTCCAGGTGCTAACCCCATGCACAATAGAGAAACAAACGGTGCGCTTGCATCCCTTAACTCCGTTTCCAAGATGCCCTATAATGATGCTATGGACGGTATCTCTAATACTTTCTCAATCATTCCCGAGGCGCTTGGTAAGACAAGATATGACAGAGTTATGAATCTTACAAACATTCTTGATGGTTACTTCCGTCAGAATGCTCACCATATTAATGTAAACGTTCTTAATCGCGAAACTCTTATGAAGGCATATGAGAATCCCGAACTTTATCCCAACCTCACAATCCGTGTTTCAGGATATGCTGTAAACTTCACACGTCTTTCCAAAGAACAGCAGAGAGAGGTTATCTCAAGAACATTCCATGAATCAATGTAATGAAAAAAAGATGGGCAGAATCCACTCGTTCCAAAGTCTTGGAACAGTGGATGGTCCCGGTGTTCGCTCTGTAATATTTATGCAGGGATGTCCGCTTCGTTGCGCATGTTGTCACAATCCTGATACTTGGGATTTTGATGGTGGCAAGGAGATGGATGTTGACACACTTATTAACAAAATTCTTCGTTATAAAGCATACTACGGACAAGACGGTGGAATTACTGTTTCGGGCGGAGAACCGCTTATGCAGGCAAATTTTTTAACTGAATTGTTTAAAAAACTTAAGCATTATGGCATTCATATAGCACTTGATACAAGTGGTGTTATTCTTAATGAAAGCGTTAAAGAATTGCTCGAATATACCGATATGGTGCTTTTGGATTTCAAATATACCAATGCAGAAGACTATTTGAAATATACAAAGCTTGAAATGGAAAAGGCAAGGAAATTTCTTGACTATCTTCAAGAGATAAACAAAAGAACTTGGCTTCGATATGTTGTTATTCCTGGATTGAATGACAGTAAAGAAAACTTTACAAAGCTTTTCGAACTCCAAAATCAGTATTCTTGCGTTGAGAAAATTGAGCTTCTGCCATTTAGAAAACTTTGTATTGAGAAATATGAAGAAATGGGAATTGAATTTCCTCTCAAAGATACGCCTGAAGCAAAACAAAGCTTTATTGATGAAATTTATAAGGAATTTGATAAAGCACTCGGCTAAACCGAGTGCTTTTGTTGTTCAAATTTTGATTTGTCGGGGAGATAGTTTTGATTAAAAGACGCTCAAGCCGCTGGGCTTCCGCTTTTAAAAAAAGCGGAGCAAAACAATCGCATTAGCTTATGGAGTATCTTCGTAAATTTTCGATAATTCACGAATGAATTATCGGTTTAGAAAGCATAATACCATCCTTACATACAAGTATGACGGATGGCATCATACTTTCAAAAC
>JAZRRX010000067.1:0-6681 GCA_045651165.1 Eubacteriales bacterium
AACTTGCAGCCATATTTTTTTTCCATTGTGCTACAGCATTTTGCAATCCACTCACCTTTAGCACAATTCGGATAAAGCTGTTTACCGGCTCTGAAAATAAATGCTCTCGGATTCTTCCAACTATACAAACCTTTAAGATCATGTATATCTTCATTCCAAATGGTTCTTTTAGAGTTAAGATATGTCCCTTTGTTCTCAACCACTATATAAAGCGAAATACTATTGTTTTGAGCTAAAATAAGTTCATCCCTGAAACGCTCATGTTCACTTTGAATATCCTGTACTAACTCCTGAATAGAACATTTTGTATCAACAGCAATACTGTAAGTCCCAAGAAAATCCATTTTTTTAAGTTCTATGTTGCGTTTAGCTTTACGATCTATTACGTCCTGGATTTTCTCGTTAATCAATACATAATCACCTACAGGAAGTGGAGCCCTTAATACTTCGACTTTATTATTTGACCACCACAAATTCTTTATGTTATGTTTGCCTACTTTATTGCCCTTATCTTCTATAATTCTCATGAAATACCTCATATCTAATCCAATGACGAATAATTGATGCCCTGGTATTCGACTTCTTCTAAACCGGACGTGTCAAATTCGACTTGATTGATTACATTTGATACGGCATTAGGCTCTTGATTACCTTTAGGGTCCAAAAAGAATAACTGTTGAACTTTAAAGATTAGATGCTCATACCATTTTCCGTCCTTTTGATATTTTGTGTGTTCTGCCCTAGCCGCTATTGCTATCCTTTTTCCCTTTACCAACCATTTTTCACAAGTTTCTGCTATGGCCCCTACGGCCTTTATGGGTAACACATCATATGATTGTTTCCCTTTTGATGAAATACGATCTACTGCCAAATTGAAATAACATGAGCAGACTATTTCTTCTCCTTCGCCTTCTCCAAATTTATCTTTACGGACTTTTGGATCATTGACCAAACGCCCGATAAAATTACA
Organism: Eubacteriales bacterium; assembly: GCA_045651165.1. Taxonomy (GTDB): domain Bacteria; phylum Bacillota; class Clostridia; order Oscillospirales; family CAG-272; genus RGIG4608. The sequence continues at coordinate 971 of JAZRRX010000067.1, forward strand.
TGAGTTCATATATGCCCCCCTTTCTTGCAACGCTTACATTTGCGGCCGTAACCCTGCTGATCTCATTCTCAAATAATTCGTGGTCTGAATTATCATCAGATAAATGCCCTACGATTACGTTCTTTAGTGTCTTATCCCGGTCAGTGACCTTGATAAAGTCCATGCCCGTTTCTAAACTTAAATGACCTGACAGAACGTGATATTTTTTTGCTTCATTGGTTTCAGATTCCAGAAAGTTATCAGCGTAATCAATTCCTAACAGTAAGATGTTGACATTTTTAAACCGCCACTTTATCAGGCTACAATCCGTGATGTAGACCATTTTTATAGGCTCAACGTCATGCGTTATGATATATCCATAGATGGGACACTCACTTCCGTCACCATTGGTATGTGTAAAATGGTTATCCTTATCCGTGAGGGGGAAATACTGTACCATAAATCCCCCGCCAAGATGTGTAACTTTAGGCTTCTCGATATAAGGGGCAATAATTGGTATTCCGGCTTTTTCAAGATCACGGGCAGCAGCCGCATGGTCATGATGCACATGAGAAATTAATGCCCCTTTTACCTTAGATATTTGAAAATCAATACCAATCTTAATTTCCTTAAAAGAAATCCCTACATCAAGAAGCAAAATATTATTGTTTTTGTCGATAACCGCATAAGAATTACCATGGCTACCTGTCCCAAGACATTTAAGTTTCATCAGCAACACCGCTTTCTTCTACGGGTTTAACTTCTGCATCTATATATTCCTCAAAATCAACGCTGTTTGCGGATTCAGCAATATCCTTGTCCCTCTGTTCCTGCACATCTGTGATAATAGCCATATCCTCATTAAATGCGTCCTTTTGCAATGCTGAATCAAATTCAACATCCAGATTCCTGTAAAGCCTGTGTAAAACGGTTTTGAGATACATACGATCAGGATGATTAGCCCAAGCTCCACCATTAGCCATCTTGCTCTGCTTACGGCAAGCATTAAGCTGTTCCATGTTCATATACTCATATCTTCTGTCACCATCTTCAAAGATTACCCATGCGACAGCCCCTTTTATTTCTTTGCCGATTCTTTCATCCTCGGAAAGAAATGTACGGTCAAACCACGGAGTACCATCATCAAGGTATTTTCTCTGGAAGTTTTCACCCTGATAAATCAGTTCCGTAAAAGGACCCTTAACTACAGGCTTGACAGAATACTTACGGATCATCTTTGCCGTTCCGATAGGACTAAGTGAAAATGTAAGAGAACTACCATAATTGTAGAGGTAGTAATCGTTGCTCAAACCACAATCCAGACCTAAGTAAGCTGCTTTTAAAAGTGCATCCTTAACCTGTGCCTGTCCTGCTGCCTTATATTCCTTAACGTACTTAACCAATGTGTCATTATGTGTCATAGCGTACATAGCGTTATGAACAAAACGCTGAATGTTAAGTCCTTCCGGCAAATAAGCCTTCTGATTTTCAAGTGTTAATTTAAATGAATCGCTAAATGATAATGCTGTTCCTGTTGTCTTATCTTCTGACATAAAATCACTCCTTTTTTGGTGTAGTTAGAGCTTTTTCCACGCTCCAATTTAGTTTGTTGATTCTTCCAGAAATAAGTGAAAAACTTAATCCTGTTTCCGCAGCCCACATAGAAATGGTCTGTGTTTTTCCATTAAAAGTTAAATAATGATTGTTACGTTTGTTGTTGTTTTGGGTTTTCATATCAGCCCAACGGCAATTATCTGGGGTATAATCTCCTGAATAATCAACTCTATCAATCGTAAGGTTATCGTTGTAACCATTTTGTGAAGCCCATAAGGCAAACGATTCAAAAGAAGTTTTCCATTCTTCACAAACTTTTATTCCTTGTTTGCCATAATATTTGTATTTTGTATTCCGTGGATTATGGCATCTTTGCACCATGTTCGCCCATATTGAATGTAACCGGGTATTCGTTTGTCCGTGTGTTTTTCGTAATTTACTTGTCAATTCCTTGTGTAAACACCCACAAGATCGTGTATCTTTACCTAAACCCTGAATGGAAACAGTAACTTCATTTCCACAATCGCATTTGCATACCCATTGGCTTTTATGGTTTTTCATTCCGGCAAACCCAATTACACTTAAACGCCCAAATTTCTGTCCTGTTAAATCTCTAAAGCAAGGCATTTTTAACCCTCTTTTACAAATAATCCCTTATTTTCGCTAACCTTCAAGAATATCATCTGACAGGGCATTTCAATTTGAGCCATAGAATTGCTGTCAAGATTCTCCGCAGAATCAAGCCATGCAGGATAATGCTCTCCATAAAAGTTCTGTAACCCCTGAATAATGTCTAACTTAGCTAATACACACATAGCCGTGTTAAGGTCACTTCCTAAAGCCTTGCCGTTTACTTTCGGGACTACAACATCCTTAACTTCCCCGTTCTTTTGATATTCCCAGAAAGACCACTTAACTATCTTGAAGTTTTTATTAATGCTTTCTGTGAGTAGATCATATTTACGTTTCTGGATAAGTGATAACTGATACAGGATTTTCTCTGAATTAGCCTTATTCTGTTCAAATTCCATCTGCGAAGCCCTTAAATCGGCAATGTTATCATCTATCCTTGCGTTGTCCGCCGCCTTAGATAACTGAATCTCGCAATCCCTTAACTGACCGTTAAGGCTTAATTCTTCCGCACCCAAAGCCGTCATGTTAGGCATACTTGCAGCCTTTTCATCCATGAGTTTCAGATTGTCAGAAATCTGCTTTTGGATAGCCTCTTTTTCAGCTTTGTATGTTTCGGGTTCTTCCATAGCCCCGTCAAACGCATTTAAAGGCTTATTTAAGGCGGTTTCTATATCAGACTTAGCATTTATGCTGTCCTGTATCTTACGGGTCTTTTCAGCCAATTCTGAGCGTTTGATAGCCAACAGGGACATATTCTCTGTAATCTGTGTATGCAGGTCAGCGATTCTTTGTAATTTGTTGGTTTCAAAGTTCGCCTTTATCTCTTCCTGCTTATACTGTTGGTATAACTGATTGCAAGTAGGGCAATACAGATTGCTCTCATCAAAAACCTCTGCTTCGATTTCTGTAACCTTTGCCTTACCCTGTTCAATCGAATTTTCAAGCCTTTTAATCGCACCGCCATGTATATCTACCTCATTTTTTAATCTGGAAATTTCACGGGTTATAGTAGCAAGTTTTTCCTCGTTCTCACGTCTGCCGGAAAGTATCTTTTCTTCAAGTGCTTTCTTTTCAGCGTGTTCTTTCTGTTCGATACCCGAATACTCAAACTGTAGTTTCAGATTCTTTTCACGGATCACATTCAGTTCATCCACGATAAGTTTGCCTACCCTTTGAGCATCCTGATTCTTCTCAATCTGTTCTTTGAGCATATTCTTTTGAAGTTCCAAGGCTGAAAAGTCTAAATCCACTTTAGCTTCTTCAAGTCCGGATATTCTCGCTCTTAGCAGTTCTCCGTCCTTGCCATAAACCTCTTTAATTTTTCTAAGATTAGCGTTCTGCATGGATGCTACTTCATCAAAGGTATAGTCTTTGAGTAGCAATGTAGCCTCAGCACATCCGTCCATTTGTAAAGCAACCTCATAATCGGTAATGTCACTAACCATGCCGAAAAGGACTTTTCGCATTTCATCTTTCTTGCCGGACAGGAACATATCAGGATGTGAAAGTGTTAAAAATTTATCTGTAATGCCGTACTCGGCTATTTTCTGCTTGAAATCCCTAAGCCCGTATTCAACGGAATTAACAAGGTATGTTGACGAAAAGCTGACCGCATCAGCAACGCCCTCAACCTTAGATTTCTTAACTGTTCTGGTAAGCCTTCTTTCAAGTGTTATGTGCTTACCGTCTACTACAGCCACTACCTCAACAGATGGTGTGGCTTCTTCCATATCTAATGGGAATACCGCCGGATTTGACGCTAAAGATTCTGAACAATCAGCCATTAACCAAAACCAACCACACTCTATGGATGATTTTCCTGAACCATTTGCCCCGCTGATCGTCACGTTAGAATTGTTGAGCAAAAGGTTTTCATGCTTTAAGCCTTTGAAATTATGGAGAATAATTCTCTCAATCGTAAGATTCATAATCTGTCCCCTTCCCTTATCCTATACTTTCTATTTTTTCTATGTGATACCTGCCGTAGCCGCTTGATCTTCCAGAACCAATACCGATACCGAATCCGGCAAGAGTGATAATGTTAAGTATCTGTTCCATTGAGTATGCTGTTTCAAGGAACTGTATTGTTACGTCAGCACTCCAACCAACGAATCTGTTAAGCGATACTAAAACAGGTGCCCCCTTTTTGGGTGACATAAGTTTTTCATCTACAAAGTGTTGTGCAAACCTGATAGGAACTAAACCACCCTGACCATTTACATTTACTGTGGCATTGAACTTTGTGGAATATTTGTCAACATCATTTCTGACTACTGAATCCGCAAAAGACTTCTTTAAGCCGAATGTAGTAATGCAAGGAGCATTTTCCTTTAGTGCCTTTTCAAGACCTTCTTCTGAATAATCCGTAGGCTTTCCATCACGCCAATGAATAGCGGTTATGATCGTTTCCCAAGGATTAGGTTTATCAAGGCTCTTTGCCTTGTCTTTCCTTATGTCTGTAAGCTGCTTTGCGGTTACATCATTCATTTTGTTGAGTACCAAGTCCGAATCCCCAACAATCGTTACCACCATTGTTTTTACACTGTTCTGAGGTGCTTTTACCTCTATTGTTTTTGTTGCCATTACTTTTCCTCCTTATTTTGGATGTGATTTTTTTGCAACCTTATAGATGCGATTGCTGACTTGATATGTTCTGTATTAAGCTGTCCTGTCTTGTTCCGATTTTTAAGTCGCTATGCTCAAATCAGCAACCCCACCCACAAAGAGTAGGGATATTGATATGAAGTGTCTTATAATTTCTTGCTGTGTTGTTTGCTGTTCTATTGCTTCTTTCTGTTATTCTTATATGATATGTCCGATAATGATATTGGCTTCATCTGCCACTTATAAGCAGAATGGCGTGTATTGTTCTATTTTGTTCTATTTTTTCGTTTAAGGAAGTAACGTGTCGTGTCCTTCTGTGTTTTGAATTTATAGGCACTCTGCCTATAAATCGCAGATGAAACCGTTTGTTTTACAATACTTCGTCTATTGCTTCAAAAACTTTTTCAAGTTCGGATAATGTTTTGTATCTGTTTTTTAAAGCAGACAACTCGTTCTTTGCTCTTTGTAAAAGTGACTTATATTCATCAGGTTGCTCTATAAACAACTTTGTAGGCTGATAATTATTTCTTTCCGTTGTGATTTGAAAAACTCTTACTTTAGGTTCTTCTTCTTTTTCCGGCTTGACAACCAAAAACTGAATAATCTGTCTTGCCTGTGATAATCTGTACTTTTCAGCGGCTATGCTATCATCCCATTCAAAACATTTATGAAGTTCGGAATTTACGTTATTCCTTGCCTGTTCCAGTACTTCTTCTGGCGTAATTTTACGTTCTCCGATTTCCTCGTAAACTTTTTGAGCATCTGCCTTGAAAATCCCATCAAATTTCCAAATGATTTCCATTACTTATCTCCTTTTGAATTTGTCAATGATCTTAATTTGTCTTGTTATCTTATGTTGAAGTTTAATGTATGAAGTGGGTCTACCCGTTTCATCCCGACAATCATCAATAAACATCCAATCATCAACATTTAGTTTGTGA
>JAZRRX010000068.1:0-3791 GCA_045651165.1 Eubacteriales bacterium
GCAAGGTGTTTTTCTCGAGATTCTTCACTTCGTTCGAGAATGACGACGAGAAAAACACCGCCGCGAAGGATCTCGGAACGAAGTGACGGACGCAAAAGATTATTACGCTCGAGAATGACACCTAAAGGTGTCCGGCGCAACGACCGAAGGATCTCGGAGTGAAACGACGGACGCGCTTCCATCTCCCCCACAAATCAAAATTTGAAAACTTTTCTCAAAAAAGATTAATCAATACTTGATAATTATCTTTATTTATGTTATACTAATATGAATTATTGTGTAAAAAACCAAAAAGGACGGTGAAAAAATGGCTAATTATCGCAGAGGTAGAATTAATGACGAGGTTCAAAGGGAACTTGCATCTATTTTGAGAAATGTTAAAGACCCTAGAGTTAGCGGTGCTTTCGTTAGCGTTACCGCAGTGGATGTTACTCCTGACCTCAAATATGCAAAAATATATTACAGTTCTCTTATGGGTGACAAAAAGGAAGTTGCTAAAGGACTTAAATCTTCAAGTGGCTACATTCGTTCTCAAATTGCGCAGAGATTGAATTTAAGAATTACCCCTGAACTCACTTTCATTCTTGACGATAGCGTTGCTCACGGCGCGCATATTTCAAAATTGCTCAACAGTATCACTTTCTCTGAGGATTTTGAAGAAGGCACCGGTGAAGAAGAATGAGAGAATTTAAACAATATCACATAGACGATGTTTGTGATTTTCTTGTTCAAAAGAAAAATACACTCATCATTTTCCATGCGCGTCCTGATGCTGACGCAATTGGAGCTTCTTTTGCTTTGAAACTCATTCTTGAGGCTATGGGCTCAAAGGTATATTGTACATGTGAAAGTGAAATTCCTTCGCGCCTTGCATTTTTAACTGAAAAACATCAGAGAAGTGCAAGATTTGAAAATATGGATAATTCTTTTGAATTTGAAAGAGTTATTACAGTTGACACGGCAAGTCCGGCGCAGCTTGGCAATCTTCAAAAGCTTTTTGAAAACAAGATTGACCTTATGATTGACCACCACGAAAATGGCACGAAATATGCAGATTATTACATTCGTTCAGATTTTGCGGCAAGTGGTGAGATAGTTTATGAAATTGCTCAAAGACTTATTAAAAGGGGAGAACTAGACGCAATCCCCAGAGATGCCTACGACCTTATTTATGCGGCATTAAGCTCTGATACCGGTTGCTTCAAATATTCGAATGTATCTGCACACACTCATCTTTGTGCTGCAGAACTTATTAAAGTTGGAGTTGACACGGCAGAGATTAACCATCGTCTTTTTGATTGCAAGAGTGAAAAAATGCTTGCGGCTGAGGCGGCGGGATTCCAAAATATAAAATTTTATAACAATCGCAAAATTGCGGCTGTTCTTTTTCCCTATGATTTAAAGAAGGAGCTTGAGCTTGAGGACGAGCATCTTGAAACACTTGTTGACGTTGCTCGCGCAGTTGACGGAGTTAAAATTGCTCTTAGCGTTCGTCAGTCAACGGCATATCGTTCTTTTAGAATTTCTTTGCGCTCATCTTGTTCTTTTGACGTGTCTGTTGTGGCAAAGCATTTTTCGGGCGGTGGACATATCAAGGCGGCGGCTTGTACAATTGAAGCGGATTCCATTGAATTTGCTACTCGCCTCGTTGTTGACGAGATAATGCGCCTTTGGAATAAAAATTAAACAATAAGATAACAAATACATATCCTTTGCCCATTCGCAAAGGAGAAGGAGTAAATATGAAACCAAAATATTACATTACTACAGCGATAGCTTACGCTTCAAGAAAGCCCCACTTTGGCAACACTTATGAAGTAATTATGACAGACGCGGTTGCTCGTTACAAGAGAGCGCGTGGATTTGACGTGTTCTTCTGCACAGGTACTGACGAGCACGGACAAAAGATTGAAGACCTTGCAAAAGAAGCTGGAATTACACCCAAGGCATATGTTGATGGTGTTGCAGGGGAAATCAAGGGCGTTTGGGATAAGATGAACACATCCTATGACTACTTTATTCGTACAACAGATGATTATCACGAGCTCGCAGTTCAAAAGATGTTTAAAAAGTTCTATGAACAGGGCGATATTTATAAGGGCAAATATGAGGGATGGTATTGCACACCCTGTGAGTCATTCTTTACTGAAACTCAGGCAGAGGGTGGAAAGTGTCCCGACTGTGGTCGTGAGGTAAAGAGAGCAGAGGAAGAGGCATATTTCTTCAAGATGAGCAAATATGCAGACAAGCTTTTGGCTCACATTGAAGCTCATCCCGATTTCATTCAGCCCGAATCAAGAAAGAAGGAAATGGTTAACAACTTCTTAAAAGCAGAGGGTGGTCTTCAGGATCTTTGCGTGTCCCGTACATCATTTACTTGGGGTATTCCCGTTGATTTTGATAAGAAGCACGTAACATACGTTTGGCTTGATGCACTTTCAAACTATATTACTGCTATCGGTTATGACCCCGATAAATCTTTCGAAGAGCAGAGCGAGAATTTCAAGAAATGGTGGCCCTGTGACGTTCACGTTATTGGTAAGGACATTCTTCGTTTCCATACAATTTATTGGCCAATATTCCTTATGGCGCTTGACATTCCACTTCCCGAAAAGGTGTTTGGACATCCTTGGTTCAACTTTGGTATGGACAAAATGTCAAAGTCAAAGGGCAACGTAATTTATGCAGACGAGCTTGCTGATGAATTCTCAGTTGACGCAGTTCGTTACTATGCGCTCTCTGAAATGCCCTATGCAAACGATGGTTCAATTACTTACGAAGCAGTTATCAAGAGATATAACACAGACCTTGTAAACAACCTTGGAAACCTTGTTAAGCGTACACTTGATATGGAAAAGAAGTATTTTGACAAGGCGATTTTAGCTCCCACATGCCCCGATGCTCTTGACGATGAGCTTAAGGCATCTTGTGTGAAGGCATATGAAAAGTACATCGCACTTATGGACGATTATCACCTTGCTGATGCGCTTGAATCTGTTTTCGAGATGTTCTCAAGAGCGAACAAGTACATTGACGAAACTACTCCTTGGGTTCTTGCAAAGGACGAGAGCAAGAGAGAAAGACTAGGCACTGTTCTTTATAATCTTCTTGAAACAATTCGTTGGGGTGCAATTCTTCTTGCTCCTTTTGTTCCTGCTACTAGCGAAGAAATCTTTGCAGAACTTGGAACAGAGGTAACTTCTCTTGATTCTATCGGCACACTTGACAAATTCTGTGGAATTGAAGCGGGCAAGTCTGTTTGCGATTCTAAGGTTCTCTTTGCTCGTGTTGACGAAGCAAAGAAACTTGAAGAACTTGAAGAAAAGAGAAAGGCCAGATTTGCTCCCGTTGTTGAAGAACCCAAAATTGAAAAGCCCGAAGGTCTTGCGCTTATCGGTATTGAGGACTTTATGAAGGTTGAACTTCGCGTTGCGAAGATTCTTGAATGCGAGCCCGTTCCTAAGGCAAAGAAACTCTTAAAACTTAAGGTTGACTTGGGCTATGAGCAGCGCCAGGTTGTTTCCGGCATTGCAAAATTCTATACCCACGATCAACTTATCGGCAAAAAGGTAGTGCTTGTAACTAACCTTAAGCCTGCAACACTTTGTGGAATTGAGTCCAACGGTATGATTTTGGCAAGTGGCGAAGAACAGGTAAGAGTAATCTTCCTTGACAACGAAACACCCCTTGGTGAAAGAATTAGATAATTAATCAAAGGGGAGAGTAATCTCCCCTTTATTTAAAAATGTAGAAATTCTGATTGATAAATTGGGATTTATCGGGGAGTTAGT